>JAQFVI010000402.1:0-19422 GCA_029439495.1 Caballeronia sp. BR6202001590007
CCCCCCCGCCGGGAAAGCGACTACTGAAAGTAAAAGGCAAGAAACCAGCAGCCGCAGGCACGAAGCTAAAATACGCCCAAGCGAAAACCAAAAAACGCCAAGAACATGCCACATCAGAAAGATGCAACCGAACACTTCGCCTCCGACAATTACGCCGGCATCTGCCCAGAAGCGCTGGCAGCCCTCGTCGAGGCCAACACGAGCGACCACGAGCCCGCCTACGGCGACGACTCATGGACCGCAAAAGTGTGCGATCGCATCCGCGATCTGTTCCAGACCGATTGCGAAGTGTTCTTCGTCTTCAACGGCACCGCCGCGAACTCGCTCGCGCTCACCGCGCCGCACGCATGACAGCCGCCTGTTTCGATCAGCCAAGGACCATCGCATCGATCCATGAGCAAACCCGTTGCGGCCACGAGCGCAGATTATCCGCACTTCCTCGCGATCAGCACGCGCTGGTCGGATAACGACGTCTACGGGCACGTCAATAACGTCGTCTACTACAGCACTTCGATATGGTCGTCAACGAGTACCTGCTGCGCGCGGGCGTGCTCGATTTCTCGGCCGGCGAAACCATCGGGCTCGTCGTCGAAACGCACTGCAATTTCTTCGCGCCGCTCGTGTTCCCCGAACCCATCGAAGCCGGCCTGCGCGTCGCCAGGCTCGGCACGACGAGCGTGCGCTACGAAGTCGCCATCTTCGCGCAAGACGCCCGCGAAGCCGCCGCGCAAGGGCATTTCGTGCATGTCTACGTGGACGCGCCACGCGCCGTCCCGCTCGCAGCCGGTTAGGATCCGCCTTGCTTCAGTGGATCGGCGTCAGCCTGCTCAACGGTATCAGCGTCGGCTTGCTGCTGTTCCTGCTGTCCGCGGGCCTCACGCTGATCTTCTCGGTGCTCGGCGTGCTCAACTTCGCGCATGCGAGCTTCTACATGCTCGGCGCGTATGCCGGACAGGCGCTCGCGTCGCGCGGTGGCTTCTGGTTCGCGCTCGTCGCTGCGCCGCTCATCGCCGGCGCATGCGGGGCGATCTTCGAGCGATCGCTGTTGTGGCGCGCTCGCCGAGATGCTGCTGACCTTCGGCGCGGCCATCGTCATCGGCGAAACGGTGAAGCTCGTCTGGGGACTCGGACCGATCGCGGCGACCGTTCCGCCGGTCCTCGACGGTCCGCTCTTCAGCGTGTTCGGCGCGGCCTTCTCGCGCTACCGCGCCTTCATGATGATGCTCGCGCTCGTCACGCTCGCTGCGCTCTGGCTCGTCCTGCGCACGTCGAAGCTGCGCACGTCGAAGACCGGACTGATCGTGCGTGCGGCGCTCACGCATCCGTCGATCGTCGAAACGCTCGGCCATGACGTGCTGCGTGTGTTCACCGCCGTGTTCGCCATCGGCACCGTGCTCGCCGCGCTGGCGGGCGTGATCGCGGCGCCGCTGTCCGTCGTCGAACCCGGTATGGCCGACGCGATGGGTCCGATCGTGTTCGTCGTCGTCGTGCTCGGCGGCATCGGCTCGCTGTCGGGCGCGCTGATCGCGTCGCTACTGGTCGGCTGCGTGCAGACCTTCGCGGTCGGCGCGACGGCATCGGCGGGCAGCANCGCAACTCGCGCCGGTGCTGCCGTATCTCGTGCTCGTCGCGATGTTGGCGACGCGCTCGCGCTACCGCCGATCTTCTTCGATCAGTCGTGGCTGCTCGCGTATCTTGCGCAAACGGCGACGCTCGTCGTCTTCGCGCTCTCGTACAGCCTGCTGCTCGGCGAGACCGGCCTGCTATCGTTCGGTCACGCGGTCTATGCGGGACTCGGCGCGTTCGCCGCCGCGGTCGTGTTCGGTTCGATCTCCACGCAACGCGGCGGTACCGTGCTCGCGATTGATCACGCTCGGCATCGGCGAACTCGTCGCGGCGAGCGTGTGGCTCGTGCCCGGATGGTTCGGCGGCGAGGGCGGCGTGATGATCGATCGCGCGAGCGGACCGGCGTTCTTCTCGCTCACCTTTGGACCGTCGCGGCAGGCGTATGCGCTGATCGCTTGCTGGTGCGTCGTCGCCTGCATCGCGATGTTCGCGTTCTCGCACACGCCGATGTGCCGCCTCGCCAACACCGTGCGCGACAACCCCGCATGCACGGCCGCCATCGGCTTCGCGCCGCGCCGCGTGCGCTTCTCGATGCTATGCGTGTCGGCGTTTTTTGCGGGCATCGCGGGCGTGCTGTCGCTTATCAACGTCGAACTGGTATCGTCGGAAAGCGTCGGACTCGCGCGCTCGTTGCCACCGTGATCGGCGGCGCGGGCACGTTCTTCGGCCCGGTGATCGGCGCGGTGCTGCTGACCTTCTTCAGCGTGGCCGTCGCAAGCGTCATGGCCGCGTGGCCGATGTATCTCGGGCTCTTCTTCGCTGGGTCGTGGTCATGGCGCCGGACGGTGTCGCGGGCCTCGCCGGGCGGGAGGCGATCTGGGGGCACTCAGCATCGTGCCGTGGGGCGTAGCAGCGGTCACGCTCGTGGAATCGCTCTATGCGGGCACGCCGGGCTTGCGCGACTGGCTGATCGCGGTGCCGTGCATCATGGTCGGCGTCGTGCTCAACATCGTGCTCGCGCGCGTGCGGAGCGCGACGCGATGACGGCCGCGCTCGAGCTTCGCGGCATCGTCAAGCGCTACGGCGCGACATCCGTTTTGCGCGGCGTCGATCTGCGCGTGCAAGCGGGCGAGCGTCATGCGCTGATCGGTCCGAACGGCACGGGCAAATCGACGCTCTTCGACACCATCTCGGGACGCCTCCGCCCGAACGAAGGACGCGTGCTCGCGCATGGCCTCGACATCACGAACGCGACACCGCCGCGCGTGAGTCGCGTGCTCGTGCGCAGCTTCCAGACGACCAGCGTGTTCGCGAATCTTTCCGTCTTCGACAACCTGCGATGCGCCGCGCTCGGCGCGTCGTCCTCGCGCCTGCGCGACCGCTGGTTCCGTTCGCGCGTCATCGACGACAAGGCGCGTGCGATGCTCGACGCTATCGGCCTGACCGCGCGCGGACGATCTCGCGGGGCTGCTCACTTACGCGGAACAGCGCTCGCTCGCCTCGATACGCGCGATCCTGCGCGACCGCACCGTGCTCGTAATCGAACACGACATGGACGCAGTGTTCCGGCTCGCCGATCGCATCTCGGTGACGGGCGCGTCGTCAATGCAAGCGGGCACCGCGCCTTCGACGATCGAACAGCCGAGCGGCCCGCGCTTGACGACGAGCGTCGTGGCGCTCGCTTCGCGCACCTTCTTCAGCGCGTCGACGAGATCGTCCCGCCCACCGGCGATGCGAAACTCTTACTCGGTGCCGATGACGAGATCCATCATCGGCAGAATGCGCTGCAAATGCGCGGTGACGCCTTGGTTCGCGATGAAGTGCGTCTCGCCGTCGGCCTTGCCGGTGAGTCCCCACAACACGGGCCGATAGTCGATGTCGAGAATCGTGCGCACGTCGTTGCGCCGCGCGCAGTCGAGCGCGCGGCGGCTCGTGCGGTTCACCTGCGCGGTCGAGAAGTGGGTGCCGGTGATCAGCAGCGCCTTCGACGACGCGATATAAGCCTCGTCGAAGGCGCTTTCGTCGACGGCCATGTCCGCGCAGTTCTCGCGATAGAACACGAGCGGAAAGGTGTCGCGATCTTCGAAGCCGAGCAGCACGAGCGCGGTGAGGCGCTCATGATCGACGCGCACATGACTCACGTTGCAGCCCTCGCGCTGCAACGTCTCGACGAGAAAGCGGCCCATGTGATCGTTACCCACGCGCGCGAGCATCGATGCGTTCAGGCCAAGCCGCGCACATCCGAAGGCGATGTTCGCCGACGATCCGCCGAGATACTTCGCGAACGTCGACACGTCTTCGAGCCGCGCGCCGACCTGCTGCGCATAGAGATCGACGGCGAGCTGGCCGAGGCACACGATGTCGCGCGTGCGGTCCGGCGCGAAGCGGGAGGAAGCGTGGGTTGGCATGTCGTGGCGTCCTCAGATCGTCGCGCCTTCGAGTTCGCTCATCATCTGCTGCATTTCGGCGTCGCCCGCCATCATGTCGAGCACTTCGTTCTTGCCGATGGTTTCTTTCGTGAAGGAACTCATTGAACGGCCGCGATTGACAGCGTGAAGGAATCGCCGATCGGATAGGTGTGGTGCACGTTATGCGTAATGAAAATCACGGAGATGCCTTTTTCGCGGGCCTTGTGAATCAGCTTCAGCACGTTGAAGCTCTGCTTGACGCCGAGCGTGGCGGTCGGCTCGTCGAGAATCAGCACGCGCGCGCCGAAGTGGATCGCGTGCGCGATCGCGAGATACTGCTTTTCGCCGCCGGACATCGTGTACTGCTTTTCGCCGCCGGACATCGTGCCGATGGGCTGATGCGCATCGCGTACGTTGATGCCCATTTCCCCCGAGCTTCGCGCGCGCGGTCTCGGCGGCGAGATCGAGGTCCATCATGCTGAAGAGGCCGAAGCGCTTCTTCTGCGGCTCGTGTCCCATGAAGAAGTTGCGCGCGACCGATAGCAAGGGCACGAGCGCGAGATCCTGATAAACGGTCGCGATGCCGAGGTCGAGTGCTTCTTTCGGCGAGTCGAAATGCACGGGCGCCGTCGACCAGATAGTCGCCGGAAGAAAGCTGGTGCACGCCCGCCAGCGTTTTGATGAGCGTGGATTTGCCCGCGTCGTTGTCGCCGAGCAGGCAGTGCACTTCGCCGCGCCTGAACCGCAGGGTCACGCCGTTCAGCGCGATTACCTTGCCGAAGTACTTGCTGACGTTTTCCAGTGCGAGGATCGTGTCGTTGTTCATGGTCGTTGCTCGGTGCTCGGTGCGCTTTGTGCCTGCGACACGCGGTGCCGCACATAGTGGTTGAACAGCACGGCGATCAGCAGCATCACGCCAAGGAATACGCGGAACCAGTCCGAACTGACATTGGTGTAGGTGATGCCGATCTGCACCACGCCGAAGATCAGCGTGCCGAAGCATGCGCCGATCACCGAGTCGTAGCCGCCGGTGAGCAGGGTCCCGCCGATGACGGCCGCGATGATCGCCTCGAATTCCTTCTGCAGGCCGCGATCGGCGGCGGCCGAACCGATGTCGCTCACCTGCAGCACGGCGAACAGGCACGAGCAGAACGCGGTCAGCACGAACAGCGAGATCTTCACGCGCCTCACCGGCACGCCGACGTTCTTTGCGGTATTCGCATCGCCGCCGACGGCGAGGATCCAGTTGCCGTAACGCGTCTTCGCGAGCACAAACGCGCAGATCGCCGCGAGCGCGAACCACCAGATGATGACCTTCGGGGTGCTCGGCACGAGCGGCTCGCCGCTGTCGAGCAGCTTGCCGATGCCCATATGCGCGAGCCAGGTGAAGAAGCCGTGCAGCGCGACGTCGTGAAAGAGCGCATTAGCGACGGGATCGTTCCGCGCGAGATCGCCGACGCCGGACACGATTGTGCGATCCGCGAACATGATCGACAGCGCGAGCGTCAGGCCGCGCAGGATGAACAGAAACGCGAGCGTCACGATGAAGGACGGCAGGCGCGTGCGCATCACGAGATAGCCGTTGAGCGTGCCGAGCAGCATCGACATGACAAAGGCGAACAGAATCGCCGCCGAGATCGGCCAGTGGAAATAGACTGACGGCAGCGCCACCATCATGCCCGCGAAACCGATCATCGAGCCGATCGACAGGTCGAACTCGCCCGCGATCATCAACAGGCACACGCCGACCGAGAGCAGGCCGAGATAGGCGGCGACCTGCGACCAGTTCATCACGCCGTCGAGATTGAACATACCCGACGAACCCGCGCCGAAGCCGAACACGGCAAACACCAGCACCGTGCCGGAAATGGCCGCGAATTCCGGGCGATTCAGCAAGTGACCGAACCACGACGTGCGCCGCACGCGTTCGTCCGCGGACTTCGGCTGGCCGGGCGCATCGGCGTCGTTTTGCGGTGCGTTCGCGTGAGGAGCGTTCGCGTGAGGAGGATAGTGCTTGCCGGCGACGCCCATGACGGCTCCTTCGGTTGGGTGCGGATGTTCGAGCGGCAATGCGCGNCGCGATCAGCGGTACTGACCAGCGTACTTTACCACCTTGTCGAGGTTTTCCTGGGTGATGAAGCTCGGACCCGAGCGGATGTTCTTCGGTCCATACGAGGGCTGCAGGCCATATAAGTAAGTAAGTAAGGTCGCGAGACGCTCCTTGAACTTCGGATTCGCTTTGAGGATCTGGCGGATCTTCACGGGATCGGTCGTGTGCTCCTTCTTCACGATCGCGAGCACGGCGACGGGAATGTCGCTTTGCAGGTACGGCTGCTGATCGATGGCGAACTTGATCGTGCCGTCCTTGACGTCCTTGATCGCCTTGGCGATGTCGTCGGAGAAGTCGAAGGTCGCGAAATAGATCTTCTTTTGCAGGCCCATTTGCGCGACGGCCTTGAGCGTCGCGGAGGCGGGCGTCGGCCCGAGCGTCAGGATCGCCTGCGTGTCGAGATGATTGCGCAAAAACGCCGACACCTTCGATTGAATCTCGGTCGGATCCTGTCCCGAGTCGAGCGTCGCGGCCTTGTAGTCGACGCCGATCGCATCCGCGAAACCGCGGCAGCGGTCGAACGACATCGTGTTGGTCTCGTGTTGGTCGCGAGGTGATTCACGCACAGGAAGGACTTGATGCCCGCGGCCTTGGCCTTTTCGCCGGCGGCTTTGCCCGCGACATATTCCGGCTGGCCGACGTGCATTATCGCGCCGAGTTGCGCGCTCTGTTCCTCGGTGCCGGAGTTGATCGTCACGAGCGGAATCTTCTTGGCCGTCACCTTGCCGATGGAACTCTTCAGCACGTCGTAATCCGCGATGGTGGTGATGACGCCGTCGTAGTTGCGTGCCGCCGCCTGTTCGATCAGGCGCGCCATGTCCGCGATGTCGCCGTTGGGCGGATTGCGGTAATCGGTCTGCACGTTGAAGTCTTCGTCCGCCTGCTTCATCGCGTTCTTGATCACATTCTACCACGAGTCCGAATCCGGCGCGTGGCTGATCAGCACGAACCTGGCGTCCGGCGCGGCATGCGCGGGCGCGCTCATCAACGCGGCATTGCAGAGCGCCGCCGCCACCACCCACGCGCGCAGCGCGGCCCGACTGTTGCAAAGGGTCATTGTCTCCACCTCGGTTGTTGTTTGGTGTGATGTGCTGCCGAGCGCGGCTCGCCATTCGATGTGCGAAGTCTTGGTCTGCAGCGAAGCCGCGGATGCCGTGCTCGAAAACAGAATAGATCAGTTTTCCGGTGTGTGCAATAGGAAGTTTATCGGTGATAAAAATGGAAAATACATTCCAATTTGCTTTTACCGTTCCTATAATCGGTGGCACGGCGCGCGGCCCGGGCGCGAGAACATGAGCCATGCAATGGACGACACGAGCACCGACGCGCAGGGCGTCGATGAACTGATGCAGCGCATCGCGGATGCGTACGACGCGCTGCCGCGCCAGTTGAAGAGCGTCGCGACCTACATCGAACAGCATCGCCAGAGCGTGATGATGGACCGCACGAGCGACATCGCCGCATCGTGCGGGGTACATCCGTCGGCGGTCGTGCGCTTCGCGCAGCGCTTCGGTTTCTCGGGCTTTTCGGATCTGCAGGCCGTGTTCCGGCAGGCCTACACTGGCGGCAACGGCTCGCAGCAGAGCTATCAGCAGCGCATTCGCAGGCTGATCGACGAGAAGGCGGGCGCCGCCTCGGGCGTGTCGGCCGCGCGCGAGTCCACCGCGGCGAGCCGCGCGGGTCTTGACGAACTCGAGGCCGGCCTCGACGACGACCAGTTCGAAGCGGCCGTCGACATGCTCTCGCAGGCGGAGAACATTTACGTGATCGGCGTGCGCCGCTCGTTCGCGGTGGCGAGCCACATCGTCTATGCGTTGCAGCATACGAAGAAGCGCGTGCATCTCGTCTCGGGCTTCGGCGGCATGTTCCGCGAGCAGATTCGCAGCGTGAAGAAAGGCGACGTGCTGATCGCCATCAGCTTCGCGCTCTACGGCAAGGAGACGAATTACTGCGTGTACTGCGTGCGCGCGGCGCAGCATCAGGGCGCGAAGACGCTCGTCGTCACCGACAGCCAGCTTTCTCCGCTCGCACGCCATGCGAGCGCGAACCTGTTCGTGAAGGAAGGCAGGGCGTTCGCGTTCCGTTCGCTCACGAGCACCATCTGCCTGTGCCAGGCGCTTTTCATCGCGCTCGCGTACCGGCTCGAACTGAACGTCGAAGAACACAAGGAGACAGGTGGCTATGACGATTGAGGTGGCGGTGTTCGGCGCGGGACACATCGGCAGGATCCATGCGGCCAATCTTGCGCGGCAGCCGGGCGTGCGGCTCAGGTACGTGGTTGACGTGAATCGCGAAGCGGCATCCGCGCTCGCGGCGCGGCATGGCGCGCAGGTCGCGGATGTCGACGGCGCACTCGGCGACGCCTCGATCGGCGCGACCGTCGTCTGTTCGAGCACGGACACGCATGCGGAACTGATAATGGCGTCGGCGGTGCAGCGCAAGCATGTGTTCTGCGAGAAGCCCGTCGATCTGACGCTCGATCGTACGCGCGCTTGCGCGGACGCGGTGCGTCGAGCGGACGTCGTCTGCATGATCGGTTTCCAGCGGCGCTTCGATCCGACCTTCTCGGCGCTGAAGGCGCGCGTCGACGCGGGCGAAATCGGCGACCCCGAAATGCTCGTCGTCACGAACCGCGATCCTGGTGCGCCGCCGATCGACTACATCCGTCATTCGGGCGGCATCTTCAAGGACATGCTGATCCACGACTTCGACATCTTCCGTTGGATGCTCGACGACGAAGCCGACACGCTGCACGCGACCGGCTGTTGCCTCTCCGATCCGGCGATCGCGGAAGCGGGCGACATCGATTCGACCGCGGTCACGATACGCACGAAGCGCGGACGGCTGTGCCAGATCAATACGGCGCGGCGCGCGGCTTATGGCTACGATCAGCGCTTCGAATTGCTCGGCAGTCTCGGCATGTTGCAGGCGGGCAATGTGCGGCCGACCGAAGTCACCACGTATTCGAAGACGGCCGTCTCGACCGACGTGCCCGAAGCGTTCTTTCTCGAGCATTATCGCGCGGCGTATGCGGCCGAGATCGCGTATTTCTTCGCCGCGATCGACGAGGGCAAGCCCGTGCGCACCACCGTTGACGATGGCCTGAAAGCGCTCGAGAAGCCGCGACGGTATCGTGGCGCGAGAAGCGCATCGTGCGGCTCGGGGAGCAGGCCGCATGAAGCCAGTGCGCGTGGGCATCGTCGGGCTCGGACGGCTGGGTCGGCGGCATGCGGAGAATCTCGCCGGGTACGTGCCGGGTGCGACGCTCGCGGCTGCGTGCAGTCCGCTGCCCGGACGAGCGCGACTGGGCGCGTCGAACCTTGCCCGGCGTCGCGCTTTACGACGACTACGCGACCTTGCTTGCCGATGCATCGCTCGATGCCGTGTGGCTCGTCACGCCGACCTCGCTGCATGCGGCGCAGATCGTCGCCGCGCTACGCGCGGGCAAGCATGTGTTCTGCGAGAAGCCGCTGTCGCTCGATCTGGCCGAGTGCGATGCGGTGATCGAGGAACACGCGTGCTATCCGCATCTACAGGTGATGATCGGCTTCGTGCAGCGCTTCGACGCGAGCTATCGCGATGCCTTTGAGCGCATCGGGCAGGGCGCGATCGGCCGGCCGTTCATGGCGCGCTCGCAGACTTGCGACCGGAACGATCCAGACGGCTTCTTCGTGCGCTTCGCGCCGACTTCGGGCGGACTGTTTCTCGATTGCAGCGTGCACGACATCGATCTCGCGCGCTGGCTGCTCGGCAATCCGCGTGCGACGCGCGTGTATGCGAGCGGGGACCATCGCGGTCCACGAAGGCCTACGCGCATGCGGCGACATCGACAACGGCGTCGGCACCATCGAGTTCGACGACGGGCGGATCGCGGTGCTGTATGCATCGCGCACGATGGCGCACGGTCACGATACGCAGACAGAAGTGATCGGCCCGGCGGGCGCGCTGTCGGTGGGGCGCAATCCGCACGCGAACCGCGTGGAGATTGCGGATGCGCACGGCATCCGCAATCTGTGTACGCCGACGTTCTTCGAACGTTTCGAGGATGCTTTTTTGCGCGAGGCACAGGCGTTCGTTGCGGCGCTCGCAGAGGGCACGCCGACCGGGCTCACGCTCGACGACGCGCGGGAAGCAACGCGGATCGGGATCGCGTTGCGGGAGGCTTATGAGGGGGGAAGGGCGGTGCAACTCCCTCCGCTGCGCTAAAATTCCTCCCTCGAGAGCGCACATACAAGGTTCAACGTGATGGAAGTACACAAGGAAGTCGATGCGCGCGGACTCAACTGTCCGCTGCCCATCCTGCGGGCGAAGAAGGCGCTCGCCGACATGACGAGCGGGCAGATTCTGAAGGTGCTCGCGACCGATCCGGGTTCGCAGCGCGATTTCGCGGCATTCGCGAGACAGACCGGCAATGAGATCGTCGAGGCGACAACGCAGGAAAAGACTTTCGTGTTCCTGATGCGCCGCCGGTAACGCCAAGCGCGCGTCGAAAACAAAAAGCCCGTCACATCGTGACGGGCTTTTTTATCGCCAGGCTGATTCGAAACGGTGATCAGCCTTCGAGAATCGGCGAACGCGTACGCAGATATTCTTCGAATTCCTGCTTCACTTCCGGGTGACGCAGCGCGAATTCCACCGTCGCCTTCAGGTAACCGAGCTTCGAGCCGCAGTCGAAACGCGTGCCGTGATACTTGTAGGCGAGGACCTGTTCATCCGACAGCAGCGATTGAATCGCGTCCGTCAGTTGCAGTTCACCGCCCGCGCCCGGCTTTAGCGCACGGATGTGATCGAAGATGCGCGGCTTGAGCACGTAACGGCCGACCACGCCCAGATTCGATGGCGCCACCGACGGTTCCGGCTTTTCGACGATGCCCGACAGCTTGAAGATGTTGTCTTCCCATTCCTTGCCGTCGATGATGCCGTACGACTTCGAGTCTTGCGGCGGAATCTCTTCGACGCCGATGACCGACGAATGGTAGTGATCGAACACTTCGATCATCTGCGACATGACGGGCGGCTTGCCGTACAGCAAGTCGTCCGCGAGGATCACGGCGAACGGGTTGTCGCCGACGAGCTTCTCCGCGCACAGCACGGCGTGGCCGAGACCGAGCGCTTCGGCCTGACGCACGTAGAAGCAGTCCACATGGCTCGGCTTGATGCTGCGCACGAGGTTGAGCAGCTTTTCCTTGCCGCGCGCTTCGAGTTCCGCCTCGATCTCATAGGACTTGTCGAAGTGGTCTTCGATGGCGCGCTTGCTGCGGCCCGTCACGAAGATCATTTCGGTGATGCTGGCCGCCATCGCTTCTTCGACCGCGTACTGAATCAGCGGCTTGTCCACGACTGGCAGCATTTCCTTCGGGCTGGCCTTGGTCGCGGGAAGGAACCGCGTGCCCAGACCTGCGACGGGGAATACCGCTTTGGTAACTTTTAGCATGTGATAACCCTGATCCTCTTAATCATGTAGAACGTCGAGACAGATGGGAAAGCCATGCCGTGCCACGTCCTTGCCGCCGTGATCGGCGACGCCGACATGGTGTCATGCGTTTTCGAATCCCGAATCAGACCGGCAGACGCAATAATTGGGCCTGAAGCTTCTCGAGAGTGGCTTTGTATNTTTCGTTTTCCAGTTTCGCATTACATTTGCCAATTTCAGCAGTCAGACGATCGACTTCCTTGGTGAGACGCTCGCGTTCCGCCGCGACATCGATCTCGACTTTCAACACCAGCTTGCTGCTGCCCACGATCGCGACAGGCGTGCCTTGCGCCTGTGCATCGAGTGCGGCTTCGTCGTCGATGATCTGCACTTCGGAAAGACGGGCGAGCACCGCGACATACGGAGCGAAGGTTGCCAGACGTGCGGCATCGCCATGCGCGAGCAGCGGCACCTTGACCGCCGGCGATAGGCTCATCTCACCACGCAGATTACGACATGCATTGACCACCGCCTTCAGTTCGGCGGCCCACTGTTCTGACGAATCGTCGATCTTTTTCTGCTCGGCGCGCGGGTAGGGCCGAGTCATGATCGACACCTCGCCCTCCTTCGCGTCCGCCGGATAAGCGTCGGTCAGCGGCGCAACCTTCTGCCACAACGCTTCCGTAATGAACGGGATGATCGGATGCGCGAGCCGCAGCACAGTTTCGAGCACTCGCAGCAACGTGCGGCGCGTCGCGGTCTGCTGCTCGGGCGTGCCGGTCTGGATTTGCACCTTCGCGAGTTCGAGATACCAGTCACAGTATTCGTCCCACACGAACTTGTAAAGCGCGCTCGCGACATTGTCGAAACGATAGTCCGCGAAGCCCTTTTCGACTTCGGCTTCCACGCGCTGCAGCAGCGACACGATCCAACGATCCGCCGCCGAGAAGTCCGTATAGCCGCCGGGGCCGCAATCGCCCGGCTTGCATGCGCCGGGGTTCGCGAAGCCGCAGTTGTGGCCTTCGCAGTTCATCAGCACGAAACGCGTGGCGTTCCAGAGTTTGTTGCAGAAGTTGCGATAGCCCTCGCAGCGCGCGAGGTCGAAGTTGACGTTGCGGCCGAGCGTGGCCATCGACGCCATCGTGAAGCGCAGCGCATCCGTGCCGAAGGAAGGGATGCCTTCCGGAAACTCCTTGCGCGTCTTCTTCTCGATTTGCGCGGTGGCCTTCGAGTTCATCAGGCCAGTCGTGCGCTTGGCGACGAGCGGTTCGAGTCCGATGCCGTCGACGATATCGATCGGGTCGAGCGTATTGCCCTTGCTCTTCGACATCTTCTGGCCTTCGGCGTCGCGCACGAGGCCGTGCACGTAGACCGTGTGGAACGGCACCTGACCGGTGAAGTGCGTAGTCATCATGACCATGCGCGCAACCCAGAAGAAGATGATGTCGAAGCCCGTCACCAGCACCGTCGAAGGCAGGAACGCCTGCAGTTCCTTCGTCTGCTGCGGCCAGCCGAGCGACGAGAACGGCACGAGCGCGGACGAGAACCAGGTGTCGAGCACGTCGTCGTCGCGGCGCAGCGCGCCTTGATAGCCTTGCGCGTCGGCTTCGGCGCGGGCTTTTTCCTCACTCTTCGCGACGAAGATCTCGCCGTTCTCGCCGTACCACGCGGGAATCTGATGGCCCCACCACACCTGACGCGAGATGCACCAGTCCTGGATGTTTTCGAGCCACTGATAGTAGGTCGTCGTCCAGTTCTCGGGCACGAACTTGATCTTGCTACTGCGCACGACGTCGAGCGACGTCTCGGTGATCGACTTGCCCGGATTGAACGTGCCTTCTGGCGCCGCCTTGCTCATCGCGACGAACCATTGGTCGGTGAGCATCGGCTCGATGACGACATTGGTGCGGTCGCCGCGCGGCACCATCAGCTTGTGCGGCTTCACCGATTCCAACAGGCCGAGCGCCTCGAGATCCTTGACGACGGCCTTGCGTGCCTCGAAGCGATCCATGCAGCGATACTTCTCCGGCGCGTTGTCGTTGATCTTCGCGTCGAGCGTGAGAATTTCGATCATCGGCAGCTTGTGGCGCTGGCCGACCGCGTAGTCGTTGAAGTCGTGCGCGGGCGTGACCTTGACGCCGCCGGTGCCGAACTCGCGATCGACGTAGTCGTCGGCGATAACCGGAATCGCGCGGTCGCATAGCGGCAGCGTCACCGTCGTGCCGATCAGATGCTTGTAACGCTCGTCCTCCGGATGCACCATCACGGCGGTGTCGCCGAGCATGGTTTCCGGACGCGTCGTCGCGACCGTCAGATGCTCCGAGCCGTCCGGCAACGGATACTTGATGTGCCACAGGCTGCCGTCTTCTTCCTCGCTGACCACTTCGAGATCCGACACCGCCGTGCCAAGCATCGGGTCCCAGTTGACCAGACGTTTGCCACGATAGATGAGCCCCTGCTTGTAGAGCGTGACGAAGACGTCGCGCACGGCGGCGGACATCTTGTCGTCCATCGTGAAATACTCGCGCGACCAGTCGATCGACGTGCCCAGACGGCGCACCTGATTCGTGATGGTCGAGCCGGAATGCTGCTTCCATTCCCAAACGCGCTTCAGGAATTCTTCGCGGCCGAGGTCGTAGCGCGAGATGCCCTTGGCGTCGAGCTGGCGTTCGACGACGATCTGCGTCGCGATGCCCGCGTGGTCGGTGCCGGGCACCCACAGCGTGTTGTCGCCGAGCATGCGGTGATAGCGCGTGAGGCCATCCATGATGGTCTGGTTGAACGCGTGGCCCATATGCAGCGTGCCGGTGACGTTCGGGGGCGGCAACTGGATGGAGAAATTCTTCGCGCCCTCTTTGAAGGTCGGCGCGGAGTAGCCGCGTTTTTCCCATTCCGGGCCCCAATGAGACTCGATAGTCTGAGGTTCGAAGCTCTTCGCAAGCGTGCTGTCGCTCATTGTGGAATCTGCCGAAAAATGCGTGAAAAAGATGCGGGGAATCCCCAATTATAAGATTCGGGGCGATGCACCGGCCGTTTTCGCCCGGAGGCGTCCGAACGGTGCCATCGGCGCGGTCTTATAATGATCGGCCCGCCTCACGCCGCATTCCTGTCTTACTTTTCTCATGCCCGACCTGCTCGCGAACCTGAATCCCGAACAACTCGCCGCTGTGACGCTGCCCAACGAGCCCGCGCTGATTCTCGCGGGTGCAGGCAGCGGCAAGACGCGCGTGCTCATCACGCGCATCGCGTGGCTGATCCAGCAGGGTTATGCGTCGCCGCCGACCGTGCTTGCCGTGACCTTCACCAACAAGGCCGCGCGCGAGATGATGTCGCGCCTTTCCGCGCTTTTGCCGATCGACACGCGCGGCATGTGGATCGGCACCTTCCACGGCCTGTGCAACCGCATGCTGCGCGCACATTACCGCGACGCCGGCCTGCCGCAGACCTTCCAGATTCTCGACACGGTGGATCAGCTTTCGGCCATCAAGCGGCTCATGAAGGGCCTGAACGTCGACGACGAAAAGTATCCGGCGAAGAACCTTCAGTACTTCATCAACAACGCGAAGGAGCAGGGCCTGCGTCCGAAGGACGTCGATGCGACCGATGTCAACCGCAAGTTCATCGAGCTGTATGCCGCCTACGACCAGCAATGCCAGCGCGAAGGCGTGGTCGATTTCCCGGAATTGCTGCTGCGCTGCTTCGAGCTGCTCGCGCATAACGTGCCGCTGCGCGCGTATTACCAGGCGCGTTTCCGGCAGATTCTCGTCGACGAGTTTCAGGACACCAACAAGCTGCAGTACGCGTGGCTCAAGATGCTCGCGGGCGAGCACAACGCGATCTTCGCGGTCGGCGACGATGACCAGTCGATCTACGCGTTTCGCGGCGCGAACGTCGGCAACATGCGCGACTTCGAGCACGAATTCCGCGTGCGCAACCTGATCAAGCTGGAGCAGAACTATCGCTCGCACAGGCACATCCTCGATGCGGCGAACCATCTGATCGCGAACAACGCGCGGCGGCTCGGCAAGAACTTGCGCACGGACGCGGGGCACGGCGAGTCGGTGCGCGTCTACGAGGCCGCAACGGATTCGCAGGAAGCGGGCTGGATCGTCGAGGAAATCAAGGCGCTGCTCAATACCGGTGCGACGCGCGGCGAAGTCGCGGTGCTGTACCGGAGCAATGCGCAGTCGCGGACCATCGAACATACGCTCGTGAACGCGGGCATTCCGTATCGCGTGTACGGCGGGCTGCGCTTCTTCGAGCGGCAGGAAGTGAAGCACGCGCTCGCGTATCTGCGCCTGATCGACAATCCGAACGACGACACCGCGTTCGCGCGCGTCGTCAATTTTCCGACGCGGGGCATCGGCGCGCGTTCCATCGAGCAGCTCGCGGATGCCGTGCGGCTCTACAACTGTTCGATGGCCGCCGCTGTGCCTTACGTCACCGGCAAGGCGGGCACAAGTCTCGGCACATTCGCGACGCTGATCGCGAAGATGCGCGCCGAAACGCAGCAGATGAGCCTGCCGGAAACGGTCGAATACGTCGTGCGCGCGAGCGGTCTCGCCGCGTTCTACGAAACCGAGCGCGAAGGCCAGGACCGCCTCGAAAACTTGCAGGAACTGGTCAACGCGGCGGCGGCGTTCGTGTCCGAGGAAGGCTGCGGGCTCGATACACCCGCGCGCTCGATTCCGCTGCGTCCGGGCGCGACCAATGCGCCGGAGATCGTGGCGGTGAGCGAGGACGGAGAGATCAAGGTGCTGGATGCGCCCGGCATCGCGGATCCCGCGCAGAATCCCGACACCATGACGCCGCTTGCCGGCTTCCTGTCGCATGCGTCGCTGGAGGCGGGCGACAATCAGGCGCAGGCCGGCCAGGACGCCGTGCAGCTGATGACCGTGCACGCGGCCAAGGGCCTGGAGTTCACGGCGGTGTTCATCACCGGGCTCGAAGAAGGTCTGTTTCCGCACGAGAACAGCGCGCAGGAATCGGATGGACTCGAAGAAGAGCGCCGCCTGATGTACGTCGCGATCACGCGCGCGAAGGAGCGGCTCTATATCTCGTTCGCGCAAAGCCGCATGCTGCACGGCCAGACGCACTACAATGTGCGCTCGCGCTTCTTCGATGAGTTGCCAGAAGGCGCGCTCAAGTGGCTGACGCCGAAGCTCGAACCCGGCGCGCGCTGGGGCGGCGGCCGCGTCGACGACGCCGGCTGGGGCCGCGACTGGTTCGCGCGCCCGGGGCAAGAGCGGGGCGGCGCGGCCTACGGCGGCGGATCGGCGCCGGAGCGTCTGCTGTCGTTCGCCAACGAGCAGCGCGCCGCCGATGCGGGCTTCAAGGTCGGCCAGGCGGTGTTCCACACTAAGTTCGGCGAAGGCACCGTCACCGCGCTCGAAGGCTCCGGCAGCGATGCGCGCGCGCAGGTGCGCTTCAAGCGCCACGGCGAGAAGTGGCTCGCGCTCGCGGTCGCCAAGCTTCAGGCCGTCGAATGACGATGCGGCGTCTCGGCCTGATGGCGGCGCTGCCGCAGGAAGTGGGCGATCTGCTCGCGCAGATGCGGCAGTCCAGCACGGTCGAAACCATCACGCTCGGCGCGCGCGATTATCACGTCGGCACGGCGTATGGCGTGCCGGTGGTCGCGACGCTCGCGCGCGTCGGCAAGGTCGCGGCGGCGGCCACTGCGAGCGCGCTGATCCATGTGTTCGAGGTCGATGCCATCGTTTTCATGGGCGTGGCGGGCGGCGTGCATGCCGATGTGCGCGTCGGCGATATCGTCGTCGCGCGGGCGCTGCTGCAGCACGATCTGGATGCATCGCCGCTTTTTCCGCGCTTCGAGGTGCCGCTGCTCGACCGTTCCCGGTTCGATGCCGATGCCGCGCTGTCCGACGCGCTCTTTTCCGCGGCGCAGGCGTTTGTCAGCGCGAACGGCGATGCCCTCGGCGAGCGTTTCGCGGTGCCGGCGCCGTGTGTGCATCGCGGGCTGATCGTCAGCGGCGACCAGTTCATCGCGAGCCACGACGCCGTGCATGCCTTGCGCGATGCCTTGCCCGATGCGCTCGCCGTCGAAATGGAAGGCGCCGCGCTCGTGCAGGTCTGCTACGAGCACGCGATTCCGTGCGCGGTCGTGCGCACCATCTCCGATACCGCCGATGCAGCCGCACCCACATCGTTTGTCGACTTTCTGACGGCGATCGCCGCGACGTATTCGTCGGGCATCGTGTCGCGCTTCCTCCTTTCTATCGCCTGAGCGCCTACGGGCGCGCACGCCGCCTCCTGCTGCGAAATATCGCATCCATTCGCGTTTACTCGCACTTTAAATGAGAATTATTATCAATAAAATGGTCTGCAAGAATGGAGGCATGGATATGACGACCGACATTACCGCGCGTCATCGGGTTGAGAGCCGATGCGGCCGCACATTCCGCACCGTCCGCTGCACGCGATGCGGGCGTGCCATCGCCGCGCGGGCAGGCGAAGGCGCCGCAACGTCCGCCGCGCGCATCGAAGCCGAAGAAACGCATCGTGCCGAGGCGCTCGCGCTGGTCGAGTCTCGTTGCCACGTTCAATCACTGGAGCCCGCAACCGCTGTGAATCACCTGAACGCCGCCGATCTTTCCCTTCGCGACGCGACCGCGCGCGAACTCGACGACTGCATCTTCGACGCGAGCCGCTTTCCGCTGGTGCGCCTGCGCCGCCGCGCGGTCAGGCCGGGCTATGCGTTCGCGTGGAGCGCGCAACTGCGCAGGCTGATCGCGCTCGCGACGCCGTTCGTCATCGTCGCCGAACACGATCCGCACGAAACCGCCGACGATGCGCGTCTGCGCGCGGCCTGGCTGCGCACGCATCGCGCGCCGTTTCACCTATGCCGAGCTGCATGCCGAGGTGAACCGCATGGCGGCCGTCATGCGCTCGCTGCATGTGAAAAAAGGCGATCGCGTGTGATCTATCTGCCGATGATCCCCGAAGCGCTGTTCGCGATGCTCGCGTGCGCGCGCATCGGTGCGATTCATTCGGTCGTGTTCGGCGGCTTCGCGGCGCCCCGCCCAATCTTGCCGCGCGCATCGACGATGCCGAGCCCGCGCTGATCGTCACCGCCGATGCCAGCGCGCGCGTGGGCAAGGTCATCGACTACACGCCGGTCGTCGACGAAGCCTGTCGCGCGCCGAATTCAAAGTACCGCAGGTGCTGCTGATCGACCGCCAGCTTGCGCCGGAGCGCCTGCAGGTGAGCTATCTGGTCGCGTACGAACCCTTGCGCGAACAGTTCTTCGATGCGCACGTTTCCTGCGAATGGCTCGAATCGAACGAGCCGTCCTACGTGCTGTACACGTCGGGCACGACCGGCAAGCCCAAGGGCGTGCAGCGCGACGTCGGCGGTTATGCGGTCGCGCTCGCGGTATCGATGGAACACATCTTTCAGGGCGCGCCGGGCGACACGATGTTTACCGCGTCCGATATCGGCTGGGTGGTCGGGCACAGCTACATCATCTATGCGCCGCTGATCGCAGGGCTTACGACCGTGATGTACGAAGGCACGCCGGTTCGTCCCGACGCCGGCATCTGGTGGCGGCTCGTCGAGCAATACGGCATCAACCTGATGTTCACTGCGCCGACCGCGATCCGCGTGCTCAAGAAATAGGATCCGGCGCTGATGGAGAAGTACGATCTATCGAGCCTGCGTACGCTGTTCCTCGCGGGCGAGCCGATCGACGAGCCGACCGCGCAATGGATCCAGGGCGCGCTGAAGAAACCCGTCATCGACAATTTTACTGGCAGACGGAAACCGCTGGCCGATGATCGCGATTCCGCGCGGCATCGAAGCGTTGCCGTCGAAGTTCGGTTCGCCGGGCGTGCCGTCGATGGGCTTCAATCTGAGCGTGCACGACGAGGCGACCGGCGAGCCGTGCGAAGCGGGCGAGAAGGGCGTGG
>JAQFVI010000402.1:19432-19679 GCA_029439495.1 Caballeronia sp. BR6202001590007
CGCGCTTGACTATCCGCTGCCGCCGGGCTGCATGCAGACCGTGTGGCACGACGACCGGCGCTTCGCCGAGACGTACTGGCAGAGCGTGCCGAACCAGGTGGTCTATTCGACTTTCGACTGGGGCGTGCGGGACAAGGACGGCTACGTGTCGATCCTTGGCCGCACCACGACGTGATCAACGTGGCGGGGCATCGTCTGGGCACGTGCGAAATCGAGGAAGCCTTGTCGGCGCATGCGGCGGTCGCGG
>JAQFVI010000402.1:19689-19792 GCA_029439495.1 Caballeronia sp. BR6202001590007
ATGCGGCGGTCGCGGAAGTCGCGGTGGTCGGCACCGCGGACGGCGTGAAAGGGCAGGCGGCTGCTGCGTCCGTCGTGCTGCGCGATGCCGATCGTCTCGATGC
>JAQFVI010000402.1:19802-49311 GCA_029439495.1 Caballeronia sp. BR6202001590007
TCGTCTCGATGCGCCGAACGGCCGCGCCGCAATGGAAGCGGAATTGTGCCGCGCGGTCGACCGGCAACTCGGCGCAATCGCGCGTCCTTCGCGCGTGCTTTTCGTGACGATGCTGCCGAAGACGCGCTCGGGCAAACTGCTTCGCCGTGCGATCGCCGCATTGGCCGAAGGTCGAGATCCCGGCGAGTTGCCGACCATCGAGGATGCGAGCACGCTGGCGCAGGTGAAGGCGGCGTTGAGCGAAGGGTAAGAACGCGGCGCGCAGATTGATGCTGCCGTATGGCATTGATTTCTCGCAAAGGCAGGGGAGATGGAATGCGGGTGGTAGACAGATAGACGATGCCGTCGCCATATTATGCGGATCGCTAAATTTCGCCATTCATCTCACGAGGTCCTCAATGTCATTCCGCTATGCCGACGCGGCCGCGCTCGAAAACGAACTGCCATTCAGTTTCGGCCAATGCGTCGAACTTGTCAAGCATTACGCGCGGGCGCCTGCCACCTTTCATTGGCGCGAGGGACGGCGGGTGCTCGACGAACCTAATCTTCCCATAGGTACCGCGATCGCCACATTCGTCAACGGGCGATACCGCAGTCTCCCGCACGGCCCTCGCCGAAGTGAACGTCGACGTGCAATGTCCGTGTCCGCTTCACGTCGACGTGCAGTCGCCCGTCATCGACGGCATCTCCGAGGGCTGGAGCGTGCCGTCCGCCGCGACGCGCTGGCCGGTGTGGAGCATCGACATCACCGTCGAGCCGCCGGAGCGCAGGCGCATCCTGAAACCGGAAACCTTCGCGGCGAAAGACGGCAAGAGGTTCGAATGGACCTTCGTTCCCGCCGAGAATCAGGCAGGCATCTGGCTCACATGTACGGTCCCGAGTCGATCCAGCTTGCCCGCAAACTGCCCGACGGCCTTTCGTCCTGCGAGGCTTTCGTCCCAAACCGCAAGCCGGGCGCGTCCGCCACGCGCGTCACCTGCCGCTGACGCCGGATTAGCCGCACAAACGAAAACGCCCGGTTACACGCAACCGGGCGCTGGCATCGATACAAGGACGCTTTCGTCGCGGAGATCGCGCCGCTCAGGCCTTCGCGTGTTCGTCGTGCGTCTTGGGCAGCAGAACCGTCAGCACGCCGATCAGCGGCAGGAATGCGCAGACTTTGTAGACGAACTCGACGCTGGTGGCATCCGCGAGTTCGCCGAGCACCGCCGCGCCGACGCCGCCCATGCCGAACGCGAAGCCGAAGAACAGGCCCGCGACCATGCCGACCTTGTCGGGAATCAGTTCCGTCGCGTAGACGAGAATCGCCGAGAACGCCGATGCCAGCACGAGGCCGATGATCACCGACAGCACGCTCGTCCAGAATAGATTGGCGTAGGGCATCAGCAGCGTGAACGGCGCGACGCCGAGGATCGATACCCAGATCACCGCCTTGCGGCCGACCTTGTCGCCGATCGGACCGCTGATCACCGTGCCCGCCGCGACCGCCGCGAGGAACACGAAGAGGTGGATCTGCACGGCCTGCACCGACAGCCCGAACTTGTCGATCAGATAGAAGGTGAAATAGCTGTTGATGCTCGCGAGATAGAAGTACTTCGAAAACACCAGCACGCCCAGCACGCCCATCGCCATGACGACCTTGTTGCGCGGCAGCGTCTGCACGGCGACGTTCACGCGGCCTTTCTTCGTCGCTGGATGGCGCTTGTACCAGCGGCCGATGTTCGCGAGCACGAACATCGCGACCAGCGCCGCCACCGAAAACCACGCGATGCTCTTCTGCCTGTGCGGAATGATGATCAGCGCGGCCAGCAGCGGCCCGAGCGACGAGCCCGCATTGCCGCCGACCTGAAACAGCGACTGCGCGAGGCCGTGCTTGCCGCCCGAGGCCATCCGCGCGACGCGGGACGACTCCGGATGGAACACCGACGATCCGCATCCAACCAGTGCCGCCGCGATCAGCAGCGTGCCGAAATTCGCGGCGACCGACATCAGCAGCAAGCCCGACAGCGTGAAGCCCATGCCGACCGGCAGCGAGTACGGCTTCGGATGCTTGTCAGTGTAGAGACCGGCGAGCGGCTGCAACAGCGACGCGGTGATCTGATACGTCAGCGTAATCATGCCGATCTGGCGGAAGCTCAGCGCGAACTCGCTCTTGAACATCGGGTAGATCGCCAGAATCAGCGACTGGATCATGTCGTTCAGCAGATGCGAGAAGCTGATCGCGCCGAGCACCGAATACACGGTGCGCTGAACGGCGGGGGCAGGCGTTGGGGAGGAAGCGGTGGGCGCGCCGCCGGCGGGCGACAGCGTGCCTTCGGTGGTACTTGTCTGCATGATGAATAGGGCCGGCGGCCGGTTGTCTCGTCGATTTCGTCGATTGTTTTCAGCAAGCGATTCATGCACGAACTGAATTTCTGGAAGTGTAAGGCTGTCCGGCACGCGTTGTCCTGCCAAGCTTTGTCGAGAATCGGACAGGCAACACGGACGATCGTGCTTAAATCGTCAGACGTTTCGGATTTTGGCCGGGTATAAACGGATGCCTGAAGTCATCGAAAGACATCAAGAAAGCGCCGCCGATTGCCGTAAAGCCGGCGATACGGCGTGCCGCGCCACGAGCGCGGTGCCATCGAAGAACAAAAAATCGGGGATCGTCCTTTCTGCCCGCGCTGCGTGGGACGCGGGTTTTCTGCCCCACGAGGGCACATCGGGACCGCGCGCTGCCACGTCGCGTCGGCGTTTGAGCGTCAAGACCTCGCTGCGCGGCGCGTTCGGCATCGTGCTGGCGGGCACGCTCGCCATCGGCGCGATCGCGGTGACGCAGCTAAGCCGCCTGCATGGCGCCACCGAGTTGATCTACGAGCAGGGCGTCGTCGCGAGCCGGGCGGCGGAGGAAACGCGCGGCTACGTGTTGCGCGCGAGCCGCTCGCAGAAGATGCTGCTCACCGCGAAGGAACGCGACGATCTCGGTACGCAGATCGACCAGGCGCTCGCCGGCATCGGCCGGGAGCGGGCCGATCTCGTCAGGCACATCGACACCGGTGACGCCGCCGCCATCGCGCAGCAGCAGCGCTTTTCCGCCGCGCTCGGCAAGTGGAGCGATAACCTGCGCACCTTCGTCAAGTTCGTGAAGGATCAGCCGCTCGACTTGCTGCTGCAGATGAACTGGCAGGTCAGCACGCAGGACATTTCGCTGCTGGTCGAGACCGGCAAGCTCGAAAAGATGGTCGACGAACTCGTCACGCAGCGCAGCGCTGCCGCGAAATCGACCATCGACGCTGCCGCCTTCATCTCATCGGCTCGACGCCCGCGCTGAGCCCGAGCCGTCCCTGAAATTCATAATTGGCCTGACGCACGAACACGACCGCGCGCGACAGCCCGAGGCTCTTGAAGATCGCCTCGATGCCGACGACCGCGCCGGTGCGGATCTTCGTGACCGGCTGGAAGTGCAGCGCGAATTCGCCGTTGCGCACGGCTTCGTAGAGATCGGCTTCGAGCTTAAGGCGCTCGGCATCGGCGGGATTGTCGTCGAGCGTGTGGAAGACGAGCGTGTTGCCGTCGTGCTCCTTGGCCTCGGCGAGCGCGTGATCGGCCATGCGCAGCAGGCTCGCCTAGACGCCGCGCCTGGACTTGCCCTTGTCGCTGACGTTGCCGTCGGGATAAAGCGCGACGCCGACGCTCGCGGACAGGTGCGTGTGCTGTCCGCGATGCCGGTACGGCTGCGCGACCGCTGTCAGCAGGCGGCGGCCGAGATTCTCCGCCGTTTCGGCGCTGGTGCCGGCGGGCAGCAGCACGGCAAAGCCGTCGCCGGAGAGGCGCGCGACGCGTTCGCCGTGCGCGGCCGTGTGCTGGATGCGCCGCGCGGTCTCGCGCAGCATGTCGTCGCCGGCGTCGCCGAGCGCGCGGTTGATGCGCTGGTAATCGTCGAGATCGAGCAGCACGAGCGCGGCCTGCGTGCGCATGCGTTCGGCTTCGACGGCGGCTTCGAGCGCGGCGGCATTGTCGAGGCCGGTGAGCGCGTCATGATTGAGCGCGTGCAGCAGCGCTTCCTCGCGCTCGCAGCGCGTCACGTCGAACGCGGCGGCGGGCACGCGGCAACTGACGCGCTGGACGCAGCTGCTGCTGTATGCGGAAGGCCGCAATCTGCCGTGGCGCTCCGATCCGCTGCTGCAACTGGTCGGCACGCGCGCGCTTCATGGAACTGGCCGCGCGCACGCTGCGCCCGTTGGACGAAGCCTTCGCCGATGCCGCGTTCATGACCGGCATCTTTTCGCTCGTGCACGTCGTGCTGGATATGCAGCCCGCTGAGATTCTGGATAAGCTTCATCTGGCGGGACCGATCCGCGGCGCCATTCTCGGCGGCGAAGGCGAACTCGGCGCGCTGCTCGGCATTGCCCAGGCGGCGGAACGCGGCGATACGACCGCCATCGACGAGAGCCGGCGCGCGATGCCCGGTTTCGACGCGCTCACGCCCGTCATGCTGGCGAACCTTCAGGTCGATGCGGCCGCGTGGTTCGCCGAGCAGCAGATGGATCAGGGTCCCGAGGGCGGATGATTCCATCCGGCGCGCGCGGCGGCCCATTTTCGACAGTGCTCAAGGAGTTTGGATGAAGAAACGAATCGCAGCAACCTGCGTGGCCGCCGCCGCGACGGCGGCGTTCTCGCTCGCCGCCCACGCGACGCTCAAGCCGGGCGATGCCGCGCCAGCGTTCACCGCGAAGGCCTCGCTGGGCGGCAACGTCTACGACTACTCGCTCGCGGATGCGCTCAAGAAAGGCCCCGTCGTGCAGTACTTCTATCCGGCGGCGTTCACCAAGGGTTGCACGATCGAGGCGCACGAATTCGCCGAGGCGGTCGATCAGTACAAGGCCGAAGGCGCGACCGTGATAGGCGTGTCGCACGACAACATCGATACGCTCAAGGAGTTTTCCGTCAGCGAATGCCACAGCAAGTTCCCGGTCGCGGCGGATGCCGACTCGAAGATCATCAAGTCCTACGACGCGTCCATGCCGATGAAGAGCACCATGGCCAATCGCGTGTCGTATGTGATCGCGCCAGACGGCAAGGTCATCTACGAATACACCAGTCTGTCGCCCGACAAGCACGTCGCCAATACGCTGCAGGCGTTGCGCGACAGGAACGCGAAGCACAAGACCCCATAACCTCTCTTCATCGCGCGTGCTATGCCGATCGTCGTCGCCTTAATCGTTCTCGGACTGCTGATCTACGGAGCGTACTGGTCCTTCACCACGATCGACGCGCATTTCGGGCTGCCGGTTGCGATCGGCACGGCGGTCGTCGTGATCGCGCTGATCGCGGCGGGCGTGATGCGCTGGCTCGCGAGCCGCCGCGAGATCGCGCCGAATCTGGCGAAGGGCGAGCACGGCGACTGGACTCACGAACTGAAGCACGACTGGGGCGGCGTGCGCGACCGAGACGGGCGGCGCGTGGCAGGTGCGGCTCGACGTCAAGGACGCGCATCACGCCGAATGGACCTTGCCGATGCAGGATCGCGCCGAGGCGCACAAGTGGGCGCGCATCCTGTCGCTGGCGACGCAGGAAAGCTCTGATCACTTCGCGTGATAGCCCATGTCGCCGCGCACCTTGCCGCGAAACACCCAGTACGACCAGACAATGTAGATCATCAGCACGGGCAGCAGGAACATCGTGCCGATCAGGAAAAACTGATGCGTGAGCGGTGCGGCGGCGGCATCCCATAGCGTCACCGATGGCGGNCCGATCGAACAAAGGAAGGGCACGACCTCGCGGCCCTTGTTCAGGCTCGACCACAGCGTCCACGCGAGAAGCGCTGTCAGTACCGGCACCGGCGAAAACGCGAAGCTCTGCGGAAAGCCGAACCAGCGCGCGGCGATGCGCGCATCCTTGAGCGGCGTCCACAGGCTGATCAGCACGATGAACGCGATCACGCCGAAGAGCGCGAAACGCGCCATCCGGCGTGCCCACATCTGCAGTTCGCCCTCGGTCTTGAGCACGAGCCAGGTCGTGCCCTGCAGCGCATAGCCGAAGATCAGCCCGATACCGACCAGCAGCGGAAACGGCGCGACCCAGCTCCAGCTCGTGCCCACATACTCGCGGCCCTGGATCGGAAAGCCCTGGACGAACATGCCGAGCACGCAGCCCTGCGCGAAGGTCGCGACTAGCGAGCCGACGCCGAAAGTGGCATCCCACAGCCACTTGCGCGCGCCGATCACTTCGCGGAACTCGAAGGCGACGCCGCGAAAGATCAACCCGAGCAGCATGAAGAGAATCGGGAAATAGACCGCCGGCACGATGATCGCGAAGGCGAGCGGGAACACCGCGAACAGGCCGCCGCCGACGAGGATCAGCCAGGTCTCGTTGAAGTCCTAGACGGGCGCGACCGAGTTGATCATTAGATTGCGTTCGTCGGGATCGCGGCGCAGCAGAAACATCATGCTGACGCCGAAATCAAAGCCGTCGAGCAGCACGTACATGAACATCGCCAGCGCCAGGATGGCCGCCCACAGAGGCATGAGATCGAGCATCGCCTGACTCCTTTTCGTTATCGACGCGGAGGGACGATGTCGTCGCTCGCGGCGACCTGTCCCGTCGTGCCGTTCGCGGATGCCGCCGACAGCGGCCGCGCCGCGCGCGATTTCGGTTCGAGCAGTTCGCTCTCGTGCGTATCCGATCCCGCCGCCGGCCCGACGCGCACCATCCACCGCAGCAGGATGAAGCCCGCGCCGAAGATCACCAGATAGGCGAGCACGTACAGCAGCAGCCACGACAGCCCGACATCGCCGGCGGTGAGCGAGGGCGTTACCGAATCGCGGGTGCGCAACAGGCCATAGACGGTCCACGGCTGGCGGCCGGTTTCGGTGGTGGTCCATCCGGCGATCACGGCGATGAAGCCGAGCGGCATGCCGAAGGTCGCGCAGCGCAGCCAGCGCGTGCTGGTCTCGAGCTTGCCGCGCGCGAACAGCACGATGCCCGACAGCACCTGCGCGAACATCAGCAGCGCGATGCCGACCATGATGTGGAACGCGAAAAAGACCACCTCGACGGGCGGCTGGTCCTCGCGCGGGAAGTCCTTCAGGCCCTTCACGTAGCCGTTGGGATCGTGCGTCAGATAGAGGCTGCCGAGCACCGGCACGGAAATCTCGAAGTGGTTGCGCTCTTCGTCCTGATCGGGAATCGAGAAGAGATTGGCGGGCACGCGCGTGCCGGATTCCCACAGGCCTTCCATCGCGGCGAGCTTGGCGGGCTGATGCTGGAGCGTGTTGAGCCCGTGCGCATCGCCGATGATCATCTGCACCGGCACCATGATGATGAGGAAAATGAGCGACATCTTGGTCATCACGCGGCTTNCACGAGAAACGCGCTGACCGTATGCCCGAGCCGGTAGGGAAACGATGGCGTGAAGATCACATCGAAGAAGCTCGTCACCTCGAGGCGCCCGTCCGGCAGGATGCGATAGCCGCGCGGTGTCTGCATCCAGCTGTTGACGGCGAGGATCCAGAACGAGGAGATCACCGTGCCCGCCGCGACGAAGATCGCCGACATCACATGTGCCCATTGCGGCACGAGCTTGCGGCCGAACAGCAGCATGCCCAGAAACGCGGATTCGAGGAAGAACGCCGTCAGCACCTCGTAGCCCATCAGCGGGCCGACGACATTCGCGGTCATGTCGGAATAGCGGCTCCAGTTGGTGCCGAATTGGAACGGCATCACGATGCCCGACACCACGCCCATGCCGAAGGAGACCGCGAAGATCGTCAGCCAGAACGCGGACAGGCGGCGATAGACATCGCGCTTGGTAACCCACCAGTTGAACTTCAGCGTCGCGATGAAACACGACAGCCCGACCGTGAAAGCGGGCAGTAAGATATGAAACGCGACGACCCAGGCGAACTGAAAACGGGAGAGCAGGACGGCATCGACGTGCATGGACGCTCCTTGTTCCAGTCAGGTGATCGGGTGCGGATGGCCGCAGCGCCGGTTCGAGTCGGACTGGTTCGGGCACGTTAATACACAGATTCGCACGCATCATGAAGCGCGCGCGACGCGGACGGTGCCGCCAGCTCGCGTATCCCACCTTTGCTATAACTTTAGGCTATTTTTGGCCACGCGGACGACCGCGGTCGTCCGCGCGCGCTGCATTTTCATCGGGGACAGCCCCACTTTTCGAGGGAGTTCCCCCATATCCTAGATTCTTCTGTTCATCGCCGGCCTGCTCGAAGTCGCCTGGGCCGCCGGTCTCAAATCGTCCGAAGGTTTCACTAAGCTCGGACCGTCCGTCTTCACCATCGTCACCGCGCTCGGCAGCTTCATCCTTCTTGCGATGGCGATGAAACACAATTGCCGCTCAGCATTGCCTACGCCGTCTGGACGGGCATCGGCACGGTCGGCGCCTTCGTGTTCATGGGCGAAGCCGTGTCGGCGGCGCGCATCGTGAGCGCGGTGCTGATCGTCGCGCGCCGTTTCGCCGCACGGCGCAATCCTGCGCAATCGTTCGCAAGCGCACCGGGAACGGCATTCGCTTGGTGCCTTGCTGCACCGCGCGCATTTGCGTGGATATAATGGTCTGACGTCAACCCGGTTCGGCGCGCTTTGTCAACAGGAGCACTCTTTTAGTGCTTATTCGAGCGATGATCGAACCGGGCCAATATCTGTTTCAATGTGTCATCAAGGCGTCGACGCGCGCGGGATGTCGCGGCGGCGCCGGTTCTCACGGGTTCCTAGGCAAATGGCCGCTCACGAGCGACCGACCACGCCGGCGCAGCGATCGCCGGTCACTGGCGCATCAGGAGGCGGCCATGCTTGAATCACTTTCGCTCGCAGCGGGTCTGTCATGGGCGAGCGGTCTGCGCCTGTATCTCGCGGTCTTCATCGCAGGCGTGTTCGAGCGCATGGGACTGATCCACCTGCCGGATTCGCTCGCGGTGCTCGGCTCGCCGTGGGTGATCGGTGTCGCGGCGGTGCTCGCCGTCGCCGAATTTCTCGCCGACAAGATTCCGGCCTTCGATTCCCTCTGGGACGCCGTTCATACGCTGATCCGCATTCCGGCGGGCGCGGTGCTCGCCGCCGGATCGCTCGGCCACGCCGATCCCGCCATGCTGACCATCGCCGCGCTCGCGGGCGGCACGCTCGCCGGCGCATCGCATTTCGCGAAGGCGGGCACGCGCGCGCTCATCAACCTGTCGCAGGAGCCGCTGTCGAACTGGGCGGCATCGGCGACCGAGGATGTCGGCGCGCTGCTCGGCATCGCGCTCGCGATGTTCGTGCCGCTGCTGTTCCTCGTCATGCTGATCGTGTTCCTCGTCGCGGTGGGCTGGGCCTTGCCGCGGCTCGCACGCGGCGTCCACGGCGGCGTGTCGCGCATGGCCAAACACATGCTTCCCGGCTCGCACGGGCCGATGAACCGATTGCGGAGCAAGCACGATTGAGCAGGCCGCTAAAAACGACCACGCCGTCCATCGAACGGGGCATGCGCACCCGACCATCACCCTAGGTTTCGTGCAGACCGTGCGGCAGGCGTGGCGCATGACCGCACGCGACTGGCGCGCGGGCGAGTTGACGATACTGTTGCTCGCGCTGATTCTCGCCGTCGCGGCCCTGTCCAGCGTCGGCTTTCTCGCCGATCGCATGCGTCAGGGGCTCGCGCACGACGGCTGCCAGATGATCGCCGCCGATTTCGTCGTGCGCGCCGATCATCCGGTCGATGCGGCGTTCGCCGATCGCGCGAAGTCGCTCGGTCTCGACACTGCGAACACCACGATCTTTCCGAGCATGGTCAGCTCGACTGCACCGCAGCTGGCCTCGCGGCTCGCGGCGATCAAGGGCGTAACGCCGGGCTATCCGCTGCGCGGCGCGATCCGCATCGCAGGCACGCCGAACGGTCCGGACGCGCCCGCGCGCGGCATTCCCGCGCCCGGCACGGTCTAGGTCGATCCGGCGCTGCTCGATGCGCTCGCGACGGCGGTCGGCGGCACGCTTAAGGTCGGCACGCGCACGTTCACGGTGGCGGGCGTGNCGACATCCCTTCGACCGGCCTGCTCGACTACGGCAGCCGCGTGNCGAATCGCTGTCGGACGGCCAGCCGCAGGTGCGGCAGACGATCGATCGCGTGAGCCACTTTCTCACGCTCTTATCGCTGTGCTGACGGCGCTGCTGGCGGCGGGCCAGCGCACCCTGCGCGCGCTCTTTCTCAACGAATTTCTGGCGATCGGCGTGATCGGCAACGCGGGCGGGCGTCGTGCTGGGCTTCAGCGGCCATCTGGTGCTGCTGAACTGGCTCGGTTCGCTCGTCGATGTCGAACTGCCACGCGCGAGCGCGTGGCCCGCGTTGCAGGGCGTCGCGATGGGCATCGTGCTGCTGCTCGGCTTCGCGCTGCCGCTGATCCTGCCGCTCACGCGCGTGCCGCCCGTGCATGTGATTCGGCGCGAAATTGGCGATGCGCGGCATGTCACGTATGCGGTCTACGGCGTCGACGTGCTGCTGTTCACGGCGCTCCTGATCGTCGCGGCGGGCGAACTGAAGCTCGGCGGCATCGTCGCGGGCGGGTTCACGGCCGGTCTCTCCTGCTGTTCGGCGCGAACGCAGCCGCGCGGGCATCGGCTGGCAGTATGCGCTCGCGTCGCTGGAACGGCGCAGCGGATCGAGCGCGCTGCAGATCACGGCGCTCGGCATCGGCCGATGTGCCTGCTTCTGATCGGCATGACGCGCAACGATCTGATCAAGGGCTGGCGCGACGCGATGCCGCTCGATGCGCCGAACCAGTTTCTGATCGACATCTAGCCGGACCAGCGCCAGGGCGTGCTCGATTATCTGCACGCGCACGGCCAGCCCGACGCCGAGCTCTCGCCGATAATCCGCGCGCGCCTCGTGTCGATCAACGGCTGGGCGGTCAATCCCGAGAACTACGACAAGGCCGACGGGAAGCGCCTCGTCGATCGCGAATTCAACCTGTCGTACACGACGCACCTGCCGGACGACAACTGCGTCACGCAGGGCGCGTGGTTCGGCCAGACCGACCAGCCGCAGGTATCGATCGAAGAGCATCGCGAAACGATCCGCGTGAAGAACGGCGACATGCTGCGCTTTGACGTCGCGGGCATTCCGGTCGAAGCGCCGGTGACGAGCGAGCGCAAGGTCGACTGGAATTCGTTCAAGGTGAATTTCTTCGTGCTGATGCCGCCCGCCGCGCTCGCCGATTTTCCCGCGACCTTCATCACGAGTCCATCTGCCGACCGAACAGGCGTGCACGATCGACGGGCTCGTCGCGAAGTATCCGAACGTCACGGCCATCGACGTCACGCCGATCCTCGCGCAGATCCATCGTACGCTCGATCAGGTGATCGGCGCGGTGCAGTTCCTGTTTTTGTTCACGCTCGCGGCCGGCGTGCTGGTGCTGTATGCGGCGCTCGCGGGCACGCGCGACGAATGCATGCGTGATCGGCGCGTCGCACCGGCAGGTGCGCTCCGTCCAGATCGCGGAATTCGTCGCCGTCGGCGCGCTGGCCGGGCTGATGGCCGCGCTCGGCGCGCAGGGCATCGGCTACGTGCTGGCTTCGCGCGTGTTCGAATTCCATATCGATTTCAATCCGTGGCTCGTACCGACCGGCGTCGCCACAGGCATCGCGTGCGCGGACCTCGGCGGCTGGCTGAGCCTGCGTCGCGTGCTGTCGCGCCCGACGCCGCAATCGCTGCGCGATGCCTAGTTTTTCGTCGAACAACTGCAATGACCGAAGCACGTCAGGCGTCTTCAGACGAAGCGCCACAACCGACCGCGTTCGAACTGATCGGCGGCGAAGCGCGCGTACGCGCGATGGTGGATCGTTTCTACGATCTGATGGATCTCGAACCGGAATTCGCGGGCATCCGCGCGCTGCATCTGCCGACGCTCGACAATTCGCGCGACAAGACCTTCTGGTTCCTGTGCGGCTGGATGGGCGGGCCGGATCACTACATCAACCGCTTCGGGCATCCGCGTCTGCGGGCGCGGCATCTGCCGTTCGCAATCGCGTCGAGCGAGCGCGACCAGTGGCTGCGCTGCATGGCGTGGGCGATGGAAGACATCGGCGTCGACGAGGCGCTGCGCGAACGGCTTCTGACCTCGTTTTTCGCGACACCGCCGACTGGATGCGCAACCGTCCCGGTTGATTCGCGGCGTTTTGTATCGGGCGAGCGGGCGCGGATCTGCTGCATCATGCCGGTTCGATCCCGCATACGAAGAAGGACTTGAGCCATGAGCACACGCGCACTCTTTCGCGAGGACGCCTACCGCACGCGCTGCGACGTGACAGTGACGGCCGTCGACGAACAGGGCATCCATCTCGATCAGACCGTATTCTATCCGCTCGGCGGCGGACAGGCGGGCGATGCCGGCACGCTGACGTTCGCGGACGGCACGGTCGTCGCGATCGCGGACACGCGCAAGGCGAAGTTCGAAGGCGCGACGCCCGACGATGCCATACACGTCGCCGCGCCGGATCAGGATGCCGCGCTCGCGAAACTCGCGGTCGACGACCGGGTCGTCGCCGAAATCGACTGGGCGCAGCGTTACCGGCGCATGCGTCTGCACACGGCGAGCCATCTGATCTGCGCGGTGCTGCCGTATCCGGTGGACGGATGCAGCATCACGACCGACTACGCGCGGCTCGATCTCGCGACCGTCGAGCCGATCGAACGCGACGAGGTGGAAGCGAAGCTGAATGCGCTGATCCGCGGCGCGCACGCAGTCGACACCGAATGGATCACCGATGACGAAATGGCCGCGCGTCCCGAACTCGTGCGCACGATGAGCGTGAAGCCGCCGATGGGCCTCGGACGCGTGCGGCTGCTGCGCATCGAGGGCGTCGATCTTCAGCCGTGCGGCGGCACGCACGTTCGCAATACGGAAGAGATCGGCACGCTGCGGATCGAGAAGCTCGAAAAGAAAAGCGCGCGCCCGCGCCGGCTCGTGCTGGACTTCTGATTCGGCGCGCCGGGATCGGAGGAGTTCGGCACCGATCGCAAGATCTGGTGGAAGAAAAAGCCCGCGTTCGATGCGGCGCTCGCCGCGCGTTTCGGCGCGCTGCTCGACGAGGCGCACGCGGGCGGTCTGACCGAATGGGCCCACGAGCCGTTGTCGACGCTCATGCTGCTCGACCAGTTCTCGCGCAACTGTCATCGCCATACGCCGCGCGCCTTTGCCGGCGATGCCCGCGCGTTCGCCTATATGCCGTTCGAGCACGACGAAGCGGCCGAGAGCCAGCGCGAGTCGCTGCGGCTCTTCGGGACACTGCGCGAAGAAACGGGGCTCGCATCGTTCCACGACTACGCGCTGAAGCACGCGGACGTCATCCGACGCTTCGGGCGCTATCCGCATCGCAACCGGATTCTGGGGCGCGCATCGTCGCCGGAGGAAGAAGCGTGGCTCGCCGCGCACGGCGGCTTCTGAATCAGTGGTCGCCCGTGACGTCCAGCAGCGCGCCCGTCATGTACGACGACGCATCCGACAGCAGCCACACGATCGACTTGCCGACTTCGTCTGCCGTGTCCGCGCGGTCGACAGGCGGCGCGCCGCTTCGCGCGCACAGAAACGCGCCGAGCACGTTGATGCCGAAGATGCGCTTCATGCGCGCGATGTCCATGTCCGCCAGCGATGATGCCCGCGTTGTTGACCACGTCGTCGAGCTTGCCGAAGGCCTTTTCGGTGGCGTCGAACATCGCGACGGTCGCGGCTTCGTCGCTGACGTTGCCTTGGATCGCGATGGCGCGGACGCCGCCGCGTTCGACGCGTAGTTCACGCCGACCGACCAGTCGCGCGCGTCGGCGATGAGCGCAGCCGAGCGGCCGATGCCGCGGCTCGCGCCGGTAATCAGGATGACTTTGGACATGGCTTCGGTTTTCCTCAGACGGCGTCGCGTTTTTCGGTCCACTTGTCGTGGGCGGGCGGAGTATAGCGCTGCAGGCGGGCGATCATCTCGGCGGGTTCGGCGGCGACCTAGATCATGTCGAGATACGGCGCGCGCATGAAGCCTTCCTCGACGGTGTGACGCAGCATCGCCATGAGCGGGTCGTAGTAGTCGTTCACGTCGAGCAGGCTGACCGGCTTCGGTGGTAACCGAGCTGCGCCCACGTATAAACCTCGAAGAACTCTTCGAAGGTGCCGATGCCGCCCAGCATGGCGACGAAGGCATCGGAGAGATCGGCCATCATCTTCTTGCGCTCTTGCATGTCGGGCACGACGTGCAGTTCGGTGAGATCGGTATGGCCCACTTCCTTCGCGAGCAGCAGTTCGGGGATCACGCCGATCGCGCGGCCACCGGCGGNACCAGTGCGCGGCCGAATGCGCGGGCCGCTTTTGCATAGACAGGTTTGGCTTCGCTTGCGGAGCCACAATACACACTGCTTTCATTATCGGGAATCCTTCGGTGTTTCGGTCTTCGAGGCGCGCGTGGGCGCGTCTTCGCGCGGCAGCAGGAACCGCATATTCGCGTTTAGGAAGCTTGCCGGAGACGAAGTCGTCGAACAACTGCCGCGAGCGTCCGCGCAGATACGGCGCCATGATCGAGATGATATGCAGGCTCGCCTGATGCAGCTCGGCGCGGATCGCTTCCTGATCGTTGTACTTGCGCGGATTCATCACGTACTGATACGACAACCAGTAGGTGGAGATCACGCCCATGTTGGTCGAGATGACTTCGATCTCCGCGGGCGTCGCGACCATTTCCTCGTCGGCGACGAGCGCTTCGCACAGCCGCCGCGCGAAACGGACCTTGTGCGTGATGATCTGCTTGAAATGCGTTTCGAGCGTGCGGTTGCGGGCCAGCAGGTCGTTGAGATTGCGGTACAGAAAGCAGTAGGTCCAGAGAAAATCGGCCATGTGCAGTATGCAGTAGGACCACATCTCGTCGATGGTCGGGCGATGATCGTCGGGAAAGCGCAGGCGCTTCTGAATCTGCTGTTCGAACTGCGCGAAGATGCTGTTGATGATGTCGTCTTTATTGCGGAAATGGTAGTACAGGTTGCCCGGGCTGATCTTCATCTCCTCGGCGATCGTCGTCGTGGTGACGTTCGGTTCACTGATATCGTTGAACAACTTCAGCGACAGCTCGAGTATCCGCTCCCGAGTGCGGCGGGGTGGTTTGGCTTCCATATCGTCCGACCTTGGCATCGGGCCGCGGTTGCTCTGAGTCAGTGTGGCGCGTGTCCGCTTCCGTTGTTATTTATGAGAATGTCGGACAATTATAAACCGGTCGTTCGGCATGACGGACAAGGCATCCGCGGGGTGCCTCATCTTTATAAGATACCTTTATAAGATACGCGCAAGCCATGCCGACGCAAGCGGCCAGAAGATCAGGGCCCACGTCAGCACGCATACGCCGAGCGCGACCATCACCGCCGCGCTACCGAAATCCTTCGCGCGTTTGGAGAGTTCGTGACGCTCGAGCGAGATGCGCCTCGACGCTCGAATTGAGCAGTTCAACCATCAGCACAAGCAGCACCGATGCCATCAGCGCGGCGCGCTCGACCGGCGCAACCGGCACGAACACGCTGCACGGCAGAAGGATCGCCCGAGCGTCAGTTCTGGCGAAACGCACTTTCTTCGCGAATCGCCACGCGAAAGCCGTTGAGCGAATTCTTCATCGCGTGCCAGGCGCGCATGAGGCCGCGGTTGCCCTTGTACGGATTGAAGGGCAAGTCGTCGGGACTCAAAGGCTCGCTCGGCTGCGCGGTGTCGTTGGCCGCGTCGTCGAGGTCTTCGTCGAACGGGTCCTGCGTGCGTGTTTCCGATGCCGCTCGTTGCTGCGCCCATGCGCGTCGCGTCATGCGGCCGCCCGGTCGGAACTCGGTGCGCGCGGGCCAAACCGGCGCAGATGCGATGCGAACTGTTCCGACGCCGCGCGCCACGAGAAGCGCCCGGCCCACGCGCGCGCATCGGCGCGTTCGATCTTCAGCTCGCCGAGGCAAGCCTCGCGCAGGTCGTCGTTGAGCGAACCGGGACCGTCGGTGCCGAGCACGTCGATCGGGCCGGTCACCGGGAACGCGGCGACCGGCGTGCCGCACGCCATCGCTTTGAGCAGCACGAGGCCGAAGGTATCGGTGCGGCTAGGGAATACGAAGACATCGGCCGCCGCATAGACCTTCGCGAGTTCGGGCTGCTACAGCACGCCAAGATAGTTGACGTTAGGTTAGTATAGCGGTATAGCGCGACTTCAGTTCGGCGAGCGCCGGGCCTTCGCCCGCGACCCACTTCGGCCGGGCAAGTCGAGCTTGAGAAACGCTTCGACGTTCTTCTCGACGGCCACGCGTCCGACGTAGAGGAAGATCGGCCGCGCGGTGTTGAGCACCTTCGATTCCTGCGGACGGAAGATGTCGAGATCGACGCCGCGCGTCCACAGCACGACGTTGGTGAAGCCGTACTTTTCCAGGTCCTGCTTGACGACGGGCGTGGGCGCCATCACCGCCTGCGAATGCTTGTGGAACCAGTGCAGGAAGCGGTAGGTCATGCCGACCGGAATGCCGAAGCGCGTGTGCACGTACTCCGGAAAACGCGTGTGATACGCGGTCGTGACGGCAGCTTGTGCTGATGGCATAGGCGCGCGCGGCGAGGCCGAGCGGACCTTCGGTCGCGATATGCAGCGCATCGGGATCGAACGCGTCGATGCGCTTCGCGACGCGCTTGCAGGGCATCAGCGAGAGCCGGATCTCGGGGTAAGGTCGGGCAGGGAATCGTCTTGAATTCGAGCGGCGTCAGCAGTTCGACCCTATGTCCGAGTCCGGTTAGTTCCTTGGTCGTGTTCTTGAGCGTGCGCACGACGCCGTTGACTTGCGGCTCCCATGCGTCGGTAACGATCATGATTTTCATGCGTGTCAGCCCCGTGGTTCGTTCGAAGTTCAGACGGTCGCGCGGACTTTCGCCGCGCGCGCTTCGGGCGAACGCATGACGGTCCAGTAGATGACCTTCAGTTCGCCGTCATAGGTTTCGACGAGCGCGGAGAGGCTTCGCGGAGAGGCTTTCGACCCAGCCGCCGTCGTTGCAGTAGAGAAGAGAACGCCGTCGATGTCGCGGATCTCGGCCTTGTGGACGTGACCGCACACGACGCCGTCGCAGCCGCGGCGGCGCGCTTCGTCAGTCATCACTTTTTCGAATTGCGAGATGAAATTCACCGCGTTCTTCACCTGATGCTTCAGATACTGCGACAGCGACCAGTAGTTCAGGCCGAGCCGCGTGCGCACGCGATTGAACCAGCGGTTGAGCAGCAGGATCAGCGTGTAGGCGGTGTCGCCGAGATAGGCGAGCCACTTGGCGTGCTGGATGACGCCGTCGAACAGATCGCCGTGCACGATCCACAAATGCTTGCCGGCGAGCGTCGTGTGGAACGCTTCGCCGCGCACATGGATGTCGCCGAACGCGAGATCGCAGAACTGGCGCGCGGCTTCATCGTGATTGCCGGAATGTAGACGACCTGCGTGCCCTTACGCGCTTCGCGCAGGATTTTCTGCACGACGTCGTTGTGCGGCTGCGGCCAGAACCAGCCTTTGCGCAGTTGCCAGCCGTCGATGATGTCGCCGACGAGGTACAGGTATTCCGAGTCGTTGTGACGCAGGAAGTCGAGCAGATAGTTGGCCTGGCAGCCGCCGGAGCCGAGGTGAATATAGGACAGCCAGATCGTGTGGTAGCGGTGCGTGCGGCCGTCGCTATCGGCGTCGTCCTCGGGCGAGGGCGTCGCCGGGTGTGCATCGGAGAAGCCGAGCGGCGTGACGGGCGGTTGGAGCGAATCGGGGAAGGGATCGACGCGCAGGTCGGTGTTGCGAAAGCGCAGGGTCGTGGACGGCTCGATGGGGTTGACTGTCGAGTTCAAGGCCATGGGTTCGCACATCGGGTTTCGATATGCGCATTGCGCCGGGCGGCCGTGACCGAGCCGTGACAGTCATGAGAAGTTCTTATTACTTCGCGGCGCGCTTGCTTCGTGCGACGATCGGCGCGACGGCGACGATGCGCGTCCCGGCGAGCCGGTCATGCAGGAACTGCCGCGCCGGATCGAGGCGCACGGCTGCCGCCCACAGTGCCACCCAGATCGCGAACACGACGAGCGTCTGCGGGATCGCGAGCGACAGCAGCGGATGCAGCGCGAGCGGCGGCAGGAACCACAGCCACGCGAGCAGATAGCGCGCGAAGGCGCGCCCTGGCCGAAGCGGCCGGCCGTGGGCATAGACGACCTTGAGGTGCCAGGTTTTCATCGGCAGGGTCTGGCCACCGTGGCTCCAGAACCACACGAAGTACGCGGCGAGCACGATGCCGATCCATGCCATCAGCCAGTTGTGATGCGTGAGGCCGTTGCGTTGCTGGGTGAGTGTGCTGAAGAGATAACCGGCGAGAAAGACGACGCCGAAGAGGATCACGGCTTCGTAGAGCATCGTCGCGAGACGGCGGCGCAGCGTGGGCGCGCGCAGGGGAGGTTTGCCGATCGCCGGTGCCGTCGCGCTCATGCGCTCAGGATCCATTATACATCGACGGCGACTGCTCCGGCGAGACTGGGATCGGCGTCGCCGGCACGATGCTCGCGGCGTTGGGAATGGCGGGCTGCATCGGCGCGGGCGCGGAAGCGGGCGTATTCGGCGACGGCGCGCCCGACACCGCGCTTGCGTGACCTTGTTCGCGCGCGGCGACGAGGCGGTTGATGTCCTTGACTTCGGTTTTGCCGGTTGGCGGCGCGGACACGACGGTCGGTCGGCGCGTACGCTCGGTGGCGGCAAGCTTTTTCTTCTGTTCTTCGCTGAGTTGCTGATAGGCATCCCACGCCTTCTCGCGCTTTTCGAGCGGCACCGATTTCGATACCTGATAGTTTTCGCGAGCGACCTTGCGTTCGTCGGGCGTCATGCGGACCCACTCTTCCATCCGCCGATGCAGCTTTTCCTGCGCTTCCGCGGACATCTTGTGATAGCGCGATGCAATCTTCAGCCACTTTTGTTTGCGTTCGTCGCTAAAGCCGTTCCACTGCTTCGCGAACGGCGCGAGCGCGATGTGCTGTTCGGCGGAAAGATGGCTCCACGACAGCGGACTGTCGGACGACAGCGCGGCGAGAGCGGAAGTGCTCGATTCGATAACGGGCGAAGCGGCGGTGCTCGCGCTCGCGCCGTTGCGCGCGGCGGCCGCGCCGGGCGGGACGGCTTCGGTGTAGAAGCGCGGGTAGGTCGCGGCGAACGAGACCATTCCCGCAATTGCGCAGCCGAACACAATAGCAAGACCGCGCTTGTAACTCACCCGAACATCCCCGCAGAGCGTGATTGTCGAAAAGACTCAGTGATCGCGCTGATCGCGCGACAGATAGGCGTTGAAACCGTGATCGAGATAGGCGTCGAGCGGCAGGCTGTCCGAGAGCATGGCCGCGTCGATATCGGCGAGTTCGGCCTTGCGCTGCTGATCTTCCCAATATGCGATTCCAGCAAGCCCGATGACCAGCGCCGCCAGCGGCCAGATCAGGTTCAGACCGCCGAGGCGGGCGAACAGGCCCTTTGCGGCATCGCCGCCCGAGTCGCCCGTCGTGAAGCTTGAGCCCGCGCCCGCGAAGGCCGGTGTGAGCGACGGCGCGGTCATCGCGACGGCGACTTTTTCAGGCTTCTTGCGCGCAATGGCCGTGCAGCGCGCCGCCGCGAGATGGTCGATCGCGGCGTCCGGCAGATTCAATGTGCTTTCGTCCAGCGCGCGAATGACTTTTAGCGCGAAGTCGTGTTCCTTCGTTTCGAGATTGGTACTCATAGCGTGATCCCTTTCGCTTTCAGGGCTTGAGCGAGTGCGTGCGTGGCGCGTGAGCAGTGCGTTTTCACGCTGCCTTCGGAGCAGCCCATCGCGGCGGCCGTCTCTGCGACATCCATGTCCTCCCAGTAACGCATGAGAAAAGCTTCTCGTTGACGCGCCGGCAACTTTTGAATCTCGGCATCGATCAGGTTAAGTACCTGTTCGCGCTCGATTTTATTCTCGCTGCTTTCGACGCCCGCCGCGTGATCTTCGGACTCGATGGTTTCCAGGGGATCGAATTCGTCGTCGTCGGCGTTGCCGAACGAGGAAAACAGGCTGACCCAGGTGTTGCGCACCTTCTGGCGACGGAAATGATCGTGCGTCGCGTTCTGGAGGATACGCTGGAATAGAAGCGGAAGCTCCGCCGGGGGGCGATCGCCGTATTTCTCCGCCAGCTTGATCATCGCGTCCTGCACGATGTCGAGCGCGGCGGCGTCGTCGCGCACGGTATAGACGGTTTGCTTGAACGCGCGTCGTTCGACGCCCGCCAGGAAATCGGCAAGTTTCTTGTCTGATGCCATCCGTTGGGGGCCAGGCGTAACGAATTTACGTCCGTTTAGCGTCCGATTGGGATCGTGGAGTGTTGGAAAACCTGCGGATGCTAACAAATTTTCGCAATACCCGGAAATTTTCAGTCGAATCGCCATGCGCGAAACGCATGCGGCAGCGCCGGTCCATGCTGCGCTGCATCACTTTTTGCTTGACCACCCGCGTGAGACGCTGTTACATTTTCCGACTAGCATCAGTCTGCTTTGAGGCAAGGTGAGCCCAAGAAGCACGCCTGTCAAATCAAGACGCGCCGCTTGAACCCCAGCCATAAGCCTGGCAGAGAGCACCCGATCAATTTTTTGCCGAAAATTCGAAAGGTGATGAATGAACATGCCTAGCGCGGAATTCTCCACGTCGGATACTATTTCTCCTCCCGAAGCTGACTCCATCGGCGCTACCGTGCTCATGCGCGCGCTGGCCGACGAAAACGTCGAATTCATCTGGGGCTATCCCGGCGGCTCGGTACTCTACATCTACGACGAGCTTTACAAGCAGGACGAGATTCAGCACATCCTCGTGCGTCACGAGCAAGCCGCCGTGCACGCCGCCGACGCGTATTCGCGCTCGACCGGCAAGGTCGGCGTGTGCCTTGTGACCTCGGGCCCGGGCGTCACCAATGCCGTCACCGGCATTGCCACGGCCTATATGGATTCGATTCCGCTCGTCGTCATCAGCGGGCAGGTTCCGACCGCGGCCATCGGCCTCGACGCATTCCAGGAATGCGACACCGTCGGCATCACGCGTCCCTGCGTCAAGCACAACTTCCTCGTGAAGGACGTCCGCGATCTCGCCACGACCATCAAGAAAGCGTTCTACATCGCGCGCACCGGACGTCCGGGCCCCGTGCTGATCGACATTCCGAAGGACGTGTCGAAGGCGCCGTGCCAGTACGAGCCGATCAAGAGCGTGTCGCTGCGTTCGTACAATCCCGTCACGAAGGGCCATTCGGGCCAGATCCGCAAGGCGGTGCAACTGCTGCTGTCGGCCAAGCGCCCGTACATCTATACCGGCGGCGGCATCATCCTCGCGGATGCGTCGCGCGAGCTGAACCAGTTCGCGGATCTGCTCGGCTATCCCGTCACCAACACGTTGATGGGCCTCGGCGGCTATCGCGCGTCGGACAAGAAGTTCCTCGGCATGCTCGGCATGCATGGCAACTACGAAGCCAACATGGCCATGCAGCACTGCGACGTGCTGATCGCTATCGGTGCGCGCTTCGACGACCGCGTGATCGGCGATCCGAAGCACTTCGCGTCGTCGCCACGCAAGATCATCCACATCGACGTCGATCCGTCGTCCATTTCCAAGCGCGTGAAAGTGGATATCCCCATCGTCGGCGACGTGAAGGAAGTGCTGAAGGAACTGATGGAACAGTTGCAGCACGCCGAACACGGCCCGGATACGGCCGCGCTCAAGTGGTGGTGGGACGAGATCGAAGGCTGGCGCGCGAAGGATTGCCTGAGCTACGACCGCAAGAGCGAGATCATCAAGCCGCAGTACGTGGTTGAAAAGCTCGCCGAACTCACCGACGGCAACGCCTTCGTGTGTTCGGACGTCGGCCAGCATCAGATGTGGGCCGCGCAGTTCTATCCGTTCAACAAGCCGCGCCGTTGGATCAACTCGGGCGGCCTCGGCACGATGGGCTTCGGCCTGCCGGCGGCAATGGGCGTGAAGATGGCCTATCCGGATGAAGAAGTGGTGTGCATCACGGGCGAAGGCTCGATCCAGATGTGCATCCAGGAACTGTCGACGTGCAAGCAGTACAACACGCCGGTCAAGATCATCTCGCTGAACAACCGCTATCTGGGCATGGTGCGCCAGTGGCAGCAGATCGAATACAAGAAGCGCTATTCCAGTTCCTACATGGACGCGCTGCCCGATTTCGTTAAGCTCGCCGAAGCCTACGGCCATGTCGGTATCCGCGTCGAGAAGACCGCGGACGTCGAACCGGCGCTGAAGGAAGCGCTGCGCCTAAAGGATCGCACCGTATTTCTCGACTTCCAGACCGATCCCACCGAAAACGTATTCCCGATGGTGCAAGCCGGTAAAGGCATCACGGAAATGCTGCTCGGGTCTGAGGATCTATAACGCGGGTTTCGAACTCGCGGGTCCGCGCGTGCCTGTCTCCACGAAAGACATGCGCCGCGCGTGGATTCGTTTCGGATCTCCAACTGGATAAACATCGGGAAAAAACATGAAACACATCATCTCCGTACTGCTGGAAAACGAACCGGGCGCGTTATCGCGCGTCGTCGGGCTTTTTTCCGCGCGCGGCTATAACATCGAAACGCTGACGGTGGCGCCGACCGAAGACAGTTCGCTGTCGCGGCTAACCATCGTCTCGATTGGCTCGGACGACGTGATCGAACAGATCACGAAGCACCTGAACCGCCTAATCGAGGTGGTGAAAGTGGTCGACCTGACAGAGGGCGCCCACATCGAGCGCGAGCTGATGCTCATCAAGGTCAGGGCGGTCGGCAAGGAACGCGAAGAGATGAAGCGCATGGCGGACATCTTCCGCGGTCGCATCATCGACGTGACCGAAAAGACCTACACGATGGAACTGACGGGCGCGTCCGACAAGCTCGACGCATTCATACAGGCGCTCGACGCCACGGCGATCCTCGAAACGGTTCGCACGGGCAGTTCCGGGATCGGCCGGGGCGAGCGGATCCTCAAGGTCTGACCGCCGAAGCAACACACCACATTCAACGCATCAGGACAAGGAACCACCATGAAAGTTTTTTACGACAAAGACGCCGACCTCTCCCTCATCAAGGGCAAGCAAGTCACCATCATCGGCTACGGCTCGCAAGGCCATGCCCACGCGCTGAACCTGAAGGAAAGCAGCGTGAACGTGACGGTCGGCCTGCGCAAGGGCGGCGCATCGTGGAGCAAGGCCGAGAACGCGGGCCTTAAGGTGAAGGAAGTGGGCGAAGCCGTGAAGGGCGCCGACGTCGTCATGATGCTGCTGCCGGACGAGCAAATCGCCGAAGTCTACAAGAACGAAGTGCACGCGAACGCCAAGGAAGGCGCGGCGCTCACCTTCGCGCACGGCTTCAACATCCATTACGGCCAGGTCATCCCGCGCGCGGATCTCGACGTCATCATGATCGCGCCGAAGGCGCCGGGCCACACGGTGCGCAACACGTACCAGAACGGCGGCGGCGTGCCGCACCTGATCGCGGTCGCGCAGGACAGGTCGGGCGCGGCGCGCGACGTGGCGCTGTCGTATGCGGCGGCCAACGGCGGCGGCCGTGCGGGCATCATCGAAACGAACTTCCGTGAAGAAACCGAAACCGATCTGTTCGGCGAGCAGGCCGTGCTGTGCGGCGGTACGGTCGACCTGATCAAGGCCGGTTTCGAGACGCTGGTCGAAGCGGGCTACGCGCCGGAAATGGCGTACTTCGAGTGCCTGCACGAACTGAAGTTGATCGTCGACCTGATCTATGAAGGCGGCATCGCCAACATGAACTACTCGATCTCGAACAACGCCGAGTTCGGTGAGTACGTGACAGGCCCGCGCATCGTCACGAGCGAGACGAAGAAGGCGATGAAGGCGGTGCTGGAAGACATCCAGACCGGCGAATACGCGAAGAACTTCATCCTCGAAAACCGTGCGGGCGCGCCGACGCTGCAATCGCGCCGTCGCATCACGTCCGAGCATCAGATCGAAGTCGTCGGCGAGAAGCTGCGCGCGATGATGCCGTGGATCGCGAAGAACAAGCTCGTTGACCAGTCGAAGAACTAAGACGCCGCCCGACCCGAGCGCGCCACGTTTTTTGCAAAAAGAAACCCGCCCGGACGCCCTGTGCGCCGGGCGGCTTTTGCTATCCTACGGCTTTCACAAACACAGACCTCGTTCATGAACTATCCACATCCGATCATTGCCCGCGAAGGCTGGCCGTTCATTGCCATTGCGGCTGTCGTCGCCATCCTCGCGCAAGCGCTGGGCGGCTTCGGCTTCGCCTGGATCTTCTGGTTGATCGTGATCTTCGTCGTGCAGTTCTTCCGCGATCCGGCCCGCCCGATTCCTTCGCAGGCCAACGCGGTGCTGTGTCCGGCGGACGGCCGCATCGTCGCGATCGAAACGATGCAGGATCCCTACGCGGGCCGCGAAGCGCTCAAGATCAGCGTGTTCATGAACGTGTTCAACGTGCACTCGCAGCGCTCGCCGGTCGACGGTGCGATCACCAAGGTGCAGTATTTTCCGGGCGCGTACCTGAATGTGGCCGTCGACAAGGCATCGACGGAAAACGAGCGCAACGCGGTGGTCATTCGCACGGCGGCGGGGCATACGGTGACGTCGGTGCAGATCGCCGGTCTGATCGCACGCCGCATCCTCTGCTATGTGCACGACGGCGAGCCGCTCACGCGCGGTCAGCGCTACGGCTTCATTCGCTTCGGATCGCGTGTCGATGTCTATCTGCCGGTGGGCAGCCGCCCGCGCGTGTCGATCGGCGAAAAGGTGTCGGCTTCGTCGACGATCCTCGCCGAGTTCGCGGAATGACGCTCGCGCGTTGAGATCGGCAGGACTCGGAGGACTTGATGGCGGCATTCAAACCGCGCCGTAACCGCATCAACGGAACGTCGCCGCGCGCGTTCCGCCGCAACAAGACCGCGCAGGACGTCAGCGTCGTCGAAACGCGGCGGGCCAAGCGGCAGCAGTTTCTGAAGAAGCGCGGCATCTATCTGCTGCCCAATGCGTTCACCACGGCCGCGTTGTTCTGCGGCTTTTTCGCCGTCGTGCAGGCGATGAACGTGCGCTTCGAGATCGCGGCCATCGCGATTTTCGTCGCGATGGTGCTCGACGGCATGGACGGCCGCGTCGCGCGCATGACGCATACGCAAAGCGCGTTCGGCGAGCAGTTCGATAGTCTGTCGGACATGGTGTCCTTCGGCGTCGCGCCCGCGCTCGTGATGTACGAATGGGTGCTGAAGGATCTCGGACGCTGGGGCTGGCTCGCGGCGTTCGTGTATTGCTCGGGCGCGGCGTTGCGGCTCGCGCGCTTCAATACGAACGTCGGCGTGGTCGATAAGCGCTATTTCCAGGGATTGCCTTCGCCGGCGGCGGCCGCGCTGATCGCGGGCTTCGTCTGGCTCGCGACCGATAATCGCGTGCCGCTCAAGCTCGTGTGGCTGCCGTGGGTCGCGTTCGCGCTGACCATCTATGCGGGCGTAACCATGGTGTCGAACGCGCCGTTCTACAGCGGCAAGGCGCTCGACGTGCGCTACCGCGTGCCGTTCGCGGGCGTGCTGCTGATCGTCGTCGCGTTCGTGCTGGTGTCGTCGGATCCGCCGGTGATGCTTTTCTGCCTCTTCGTCCTGTATGGCTTTTCGGGCTATCTGTGGTGGAGTTATCTCGCGATCCGCGGACGACCGAATCCGGCGCGTAGTTCGCAGCGGGATCACTGACCCGGCATCGAAGGGTGCGACAAACAAAAAGGCGACGGTCACCGTCGCCTTTTTTGCTTTTTGCCTTGTCTTCGCGTCTTAGCCCGAGACCAGCGTGCCGTTCGAGATATGCACGCGCTCGCCTTGCTGGAACGGCGGCGGATTCTTATACGTGAAGTAGCGCGTATGGCCGTTTTCCATCCGCACGCGCACCGAGTAGTCGGTTTCGCTGCGGACATGTTTTTCGACCGAGTTGCCCGCTAGGCCTCCGCCGAGCGCGCCGAGCAGCGTCATCGTGGTGCGGCTGCCGCCGCGTCCGAACTGATTGCCGACGACACCGCCGCGACCGCACCGCCGACTGCGCCGATACCCGTGCCGTGTCCTTTGTGTCGAACCGCCGAGATGGCTTCGACGGTGCCGCAAGTCGTGCAGACCACCTGATGTTGCGGCGGTTGCTGCGCATAAGACGGTTGCTGAACCGGCGGCTGTTGCGCCGGGTTCGGCGCGGCCGAATCGACGACCGGCTGTTGCGTGACTGCCGCACTTTGCGTCTGCGGATTCTGCGCGCCGTTGCTCGATGCCTTCTGCAACAATCCCGTCATCGTGGCCGTCGCCACGAGGCTCGCGACGATGACCGCGCCCGCCGCCGTCGCGATGAACGGACGCAGGCGGCGCTGCGGCGGCTGACCGCCATTGGGCGTCGCCGGTGAAGTGCTGAACTTGTTGGTCCCGTTATCCATTTTTTGAACCTCCGTTTCGAGGCGAGTGATCGTTGCCGGGATTGGCTGTGTCCAAATATTGTCGGGGAAACCCGCATTACGCGCTTTTTCCGTTTGTAACAGTTTCCCACCGATGCCATCTAGGCTTTAAGCACGACCGATGCCAAGCCCGATGCGTCCGGGGTCCGCGCCGGGCGTGGCTTACGTCGTTTGAAACATTTACCGGTAGTTACAACAAAACCGCCGGGCGGAAAAAAGCGCGCCTTGAAGGCGCGCTTTTCGCAGACGAGCGAGCAGAAAATGCTCAGTCTTCCCAACGCAGATGCGGAAAAAGGATGACGTCGCGGATGCTCGGGCTGTCGGTCAGCAGCATGACCAGACGGTCGATGCCGATGCCGCATCCGCCCGTCGGTGGCATGCCGTATTCGAGCGCGCGGATGTAGTCGGCGTCAAAGTACATCGCTTCTTCGTCGCCGGCGTCTTTCTGNGCGATTTCGCGGCCGGTGATGAACAATTCGAAGCGCTCGGTGATGCCCGGCACCGTGTTCGATTCGCGCGCGAGCGGCGACACTTCGATCGGGTAATCGACGATGTACGTCGGCTCCCACAACTGCGATTCCGCCGTCTCTTCGAAGAGCGCGAGCTGCAGCGTGCCGGTGCCGGCGTTGAGGAACGCGGGCTGAGTCGTATCGACGCCGAACTTCTTCAGCTCGGCGCGCATGAAGGTGCCGTCGTTGAGTTGTTCGTCGGTGTACTGCGGCGCGTATTTCTGGATGGCCTGATTGATCGTCAGACGATGGAAGGGCTTCGCCAGATCGAGTTCGCGGTCCTGATACGTGATGGTCGTGGTGCCGAGCGCGTCGATCGCGGCCTGGCAGATCAGTTGCTCGGTGAAGTCCATCAGCCAGCTGTAGTCGGTGTACGCGGCGTAGAACTCCATCATCGTGAATTCCGGATTGTGACGCGGCGACACGCCCTCGTTCCGGAAGTTACGGTTGATCTCGAACACGCGCTCGAAGCCGCCGACGATCAGCCGCTTCAAATAAAGCTCGGGCGCGATGCGCAGGAACATCTGCATGTCGAGCGCGTTGTGATGCGTGACGAAAGGCTTGGCTGCCGCGCCGCCGGGAATCGGGTGGAGCATCGGCGTTTCGACTTCCATGAAGTCCGCCTTCGCCATGAAATTGCGGATCGACGAGAACGCCTTGGTGCGCGCGACGAAGGTCTTGCGCGACTCGAGCGTGACGATCAGATCGACATAGCGCTGGCGATAGCGCGTTTCCTGATCGGCGAGGCCGTGGAACTTGTCCGGCAGCGGGCGCAGCGCCTTCGACAGCAGGCGCAGTTCCGTGCAGCGTACCGACAGTTCGCCTTTGTTCGTGCGAAACAGCACGCCCTTGGCCGCGACGATATCGCCCAGGTCCCACTTCTTGAACGCGTCGTAGGTTTCCGTGCCGACGTCGGCGGGCGTGATGAAGAACTGGATCTGGCCGGTGCCGTCCTGAACCGTCGCGAAGCTCGCCTTGCCCATCACGCGTTTGAGCATCATGCGGCCGGCGAGCTTCGAACGCGTCCTTGTCGGTGTCGGCGTATTCGGTCTGCAAGGCGGCGGCGTGATGCGTCGGACGAAAGTCGTTCGGATACGCGACGCCTTGCTCGCGCAGCGCGCGCAGCTTGTCGCGCCGCTCGGCGATGATCTGGTTCTCTTCCTCGGGCAGCGCGCCCGGTTGAGTCGGTTCGGTCATAATTCTTTGCTGTCGATGCGATGTGATGCGCGATGGATTGCGCGGCAAACTGCGCGTTACGACATGATGCGGACCGCTACGGTCCGCCGAGGCGCGGCCTGGCCGCGCGCAAAACGAAAAACGCGGATATCGATGGATACCCGCATCGGTCTGTCAGACGCCTTGTTTCAGGCTCGCGCTGATGAAGTCGTCGAGGTCGCCGTCGAGCACGGCGCGCGTGTTGCTCATTTCCACGTTGGTGCGCAGATCCTTGACGCGGCTCTGGTCGAGCACGTAGGAGCGAATCTGACGGCCCCAGCCCACGTCGGTCTTGCTCGATTCGAGCTTGTCCTGTTCGGCCTGACGCTTGCGCATTTCGAACTCGTAGAGACGTGCCTTGAGCATCTGCATGGCTTCCGCGCGATTGCGGTGCTGCGAGCGGTCGTTCTGGCACTGCACGACGATGCCGGTCGGCGCGTGCGTGAGGCGCACGGCGGAGTCGGTCTTGTTGATGTGCTGGCCGCCTGCGCCGGATGCGCGATACGTGTCCGTGCGGATATCGGCGGGATTGATTTCGATCTCGATCGAATCGTCGATTTCCGGGTACACGAACACCGACGAGAACGACGTATGGCGTCCGCCCGACGAGTCGAACGGCGACTTGCGCACGAGGCGGTGGATGCCTGTTTCGGTGCGCAGATAACCGTAGGCGTATTCCCCTTCGACCTTGATGGTGGCGCTCTTGATGCCGGCGACGTCGCCTTCGGATTCTTCGAGCACTTCCGTTTTGAAGCCTTTGCGTTCGCAGTAGCGGAGGTACTGGCGCAGAAGCATCGAGGCCCAGTCGCACGCTTCCGTGCCGCCGGCGCCGGCCTGGATATCGATGAAGCAGCTGTTCGGATCGGCCGGGTTCGAGAACATCCGGCGGAATTCCATATCTTCGACACGGGCCTTGAGCGCATCGGCGTCGGATTCGCTGGCGACGAGCGTGTCTTCGTCCTGTTCCTCGCGCGCCATGTCGAACAGTTCGTTCGCGTCGCGCAGGTCGTTGTCCAGTTCCGTGAGCGTCGAGACGACGCCGTCCAGCAACTTCTTCTCACGACCGAGCGCCTGGGCGTTCTTCGAGTCGTTCCAGACGTTGAGGTCTTCGAGCTCCTTGTTGACTTCGACTAGACGCGCGGATTTTGCATCGTAGTCAAAGATACCCCCGTAGCTCGCCTGCGCGGCGGCGCAGGTCGGACAGAAGGCTTTCGATCGCGTTGAGATGTTCGGCTTCCATTGTCGATCTTTGGGCTTTCGTGAAAAGGTTATGATTATAGTGGACGGGGGGTAACTTTCTTTGCCGCGGTGTATAAGA
>JAQFVI010000403.1:0-117 GCA_029439495.1 Caballeronia sp. BR6202001590007
GCTTGCGATCCTTCGTGTCGCCGGTGAGCGTGACGTAGCGCAGACCGGCTTCGTCCAGCGCCGCCGTGATGATTGACAGGATGCCGGTGAACTGCGAAAACACCAGCACGCGCCGGC
>JAQFVI010000403.1:127-523 GCA_029439495.1 Caballeronia sp. BR6202001590007
CGGTGAACTGCGAAAACACCAGCACGCGCCGGCTATTACGGCTTGCCGCAACAAATCAACGTGGATAACGGCGCGCCGTGGGGCTCGCCAAGCAAGGCCGGCCAGCTCACCGAGTTGAGCATCTGGCTGATTCGTCTGGGTATTCGCATCACCCACCGCCGTCCCTATCATCCGCAGACCAACGGCAAGGACGAGCGCTTTCATCGCTCGCTCAAAGCCGAGGTGCTGAATAACCGCAGCTTCAGTGGCCGGGCTCACGTACAGGCCGAGCTGGACCGCTGGCGCGAAATCTATAACCATCAACGTCCCCATCAGGGCATCGGCATGGCCACGCCCTTAACCCGCTATCGCCCGAGTCGCCCGAGTCCGCGCAGCATGCCCGAGGCGCTGCCGCCG
>JAQFVI010000403.1:533-18034 GCA_029439495.1 Caballeronia sp. BR6202001590007
CGGTGAACTGCGAAAACACCAGCACGCGCCGGCCTTCGTCGATCAGTTCGGGCAGCATGGTCAGCAGCAGGTCGAGTTTCGCCGACTGCCGCGCCGGTTGCTTCGCCGCGAGCTTCAGCAGCAACGGATCGCAGCAGACCTGGCGCAGCTTCAGCAGCGCATGGGCATCAGGATGTGGCTGTGTGCGAGTCCCTGCCGGGCGATCGCGTCGCGCACCTTCTTTTGCATCGCCGAGCGCACGGTTTCGTAGAGATCGCGCTGCGGGCCGTCCAGTTCGACGCTGCGCACGATGACCGTCTTCGGCGGCAGTTCCTTCGCGACTTCGTCCTTGCGACGGCGCAGCACGAACGGACGAATGCGCCGCGCGAGTAGATCGCGGCGCGCGCGATCGTCCTGCTTTTCGATCGGCTTACGCCAGCGGCTCGCGAAATCCTTCCGCGTGCCGAAAAAGCCGGGCAGCAGAAAATCGAACTGCGACCAGAGTTCGCCGAGATGGTTTTCGAGCGGCGTGCCCGTGCCGCGCACGCAGAGCGCGGATGCTCGCCGCCGCCTTGCTCGACGCGTTCTTCACGTTCTGCGCTTCGTCGAGGATCAAAAGATGATAGTCGTGCGCGGCGAGCGCCGCGTGATCGCGCTACAGCAGCGGATAGGTCGTGACGACGAGATCGTGTTCGGGAATCTCCGCGAAGCGTTCGTGCCGCGATGGCCTTTGCAGATCGAGAAGACTGAGCGACGGCGCGAATCGCCGCATCTCGGCCGCCCAATTGTGAACGAGCGTCGTCGGCACGACGATCAGCACCGGCCGGTCGGGGCGGCCCGCTTCCTTTTCCGTGAGGATGTGCGCGAGCGTTTGCACGGTCTTGCCGAGGCCCATGTCGTCGGCGAGTACGCCCGCGAGATCAAATTCGCGCAGAAACTGCATCCACTCGAGCCCGGCGCGCTGATAGTCGCGCAACTGGGCGGTCGGCGGGCGGCGCGATCTGCCGCAGCGCACTCGCACCGCGCAGACGGCGCGGGAGATCGATTGGCGCGGATGCGCCGCTAAAGCGCCACTGCAGCGCATCGTCGCGTTCGGACAGGCGCGCGACTTCGAGCGCCGGCACGCGCATGGGTGCGTCGGCGCCGAATTCGCGCTCGCCGAAGAAGTCGATCAGCGCGCGCACCAGCGGCTTGATGCGCGCCGCGCGCAGCGAGAAACGCCGGCCTTCGCCGGTGTGAAAGCCGATCGCTTCGGCATCGTCGATCGCGTCGAGGCTCCCGTTCAGCCAGCGGCGATCGTGCCGGAAGAGTCCGGTCAGCAGCGGTTCGAGCCGCACTGGCTGCGCCTCGACCGTGATGCTGAGTTCCAGATTGAACCAGCCGTCTGAACCAGCCGTCGTCGTTCGCATGCGCGAGTGCGGCGATGGCGTCGACCTCGACGACATCGAAGCGCGAATTGGGCGCGATCGCGATGCGCCAGCCTCGTTCGCGCAGCCGCGGAACGTGCTCGTCGAAGAAGGTCTGCCACGCTTCGGCCGGCGACGCGATGAAGCCGCCCGCATACGGCGACCGGTCGCGCGACGCGTGCGCATCCGAGATCGAGCGCAGGCCCATGTCGAGCAGGTCCGCGATGGCCGCGTGCTCGGCCTGCCGGTCGTGCGTGATGGCACGAGCGTGCCGTCATCGAGGCGCAGCAGGTCGTCGGGACTGCCCGCCGTGACGGCGATGCCGTCGTAGTCGAAGTCGAGCAGTGCGATGTCCAGCTCCATCTGCGCCGCGCCGGTGCTCGAAATGCGTGCGGGCGCGCCGACCGCGAGCGTGTCGAGCAGCAGCGTCGGCACGGGCGCGCTTTCGATGAGGCGCAACCCCGCGTCAGCGTCGCTGGCCGGCGGCGCGGGCAGAAGCGGCGCGAACTCGCGCATCGCCGCGCGCACGATGGCCGCTTCCTCGTAGGTCATCGGCGGCATCGCGAGATAGGCGTCGATCAGCCCGGCGGGAATCAGCGCGTCGATGGTTCCGGTCTCGCGCGTATCGCTGTCGACGTACCATGGCGGGTCGATCGGCAATGTCAGCATCGCTTCGGGTTCGGTGCGCAGTCTCGGAAAGAATGCGTCGGAGTCACCGTCCGGATTCCATTCGATGTCGGCGTCGCTTTCGGTCACGAACTGCGGCGGCTTGTTCCAGGCCGCGTTGTTGAGCGACCAGGGCTCCGCCGCGCGGATGGCGCCGTCCACGCCGAGCCGGGCCTTCATCGTGCACAGAGTTCGACCCACTCCGGCGGAAAGCGCGCGAGCGTGAGCACGTACACGACCTGATGCACGATGGCCGCCGGTGGCCGGTTTGGCGGCTGCCGCACGCGCGCGAAAGCCGCTCAGCCATTGCTCGATCTCGTGGCGCAGGCCGCTTGCGGGCGCGCGCTCCTGTGCGTCGAGCAAGGCAAGCAGCACGGCCGCGCAGTGCTTGCAGCGATCGCCGACCGGGCACAAGCACCAGCCGTGCGGCACCTTGCCGGCGAAGGAAATGTGGACGTCGTAGGAATCGACTGCGTGCTGGGCACGCGTGCGTGCAGGTCCGTGCCGTTCCAGCCGCACAGCGCGACCGCCTGCACGTAGCCGGGCGCGCGCCCGAAGGTTCGCGGGTCCACCCCCAGCGCCACCTGATGCCGCGTGTAGCCGACCGTCGGCTGTGTCGACCGCGTTTGCCGCTCGAACGGGTTCATCGTTCGCGCTGATCGAGAAACTCGAGCAGCTTGCGCAGCACATGCGCCGCGGCCTGCGTGCGCACCTGTTCGCGATCGCCCTTGAAGTGCTGCGTCTCGATCTGCTGCGTATGCAGGCGGTTGCTCCAGCCGAAGCACACGGTCCCGACCGGCTTCGCCTCGCTGCCGCCCGCCGGTCCCGCGAGGCCGGTGATCGACACCGACACCTGCGCGCGGCTGTTGCGCAGCGCGCCTTCGGCCATCGCCTTCGCGACGGGTTCGCTGACCGCGCCGTGCTGTTCGATCAGCGCGGCGGGCACGCCGATCATCTCCGTCTTCGCGAGGTTCGAATAGGTGACGAAGCCGCGCTCGAACCATGCGCTGCTGCCGGAGATATCGGTGATCGCGGCGGCGACCATGCCGCCGGTGCAGGATTCGGCGGTGGCGAGCATCAGCTGTTCGTCGCGCAGCTTGTTGCCGACGCGGATCGCGAGTTGGTGAACGACGGTATCGGTCGGCATGGCGGAATTCTCGGACGAAAGAAAAAGGTGGGTCAGACGGTCATGCGCCACAGCGCGATCACGAGCAGCGAGAAGAACGCCGCGACGAGATCGTCGAACATGATGCCGAAACCGCCTTTCATTCGGCGGTCGAAATAGCGGATGGGCGGTGGCTTCACCATGTCGAAGAAGCGGAACACGATGAACGCCCACAGTTGTCCGGTGAAGGTCGCGGGCGTGACGAGCAGCAGCATGAGCCAGAACGCGACGATTTCGTCCCACACGACCGGCGACGGATCGGCGACGCCCATTTTCTTCGCGGTGAAACCGGTGAACCAGCATCCCGCGACGAAGCCGATCAGAATGAGCGCGCCCCATTGCGCGACCGTCAGATGCCGGTTCAATACGACGAACGACGCCCACGCGAACAGCGTGCCGACCGTTCCCGGCGCGACCGGCGACAGGCCGCTGCCGAAGCCGAGCGACAGGATATGGAGCGGATGGTCGAGCATGAAGCGCTCGCTCGCGCGGCGCGGCCTGGCGGCCTGCTGCCCGGCGCCGTCGCGCGCAAGCGTGGGGTCAGTCTGCATGGAAATGATCGAAGCCTTGCAACGTCAGGGAAAGCGGCGCGCCGTTCGCATCGCGCCACGTGATGCCCGGCGCACCGGGCGTATCGGTCGAAACGATGGGTTCGATTGTACCGATGCGCGTGAGCGGCACGTCCACGCGCCGCGCGATGTCCGCGAGCGCCGCGCGGGCCGAAACCGGCGCGGTAAAACACAGCTCGTAGTCGTCGCCGCCCGCGAGCGCGCACTGGCGGCGCGCGGCATCGGGCAGCGTGCGCAGCGCATCGGAGACGGGCACGGCGTCGGCATCGACGAGCGCGCGCATATTTGAACGTTTGAAGATGTGCATCAGGTCGCCCGCGAGTCCGTCGGAGATGTCGAGCGCCGCATGCGCGATGCCGCGCAGTGCCTGGCCGAGTTCGACGCGCGGTTCCGGATATTCCAGCGCGCGACGCCAGCAGGCGCCGTCGGGCGCGCTCCATTCGCCGCGTATCGCGCCGAGTTCCGCGCGGGCATCACCGAGCGTTCCGGACACGTAGAGGTCGTCGCCGGCCTGCGCGCCGTCGCGACGTAACGCCGCACCGCCGGGCACGTCGCCGAACACGGTGATGCAGATGTTGAGCGGCCCGCTGGTCGTATCGCCGCCGACGAGCGCGCAATCGAAGCGCCGCGCGAGATCGAGCAGACCGTTGCTGAAGGCGTCGAGCCAGGCTTCGTCGGCGCGCGGCAACGCGAGCGCGAGCGTGAAGGCATGGGGCGCGGCGCCCATCGCGGCGAGATCGGAGAGATTCACCGCGAGCGCCTTGTGACCGAGCGCGTAGGGATCGACATCGGCGAAGAAGTGGCGGCCTTCGACCAGCATGTCCGTGGAAATCGCCAGTTGATGGCCGACCGGCGGCGCGATCAGCGCGCAGTCGTCGCCGATGCCGAGCGGCCGAGCGGCTTCGTCCGGATGACGCAGCGAAGGCGCGCTGGCGCGGCGGGCGAAGAAGCGGTCGATCAATGAAAATTCGGAGAGCATGCGTAGGGCGATGTCAGTGAATTGGTGCGCGGCAAGATAACAATGGGACACAATGGGACGCCGTGGCGGCGCGCTGCACCGGCCCGCCCGTTGTCTCGAAAAGAACGATTAAAGCGCTGTAAGCCTTATGGCAGCGGGCGATCAGACGCGTTCCGGTCACGGCACTTGTAGCCGAAATGCACGGACCGCGATCCGAAGCGGGCGTTGATTGGCGCTACAATACGTCCGAACTTCTATTCTAAATCCCGCACCACTGGCCCGCCTTATGACGACTCCCGCCAATACCAAGCTGCGCGAAGCAGCGCTCGACTATCACGAATTTCCCACGCCCGGGAAGATCGCGATCGCGCCGACCAAGTCCATGCTCACTCCGCACGATCTGGCGTTGGCCTATACGCCCGGCGTCGCCAGTGCATGCGAGGCGATCGTCGAAGACCCGCTGAACGCCGCACGCTTCACCGCGCGCAGCAACCTCGTGGGCGTCGTCTCTAACGGCACGGCCGTGCTCGGCCTCGGCAACATCGGGCCGCTTGCATCGAAGCCGGTGATGGAAGGCAAGGCCGTTCTCTTCAAGAAGTTCGCCGGCATCGACGTGTTCGATATCGAGCTGAACGAAAGCGATCCGCACAAGCTCGTCGACGTGATCGCCTCGCTCGAACCGACTTTCGGCGGCATCAATCTGGAAGACATCAAGGCGCCGGACTGCTTCATCGTCGAGCGCGAATGCCGCAAGCGCATGAAGATTCCGGTCTTTCACGATGACCAGCACGGCACGGCCATCGTCGTCGCGGCGGCGATCACCAATGGTCTGAAGGTGGTCGGCAAGGACATCGGCGAAGTGAAGCTGGTCGCGTCCGGTGCGGGCGCGGCGGCGCTCGCGTGCCTGAACCTGCTCGTCGATCTCGGCATGAAGCGCGAGGACATCTACGTGACGGACCTGGCCGGCGTCGTCTACAAGGGCCGCACGGAACTGATGGATCCGGACAAGGAACTGTTCGCCCGCGAAACCAGCGCGCGTACGCTTGTTGAAGTGATCGAAGGCGCGGACGTGTTCCTCGGCCTGTCGGCCGGCGGCGTACTCAAGCAGGACATGGTCAAGCAGATGGCCGCGAAGCCGCTGATTCTCGCGCTCGCGAACCCGACGCCGGAAATCCTGCCGGAACTCGCGCTCGAAGTGTGCCCGGACGCGGTGCTGGCCACGGGCCGCACGGATTATCCGAACCAGGTCAACAACGTCCTCTGTTTCCCGTTCATCTTCCGCGGTGCGCTCGACGTCGGCGCGACGGTCATCACGAAGGAAATGGAAATCGCGGCGGTGAACGCGATCGCGGAACTCGCGTGTCAGGAGCAGAGTGATATCGTCGCGACGGCGTATGGCATTCAGGATCTGTCGTTCGGCCCGGAATATCTGATTCCGAAGCCCTTCGATCCACGTCTGATCGTGAAGATCGCGCCCGCCGTGGCCAAGGCCGCGATGGAATGCGGCGTCGCCACGCGTCCGATCGAGGACATGGACGCGTACGAGCAGCATCTGCAGCAGTTCGTCTATCACAGCGGCACGACCATGAAGCCCGTGTTCCAGCTCGCGCGCAGCGTCGAGCCGGGAAAGAAGCGCATCGTGTTCGCGGAAGGCGAGGAAGAGCGCGTGCTGCGCGCGGTGCAGATCGCCGTCGACGAAAAGATCGCCAGGCCGATTCTCATCGGCCGTCCGGCAGTCATCGCGCAGCGCATCCAGAAGTTCGGTCTGCGCCTGCACGCGGGTACCGATTTCACCGTGGTCGATACCGATCACGACGAGCGTTACCACGATTTCTGGCAGACCTACGCGAAGATGATGGCGCGCAAGGGCATCAGCGAGCAGATGGCGAAGCTCGAAATGCGCCGCCGCACGACGCTGATCGGCGCGATGCTCGTGCAAAAGGGCAAACCCGACGGCATGATCTGCGGCACGGTCAGCACGACGCATCGCCATCTGCACTTCATCGATCAGGTGATCGGCAAGAAGGAAGGTGCGAACGTCTACGCGGCGATGAACGCGCTCGTGTTGCCGGGGCGCCAGATTTTCCTGGTCGATACGCATGTGAACGTCGATCCGACGCCCGAACAGCTCGCCGAAATCACGATGCTGGCGGCGGAAGAGGTGAAGCGCTTCGGCATCGTGCCGAAGATCGCGCTGCTGTCGCACTCGAACTTTGGCACGAGCAACGCGCCGACCGCGCAGAAGATGCGCGACGTGCTGGCGATCCTGAAGCAACGCGCGCCGGATCTCGACGTCGATGGCGAAATGCACGGCGACGTCGCGCTGGATGCGCGCCTGCGCAAGGAAGTTCTGCCGGAATCGACGCTCGAAGGCGATGCCAACCTGCTGATCCTGCCGAACATCGATGCGGCGAACATCTCGTACAACCTGCTAAAGACGGCGGCGGGCAGCGGCATCGCGATCGGACCGATCCTGCTCAGCGCGGCAAAGCCGGTGCATGTGCTGACGTCGTCAGCGACGGTGCGACGCATCGTCAATATGACGGCGCTGTTGGTGGCGGACGTGATGGCGGTGCGCTGATCTTTCGCTCGCTCGTTCCCCCGAGCGAGCGAAAGATCGAGCGTAGATTCGAGCGAAACGCGACGGACTTCGGTTCGCTGCGTTTTTGTTTTTGCGGGCCGAAAAAAGGCGCGCCGTCGCCCGACGGCACGCCCGAGGCCGGGCGAGGGGACTGCCCATTCTCAAAAGTGCAAAACAAACGGCGGAGCGCATTGCCGTGAAACTGACAACAAGTGAGGCGGCTTGCTTGCCCAGCGGTTTCAAGTCCTACAGGCATCGATTATTATCCTGTCTGGTTTAAATTGCTCTCAAATCTAGGTTAAATTCGCTTTCATTTCGCTCACGACTGGAAGGCGGCAAAGTACCGCGGTGCGCCGCCTGACGAAAAAATTTTCGAAAATCCCGTCATCGTTGATTCGCGGTTTCATTAGCGATACCCTTACACTTTTAATGGTCGTCGGATTTGGTCAACTGAGAGATGAACTGTTTCGTGAAGCGCGCGTGGGTTTTCTTGTGCTTCCTGGCCCTGAGCCTGTCCGCCGACCTCGGCGGATGCGGCAAGGACGAACCCCGAAGCGGCGCTTCGGAGCCGGTTGCATCCGCGAGTCGGTCGCAAACTTCGGCGAACGTTCGGACGCCGGTTCAGGCCGACGAGGTTCATCGGCCGGACGGGCTTCGGCCCACGCGAGTACGCGAGCAGGCTGCGGCCGGCAGACAGGCAAGCGATGGACTCGCCACCGTTTCCGCCGCGCGGATGCCCGAGCAGGCGGTATCGCATTGCGGCTGATCGAGGCGGGCGGCCCGTTCCCGTATGCGAAGGACGGCGTCGTATTCGGTAATCGCGAGCGTTTGCTTCCGCGGCATCCACGCGGCTACTACCACGAGTACACCGTTCCCACGCCTCGGTTGCGGGATCGCGGCGCGCGCCCGATCGTATGCGGCGGGCCGAAGCAGCAGATCGGCGAGTGCTACTACTCGGACGACCATTACGCGAGTTTTAAACGGATTGTGGAATAACTACGGGATTAACGGCATGAGCGACAACATCTACGTGCACGACAGCGTCGCGAGTGATCTTTTCGCCACCGGCGATGGCAACCTGTTCCAGCGAGTATTGCGGCTACGCATGACTGAACACGACAACAGACTCGAGGACGAGACCACGCCGCCGGACGTTCAGCCGGCGCCATCCGACGAGCATGCCGCGCATTCCGACGACGAAGAGGCCCTGTTCGCGACCGTGCGGCCGAACATCGTGCAATCGATCCGCGCGTTTCGCGTGCAGGACCTCGCCGACGAAGCCACGCGCCTCGGTCAGCACTTTCTATATGCGTATCTCGGTCAGGCGCAAAGCAAGCAGGAAGTGCTCGAAACCATCGCGACCTCGTTTCTGTTTCCCAAGTACTTCGGCAAGAACTACGACGCGCTGTTCGATTCGCTGACCGATCTCGTCCACAAGGCTGGGTCGCAGCCGGGCTTCGTGATCGTGCTGGAGCAACTGCCGATCGCGCAGAAATTCGACAAGGAAGGGCGCGAAGTGCTGCTCGATGTGTTCCGCGATGCCGCCGAGTTCTGGGCGGAGCGCAAGGTGGCGTTCCGGGTGTTCTACTCGTTCGTCTGATGCGCGGCCGCGACCGACAAAAAAGCCCGATGGTTCATCGGGCCTTCGTTTTTCTTGGACGCGCTTTCCCGCGCGTCACCAGCCGCCCCAGCGCGCGGCCAGCGCCGACAGTACCGCGATGCCCGCCGTCTCCGTGCGCAGTACGCGCGGCCCGAGGCCGAGCGAGGTGAAGCCGGCCGCGATGATCGCCGCTTCTTCGGCGGGCGAGAATCCCGCTTCGGGGCCGATCAGCAGCGTCACGGGCGCATCGGGCGGCGTCGCCGGCAAGGTAGCGAAGCTGAGTTCCGCGCGGCGACAGCAGCAGACGCAGTTTGCCGTTCGCAGCGGCGGGCAGATCGTCCAGCCAGGCGTCGAGATCACGTGACGGCGCGACCTGCGGCACGCGATTGCTCCGCATTGTTCGCACGCGGCGCGCACCAGTGCCTGCCAGTGCGCCTGCCGGCGCAGCGCGCGTTCGCCCGCGCCGCCCAGTTCGACCGTCTTCTCGATGAGCCAGTCCATCTTGTCGCCGCCCGCGATGCCCTGCGCGAGCGTTACGCGATACGGCGGCTCGGCTTCGCGCGCGTCGTGCGCGTCGAGGCGGGCGGTCGCCGCGTGCTTCGCGATGTCGATCAGCTCGGCACGATATTCGCCGCCCGCGCCGTCGAACAGCGTGATGGCGTCGCCCGTCTGCAGGCGCAGCACATGGACGTGACGCACGACATCGTCGGGAAGCGTAAGGATCTGGCCCACCGACAGTGGGCCGTCAACGTGAAAACGTGGCATGAAGGTCGATCGCGGACGGGGGCGTCCGCGGATAGTGAAAGTTGCCTGCGGCGCCGGGCGCGCGCCGCTTCAGGCGAGATGCCGTGCGATCGCCCAGCGATAGCCGTCCGGGTCTTCGAACTGCGCGAAGCGGTCGCCTCAGAACTGATCCTGCGGCTCGATCAACGGCTTCGCGCCGACCGCGAGCGCCTGAGGAAAAACGGCATCGACATCGTCAACGTAGAGATAGAACAACTGCGGCGCCATCGTGCCGGCGCTCTTCGGCGTGCGCGCCTGCGGCCTGCGAACCGTAGGCGCCTTCGGGCGCGAACATCAGAATCAACTGACCACGATAAGTCATCTCGACGTGGATGACGCTGCCGTCGTCGTTCACGCTGTCGCGCACCACGAAACCCCGTGCTTTTTCGTAGAAGCCGATGCTCACGCGCGCATCGCGCACGATCAGATACGGCGTAAGCCAGGGCACGTCGGCCGAGCGGGGATCGGTCATCGAGAGCACTCCTTGAAGCGTTGCTGCTGACTGACGAGGGAAGCATTTTGCCATGAAGGTCGTCCTACCTTCGGACGTTTGGCCGCATCGCGCTCGGGGCGCTTGCACGGAACATGCCCGCACGGCTCGCAGCGCGGGCCAACGCTTGCGGATCGTTAGGGCATCGCTCAGACATCACATTCATGCGCGCGTCATACGACGAGGCTTTGGCGGGCCGGTGCGCACCTGTCAATCGGACCGCTCTGTTAGAATGACAGATTCCCGATCCTCGTCGTTTCCGGTCGCTCCGGTCCTGAAAACCTTGTGTTGCGCGGGTTCCGGCTGTCCGACGAAGCACTGTGGACGCAGCGCGACTGAAGCATCATGAATCATTTCAGGACCAGCCCATTCTCGACATGACGACCCCGACTTCCAGCCAAACCGCCCTCATGGCCAATGCAATCCGTGCCTTGGCCATGGACGCCGTTCAACAAGCCAACTCCGGACATCCCGGCATGCCGATGGGCATGGCGGAAATCGGTGTCGCGCTGTGGTCGCGTCACCTGAAGCACAATCCGGCCAATCCGCAGTGGTTCGACCGCGATCGTTTCGTCCTGTCGAACGGCCACGGTTCCATGCTGCTGTACTCGCTGCTGCATCTGACGGGCTACGACCTGCCGATCGGCGAACTCAAGAACTTCCGCCAATTGCATTCGAAGACGCCCGGCCATCCGGAATACGGCATCACCGCCGGCGTCGAGACGACCACCGGCCCGCTCGGCCAGGGCGTCGGCAACGCGACCGGCATGGCGCTTGCCGAAGCGCTGCTCGCCGCCGAATTCAACAAGGCGGACGCGAAGATCGTCGATCACTACACGTATGTGTTCCTCGGCGACGGCTGCCTAATGGAAGGCATCTCGCACGAAGCCTGCTCGCTCGCGGGCACGCTCAGACTGAACAAGCTGATCGCGCTCTACGACGACAACGGCATTTCGATCGACGGCCAAATCGAGCACTGGTTCCACGACGACACGCCCAAGCGCTTCGAGGCCTACGGCTGGAACGTCATCCGCGGCGTCGACGGCCATGACGTCGATGCGGTCGATGCCGCCATCGCACAGGCGAAGCAGTCGGACAAGCCGACGCTGATCTGCTGCCGCACGGTCATCGGCAAGGGCGCGCCGACCAAGGCGGGCGGTCACGACGCGCACGGCGCGCCGCTCGGCGACAAGGAAATCGCGGCGACGCGCGAAGCCATCGGCTGGAGCTTCGGTCCGTTCGAAATCCCCGCGGAAGTCTATGCCGTATGGGACGCGAAGGAGAAGGGCACGCACGCCGAAGCGGAGTGGAACAAGGCGTTCGACGCCTACCGCGTGAAGTACGCGGGCGAAGCATCGGAGTTCGCGCGCCGCATGAAGGACGATCTGCCGTCGAACTGGCCGGAAGCCGTCGCGAAGATCATCGAGAACGCGAACCAAAAGGCCGAAACCATCGCGACGCGCAAAGCATCGCAGAACACCATCGAAGGTTTCGCGGCCGCCTTGCCGGAACTGCTCGGCGGCTCGGCTGACCTGACCGGTTCGAATCTGACCAACTGGAAGGCATCGAAGGCGGTGCGCGCCGCGGGCGACGCGGAAAACGCGAACCCGAACCGCGCGGGCATCCAGTGGGGCAATCACATCAACTACGGCGTGCGCGAGTTCGGCATGAGCGCGGCCATCAACGGCATCGTGTTGCACGGCGGCTATCGCCCGTTCGGCGGCACGTTCCTGACGTTCTCGGATTACAACCGCAACGCGCTGCGCGTCGCCGCGCTGATGAAGTCGCGTTCGATCTTCGTGTTTACGCACGATTCCATCGGCCTCGGCGAAGACGGCCCGACGCACCAGTCGATCGAACACGTATCGAGCCTGCGCCTGATTCCGAACCTGCACACCTGGCGCCCGGCGGACACCGTCGAGACGGCGGTCGCGTGGACGCAGGCGATCGAGTACAAGGGCCCGTCGACGCTGATCTTCAGCCGGCAGAATCTGCAGTTCTCGCCGCGCAACGACATCCAGATCGCGAATATCGCGAAGGGTGGCTACGTGCTGCGCGACTGGAACGACGACATCCCCGCGCGCAAGATCATCCTCATCGCGACCGGCTCGGAAGTGCAGCTCGCGATGCAGGCAGTCGAGGCGCTGGCGAAGGAAGGCATCGGCGCGCGCGTCGTCTCGATGCCCTGCACGAACGTGTTCGACAAGCAAGACGCCGAGTATCGCGAGCGCGTGCTGCCCAAGGGCGTGGCGCGCGTGGCGATCGAAGCCGGCGTGACGGATTTCTGGCGCAAGTACGTGGGACTCGAAGGCGGCGTGGTCGGCATCGACACGTTCGGCGAGTCGGCGCCGGCGAGCGTGCTGTTCAAGCACTTCGGCTTCACGGCCGAGAACGTCGTAGCGACGGCGAAATCCGTGCTGAACGCCTAACGACCCACGTCAGCGACATCAGGTTTTTTTAGCCATCAGGAGATAGACCATGACGATTCGCGTTGCAATCAACGGCTACGGCCGGATCGGCCGCAACACGCTGCGCGCCTTCTATGAAAACGGCAAGAAGCACGACATCGAAATCGTTGGCATCAACGATCTCGGCGATGCTAAGACGAACGTGCACCTGACGCAGTACGACACGGCGCACGGCAAGTTTCCGGGCGAAGTGTCGGTGGACGGCGACTACCTCGTCGTCAACGGCGACAAGATTCGCGTGCTCGCGAACCGCAACCCGGCCGAACTGCCGTGGGGCGAGCTGAAGGTCGACGTCGTGTTCGAGTGCACGGGCTTCTTCACGACGAAAGAGAAGGCCAGCGAGCATATCAAGGGCGGCGCGAAGAAGGTAATCATCTCGGCGCCCGGCGGCAAGGACGTGGACGCGACCGTCGTGTACGGTGTGAACCACAACGTGCTGAAGGCATCGGATACGGTCATTTCGAACGCGTCGTGCACTACGAACTGCCTCGCGCCGCTCGTCAAGCCGCTGAACGACAAAATCGGCCTGGTGAACGGCCTGATGACCACGATCCACGCCTACACCAACGATCAGGTTCTGACCGACGTCTATCACGAAGACCTGCGCCGCGCGCGCTCGGCCACGCACAGCCAGATCCCGACGAAAACGGGTGCGGCATCGGCGGTCGGCCTCGTGCTGCTGGAACTGAACGGCAAGCTGGACGGCTACGCCATCCGCGTCCCGACGATCAACGTGTCGGTCGTCGACCTGTCGTTCATCGCCGCGCGCGACACGGCGGTCGAGGAAGTCAACGCGATCATGAAGGAAGCCGCAGAAGGTCCGCTCAAGGGCATCCTCGGCTACAACGACGCGCCGCTGGTCTCGGTCGACTTCAACCACAACCCGGCTTCGTCGACATTCGACGCAACGCTGACGAAGGTGTCGGGCCGTCTCGTGAAGGTGTCGAGCTGGTACGACAACGAGTGGGGCTTCTCGAACCGCATGCTGGACACGGCAGTCGCCCTCGCGAACGCGAAATAAGCGCATCGAAGCGCATCGGCGGACCGGCTGTTCGGCCGGCGTGACATACGAAAGCCGCTCTTCGGAGCGGCTTTTTTGCGCGATCGGGCAATGCCGGGTCCAACAAATGCAATCGCGAATCACTCGCATACGCATCTCTCGAATGCGACGGACGAAACAAAACCGCCGCTCATCGGAAACGATGAGCGGCGGCGTGTCGCGTTCAGCAACCGCGCGCCGGAAAAGTCCGGCGCAGCGCGATCAGTGCTTGCGATGCGGGCAGTTTTCCTTCGTGCATGCGCCATACAGCGCGAGCGCATGCTCGTGAAGCTTGAATCCGCGTTCCTTCGCGATCGACTGCTGGCGGCGTTCGATTTCGGCGTCGAAGAATTCTTCGACGAGACCGCAGTCGATGCACACAAGGTGATCGTGGTGCGAGCCCTCGTTGAGTTCGAACACGGCTTTGCACGATTCGAAATTGCTCCGCGACAGCAGACCTGCCTGCTCGAACTGCGTGAGCACGCGATAAACCGTCGCGAGCCCGATATCGAGTTCTTCGCTGAGTAGATTTCGATAGACGTCTTCAGCGGTCAGATGACGTACCGGACTGTGCTGGAAAATCTCCAGAATCTTGAGGCGCGGCAGGGTCGCCTTGAGCCCAATATTCTTGAGATCGGCGGGATTGGTCATGGCTAAGCATCCCTAGAGTACAATTTAAAGTTCGCATGTTAATGCGTTTTTTCTTAGCTGGGCACTTCGCGCAGTTCCGGATCGCGTCGTTGCAGGCTCGAGGGGCGCGCGCGGCTGTCGGGCGTCTCGCGCACAAGGTGAAATGTTTTTCAAATCTTTATCGAATCGCAGGAGAGCCGTCGCATGCGGGGAATGATGATCGCAGCAACCGTGGCCGCATTGCTCGCCGGTTGCTCGACGTACGACAGCGTTACGCAAAAGATCGCACAACGGATCACGCCTTATCGGATCACGGTCGTGCAAGGCAATTTCGTGTCGGAGGAAGCCGCGAGTCAGATGCAGGTCGGCATGTCGCGCGACCAGGTCAAACAGCTTCTGGGCACGCCGCTGCTCACCGACATGTTCCACGCGGATCGTTGGGACTACGTATTCTACTTCAAGCGCGGATCGACGGCCGTCGTTCAGCAGCGTGACTTCATCGTGAATTTCGCCAACGATCGCATCGTCAGCTGGTCGGGCGGCGAGAATCTTCCGTCGAATCTCGAACTGCTCGCGGAAATCGACGGCGACAAGGGCGTGAAGGTCGCCAAGCCGGTCGCACCGGCGGCACCTGCCGCGCCGTCCGTGGCATCGAGCGCGGCGGCGGCGTTCGCGGGCGACGCGAATCAGGAAGCCGCGCAGGCGGCCAATCGCGCGATGGCGCAGGTCGACATGCCGACGGGACGCCAGCGCTCGTCCACGTACAGCAACGCGCCAACGAGCGCGGGCGGCTCGGGTACCAATTCGCAGATCCAGCTTCAGCGCCGTCCTTCGCAGATCCAGATTCCGGACAGCAGCGCGGTCGGACCGACGAGCAGCTCGCCCGCGCCGACGATGTCCAACGGCAGTCAAGCGCAGTTCACGATGCCGCAGCAGAGCCAGTAAGCACCTCGTGCGGGTCGCCGCTCGTGCGGGGCGGCGCATCGCAACGCCTGACGCATCTGCCGTACCTTCCGCCGCGCGCGCACGCCTGCACCGCGCGCGGCTCACCGATTCAGACAGAGACCGCCATGAAAATCGCCATCGCCGGCGCATCGGGCCGCATGGGCCGGATGCTGATCGAAACTGTTCTCGCCGATCCCGACACGCAACTCGTGGGCGCGCTCGATCGCCCGGACGTTCCGCAGCTCGGGCAGGACGCGGGCGCGTTTCTCGGCAAGACGACGGGCGTGCTGCTCACCGACGACGTCGAGCGCGTGTTCGCGCAAGCGGATTACCTGATCGACTTCACACGTCTCGAAGGCACGCTCGCGCATCTCGACGCGGCGCTGCGTCACGATGTGAAGATGATCATCGGCACGACCGGTTTCTCCGACGAGCAGAAGGCGCAGTTGCGCGCGGCGGGCGAGAAGATCGGCGTCGTGTTCGCGCCGAACATGAGCGTCGGCGTGAACGTCACCATGAAGCTGCTCGAATTTGCGGCCAAGCATTTCGCGACGGGCTACGACATCGAGATCATCGAGGCGCATCACTGCCACAAGGTCGATGCGCCGTCGGGCACCGCGCTCGGCATGGGCGAAGTCATCGCGAAGGTGCTGGGCCGCGACCTGAAGGATTGCGCCGTGTACGCGCGCGAGGGCGTGACCGGCGAGCGCGATCCGTCGACCATCGGTTTTTCGGCGATTCGCGGCGGCGATATCGTCGGCGACCACACGGTGCTGTTCGCGGGCATCGGCGAGCGCATCGAGATCACGCACAAGTCGGCGAGCCGGCTGTCGTATGCGCAGGGTGCGTTGCGCGCGGTGCGTTTCCTCGAAGGGCGCGACAAGGGCTTCTTCGACATGCAGGACGTGCTCGGCCTGCGCTGATACATCGACGATGGCAGCGACGGGCATCGTTCATTACTTGCAGCCCGGCGATGCCGTGCCGCATGCGGTCGCGGGCGTGCTGCTCGCGATGCAGCGTTTCTAGGAGGCGTCGAGCCTGACGGACGGCATTGGCACGTTGCGGCGCGCGGATCGCGAGCGCGTGTTGTATTTGCCGCTCGCGGAGGCGGCGTGGCATGCGTCGGAGGCGGAAATGCCGGGCGCGTTGCTCACGCGCGTCGAGCGCAGCGAACGCATATTGTGCGCGTTGCGGCAGGCCTTGCTGCGATCGCAGCGGCGGCTGGAGTTCGGTCAGGTGCTGCTGGCGTCGGTGGGCGCGACGGCGCCGTTCGTCGGTTTGCTGGGCACGGTGTGGGGCATCTGTCACGCGCTGTCGAGCATCGCGGCGAGCGGTCCGGCGATGATCGAGAACGTCGCTGGACCGGTGGACGAGGCGCTCATCATGATGGCGTTTGGACTGGTCGTCGCGATTTCGGCGGTGCTCGCCTATAACGTGCTTGGCCGCTATGTGCGGCAGATTTCCGAGGAACTCGACGGTTTTGTGCACAATCTGCATGCGTTCGTGTGCGGCGAGTGCGAGTAAGGAGCGTGCAATGGCCTTCGGCGGACTTGATAAAAAATCCGGCGGTGCGCCGATGACCGAGATCAACATGACGCCGCTCATCGATGTGATGTTGGTCTTGCTCGTGATCTTCATCATCACTGCGCCGTTGTTTACGCATGCCATTCGGCTGGATTTGCCCAAGGTTTCTTCGCAAGCTGCACGGGTGACGCCGCTTACTGTCACGGTTTCTATCGATGATTCTGGGCGGGCGTCCTTTTCGAAGACGCTGGCGCTGCATCGGCGAATCTACGAGAACAATGCGCAGGTGCGGGGCGTCGTGCATACCCATTCGACGCATCTCGTTGCGTTGACGCTCGCGGGCGTATGGACGAAGGACGACGTCTTGCCGTCGATCACGCCTTATTACGTGATGAAGGTGGGGTATGTTCCTTTGATTGCTTATCGCAAGCCTGGGTGATGCTGCTGTTGCTGAAGAAGTCGCGGCTTTGGCTTCTCGGGTGCGAGCGGTTTTGCTCGAACGGCTTGGGCCTGTAGTTTGGGAGAAGTCCGTTTCGCACGCGAGTTAGGCGCTCGAGGAGCTTGAGGAAACCGCACGGCTGTTTTTGGCTTCGCCGGGGGGCTTTCGGTCGAGGCTATTGATGAGCTTCGGCAGGCGTTCGGGGTGCGGTGGTAGGACGTTGGGCTGGGTTTCTTGGGCGGTGCTCGCTTCTCGTGTC
>JAQFVI010000404.1:0-122 GCA_029439495.1 Caballeronia sp. BR6202001590007
CCACGCGCTTGACCGGCACCAGAATTTTCATCATTCACTCTCCGTATAGTGCGTTTCAGGCAGCCAGAATGCGTTTCGCGCGATCGACGATCGGCTTGTCGACGAGCTTGCCGTCGACAGTG
>JAQFVI010000404.1:132-2815 GCA_029439495.1 Caballeronia sp. BR6202001590007
TCGCGCCGCGCGGATTCGCCTCCAGCGCGGCGAGCACGCGCGTCGCCCATTCGCGCTCGGCATCGGTCGGCGCAAAGCTGTGGTTGACGGCATCGACCTGCTTCGGATGGATGCACAGCTTGCCGCCGAAACCAAAACGCCGCGCATCGAGCACGTCGGCGGCGATGATGTCGGCATCGCTCGTCGAGAGCGTCACGCCGTCGATCGGCGGTGCAATGCCCGCGAAGCGCGATTCGATCACGAATTGCGACCGCACGTAGTCGAGTTCACGCGTCGTGCCGTCGATGCCCGCGTCGACGCTGAAATCGAAGGAGCCGAACGCAAGCCGCGCAACGTGCCAGCTCTGCGCGATATCGCGCATCCGCACCACGCCCGCGACGCTTTCGATCAGCGCGATCAGTTGCACGTCCTCGCCGCCACGCGCCGCGACGTCCGCGAGTTGCAACACGTCTTCGGCCTTGGGCAGCATCACGCGGCCGATGCGCGCCGCGCGCACCATCGCCACGTCCTCTTCGTGCCAGGGCGTGCCGAACGCATTCACGCGAATCACCACGCGCGCGCGATCCGCATCGCGCAGCCACTGCGCGATTTGCGCGCGCGCATCGACTTTCGCATCGAGTGCGACGGCATCTTCCAGATCGATGACGACCTGATGCGCGCCGGTTGCCAGCGCCTTTGCAAAGCGTTCGGGACGATCGCCCGGAACGAACAGATAACTTCTTTCGATCATGCGAGTGTCCTGTAAGACGCCGTGCGCTTCAGGCTCCGCTCCAACCGCGCTGGAAGGTTTCGGAATAGCTGAAGCGATCGGCGGGATGAATGCTGATTGCCGCTTCGACGATCTCGCCGCGCTTGTTGAAATAGCGCCGCAGCAGCCACAAGGCGGGAGAACGTGCCTTCGCATTGACGATCTTCGCGATATCCGCCGGCAACGCGATCGAGCGGATTTCCTGCTGAACTTGCGCGATCTGCTCGCCGAACTGACGCTCGATGAACGTATAGATCGGCGTATGCGGCTCGTTCTCGAAGCCCGTCAGCGAGCGGAACGCGGGCTGGATATAGACTTCGGTATGATAGATCGGATCGGCACTCTCAGGCGAGCGGCGCACGCCTTCCAGATGCAGCCAGGTCTCGCCTGGCTTTGCGTTGAGCATCGCGCAGAGCACCGGATCGGCCAGCTCGACGGTATCCTTGCGCAACAGTTTGAGCACCGTGTCCGCCGTGTAGCGATGCAGGTCGTTGAGTTGCTGCATCACCTGACGATAGCTGCCTTCCGAATTCGCCGACTTGACCGTCGTGCCGATGCCCGCCTGCCGCATGACCATGCCGAGCTGCACGAGCTGCTTGACTGCTTCTCGCACGGTCGAGCGGCTCACGCCGAACTGCTCGCACAGTTCGAACTCGGTGGGAATGGTCGTACCGACAGGAAAGCGGCCGCTCTGAATCTCGTTGATGAGCGTCTGCGCGAGTTGCAGGTAGTGTGGTGGTTGTCCCAGCACGTTGACCATCTTTTGCACGCACGATGAAGGATTGACGGGCCGAGCCGCCTGATTCGCGAGAGGCGCGACATCGTGCGTGGCCAGAGGACTCATCGCATCGTGCTCACAGCACCGCACCGCTCTCGCGCAAACCGGCGATCCGATCAGCATCGTAACCGAGTTCGGCGAAGAGTCTCGCATTGTCCTGCTCGAGCTCGGGCGCACAGCGCGCGGGCACGGTCTCGTCGACGCGCACCGGCGCCGCCACGTTGCGCACCTTGCCGAAGCGCGGATGCTCCGCTTCCGTCACGCCCTGCCGCTCCGCCACGAATGGATTGTCGAGCGCCTGCTTGATGTCGTACACCGACGCGGCGGACACGCGGCCGCCGAGGCGTTCGAGCCATTGCGCGGTCGTCGCCGTGGAAAGCGCGGCGTCCAGTTCGCGTTCCACCAGATCGCGATTCGCGAGACGCGCCTTGAAGCTGTTGAAGCGCTCGTCGCTGATCCACGACGAACGATCCAGAATCTCCGCGAGCACGCCCCAGAACTTCTCCTTGTTGCACATCAGGAAAATCCAGCCGTCCTTCGTCTTGTACAACTGGCTCTGCGTGAGCAAAGGATGCGCCGAGCGCGGTCGCGTCCCGTCACGGTGCCGCCGAGATACCAGGTGCCGACATACGCGAGGTTATGCAGCGCGACGTCGAAGAGACTCGTGTCGATATCGCGTTCCACGCCGGTCGCGCGCGCTTCGACGAGACCCGCGAGCAGACCCATTGCGGCGGTCGTGCCCGTCATCAGATCGATGATCGACAGACCGAAGCGCGCGGGCGGACTGTCCGGCTCGCCGGTGATCGACAGATAGCCCGCTTCCGCCTGCATCAGAGTCGTAGCCGAGCAGCCATGCGGCGCGGCTGCCGGTGCGTCCGTAGGCCGACAGATGTGCGCAGACGATGGCCGGGTTGACGTCCTTCAACTGCGCGTAGGTGAGTCCGAGTTTCACGGGCAGGTCGCCACGCAGGTTGTTGAAGACCGCATCGCTGGTCGCGACCAAATCTAGCAGCACGTCGCGGCCTTCGGGTTTATTCAGGTCGAGCGTCAGGCTGCACTTGTTGCGATTGAAGGCTTCGAAGAAGTGGCTGTCGTCTTCGCCGAAGAAATGCGGGCCGACGTTGCGCCTGACATCGCCGCCTTCGCGGAAGTTTTCG
>JAQFVI010000405.1:0-128 GCA_029439495.1 Caballeronia sp. BR6202001590007
ACAGACTGTCAGCAATGTCCCCGGTCTATACAGTTCGGGCCCAGACAGAATCTTTGAAGTTGTTTGCAGGAATCCTGCCAGCTTCGTCCCGAGGCGAAAAAAACCAGCGTGCCGCGAGGACACGTCGG
>JAQFVI010000405.1:138-443 GCA_029439495.1 Caballeronia sp. BR6202001590007
TGATCTGCATGCCCGGCTTGATGCCCTTCGAGGCGAACCAGCCCTTGCTCATTTCCAGCGCGAATACGCCGTTGTTGCGCGGGCAGTGGTTGTTCTCCGTCTCGGCATCCATTTCGTCGATGTCGGTGATCGTTCCGTCCGCGCGGATGAACGCGATCGACAGCGGGATCAGCGTGTTCTTCATCCAGAAGCAGTGCACCGCGTTTTCGTTGAAGACGAACAGCATGCCTTCGTTCGACGCGAGCTTCGTGCGGTACATGAGACCCTGTTCGCGGTCGGCATCGGAGGCGGCCATGGCTGCATCG
>JAQFVI010000405.1:453-31572 GCA_029439495.1 Caballeronia sp. BR6202001590007
TCACGTACATGCCGGCGGTGAGCTTCGCGCGCGGGAAGTCCTGCGGCTGTTTCGCGCCCGGCGGCATGGATTGCGCCTGTGCTTGCGTCATCGGCAGCGCGGCGCAGGGCAGGAGCAGCGCGACGATGCACGCGCGCAGCGTGCTGCCGAGGTTGAATCGTTGATTCCGGGGTTGCCGAAGTCGGCGAAATTGCCCAAGTTGCAGTGCGAGATTCACGACGATGCTCCCAGTCTGATCGAATATCCGCGCCGGTGGATCGCGCGAAGCCCCGGCATGTTACTCGATGCGTCGATGCAAAACAAAAGAGCAGATGCCTTGCGGCCATCTGCCCTCGAACGCCGTAAGGACGGCGCGGTACGACTCGTTCTTGATTCGCTATACTGCCTTTTACAACGTACTTACTGAGCTGCGGAAGCAGCTTCCGGCGCCGAAGCAGCCTTCTTCTTCGACGACTTCTTGTGCGACGACTTGTGAGCCTTCTTAGCCGGTGCCGACGAAGCAGCAGCCGACGAAGCAGCAGCCGACGAAGCTTCTTGAGCGAAAGCAGCTGTTGCGAACAGGCCGGCGACGAGAGCAGCGATCAGTTTGTTCATGTTTGAATCCTCAGCAAGAGTTGATTAACCAAACGACCCGGTCATTGAGTCATGTCGGTAAACGAGCCATCCACCTTTCGGTTGACAGTCGAATCGAACAAGAATCGAACAAATCGAACGATTCGACTGTGAATGTTTAATACCTTTCAATTAGCCTGGAGCGCACAGGCTGATCGAAAGGCATATTTCATTCATGCCGGATGGCTTTGCGCGGCATCTGTGGCCTTAACGCATTGTCGGAAGCGGTGGTTGACGCGATTCGAAAAAGATTCGTGCAGCCAAACAAAAGTTTTTTGGTGCGAATACAGCGCATGTTTTCCGCGCTAGCGCAAGTCCGTGACAACTTCTTTAAGCGATGTCAACGAATCGCATCGTCTTTGCTTATTTTTATCGGTGAATGCGATTCATCGATGCCACGGCAAGCGCGGCGGCACGTCGATGCTTTCGCCGGGCGCGAGACTCAGGCTGAAGACATCGAGCGCGCCGATCGCGACGCGCACGAGCCGCAGAGTCGGCGGAAAGTCGACGGCCGCGGTTATGCGGCGCACCTGGCGGTTCCTGCCTTCGGCGATCGCGAGTTCGATCCACGTCGTCGGAATCGCCACGCGATAGCGAATCGGCGGCGTGCACTCCCACAAGCGGGTGACGGCATTGTCGGCGACGAAGGCCGTGCGGCACGGCCGCGTCACGTAATCGCCGAGATCGATGCCGCGCGCGAGATGCGCGAGCGCGGCATCGTCCGGCTCGCCTTCGACTTGCGCCCAGTAACGCTTGACGAGCTTGTGACGCGGTTCCGCGATGCGCGCCTGCAGGGCGCCGTCGTCCGTGAGCAGCAGGCCTTCGCTGTCGGCGTCGAGCCGCCCGGCGGGATACACGCCCGGTGTCTACCCAGTCGCCGAGCGATGCGCGCGCCTCGTGCGGGGAAGGAAGCGCGTCTCGTGCGGGGAAAAACTGGCAGATGGTGCCGAAGGGGCTTGTTCAGGGCGATGAGCGGCATCTTAATGCATCTGCATCCGCGCGCCATGACCGCCGCGTGACGCCTTGCGCGGCGCGCGTCGGGGCATCGGCATGGTTAGAATGACGGTTTCGCTGTACTTGCCACACCCCACATTACTCAGCTTACTCAGCTCGATTCCATTCAAGCCTGGCCTTCTTTGGAGTAGACCATGCCGTATCAACCATCCAGGTTCCGTCGGACGGCGACAAGATCACCGTCAACGCGGATTTCTCGCTCAACGTTTCCGATCGACCGATCATCCCGTATATCGAGGGTGATGGCACGGGCGTCGACATCACGCCGGTGATGATCAAGGTGATCGATGCGGCAGTCGAGAAGGCCTACGACGGCAAGCGCAGGATTCAATGGATGGAAATCTTCGCGGGCGAAAAGGCGACTCGCGTCTACGGCCCGGATGTCTGGCTGCCCGACGAAACGCTCGATGCGGTGAAGGAGTATCTGGTGTCGATCAAGGGCCCACTGACGACGCCGGTCGGTGGCGGCATTCGCTCGTTGAACGTCGCTTTGCGGCAGCAACTCGATCTGTATGTATGCCTGCGTCCGGTGCGCTATTTCAAGGGCGTGCCGTCGCCGGTACGCGAGCCGGAGAGATCGACATGGTGATCTTTCGCGAGAACTCGGAAGACATTTACGCGGGCGTCAAATGGCCGGCGGATTCGCCCGGGGCCAAGAAGGTCATCCGGTTTTTGCGCGAAGAAATGGGTGTGAAGAAGATCCGCTTCCCGGATTCGTCGGGGCTCGGCATCAAGCCGGTGTCGCGCGAAGGCACCGAGCGGCTGGTGCGCAAGGCGATCCAGTATGCGATCGACAACGAACGACGGTCGGTCACGCTCGTGTACAAGGGCAACATCATGAAGTTCACGGAAGGCGCGTTCCGAGATTACAGCTATGCGCTCGCGCAGAAGGAATTCGGTGCGGAACTGATCGACGGCGGTCCGTGGATGAAGGTGAAGAATCCGAAGACGGGCGGCGATATCGTCGTGAAGGACGTGATCGCGGATGTGTTCCTGCAGCAGATTCTGTTGTGCCCGGCGGAATACGACGTCATCGCGACGCTGAATCTGAACGGCGACTACATCTCCGACGCGCTGGCGGCGCAGGTGGGCGGCATCGGCATCGCGCCGGGCGCGAACATGTCGGATTCGGTTGCGATGTTCAAGGCCACGCACGGCACCGAGCCCAAGTACGCGGGCAAGAAAAGAATTACGTGAACCCGGGCTCTGAAATTCTTTCCGCCGAAATGATGCTGCGTCATCTCGGCTGGTTCGAGGCGGCGGATCGCGTCATCCATTCGATGGAGCAATCCATTCTGTCAAAACGCGTGACTTACGATTTCGCGCGTCTGATGGAGGGCGCGACGCAGGTGTCGTGCTCCGGTTTCGGCGACGTGATGATCGAGCACATGTGAAGCGCGTCGTCGTGTGAATGACTAAAAAACCTCGAAGCGGCGATGGCCTTTCGGGATTTTCTTTTACCGGTGCAACGCCGCGACAAAAATAAAAAACCCGGCGACATGGCCGGGTTTCACGAAGCATAGTGCGTTCGAACGGTCAGGCAGCGTTCTGGATGTTCGATGCTTGCTTGCCTTTCGGTCCCTGCACGATCTCGAAGGACACCTTTTGGCCTTCCTTGAGCGTCTTGAAACCGTTCATTTGAATCGCCGAGAAATGTGCGAACAGATCCTCGCCGCCTTCATCGGGCGTGATGAATCCGTAGCCTTTCGCGTCGTTGAACCACTTGACCGTACCAGTAGACATTCGTACTTCCCCTCTAACTCTCGTCGCAACCAGAGCACGCTCGAAAAATCAGCGGCACACCCCACTATGTGAGCCGCCCCTCCTCACTAGCTCACCACGGCCTGCTCACGGCCTGCTCACGGCCTGCTCACGGCCTGCTCACGGCCTGCTTTTTGCCCGAAGGCCCCCGGAAAAAATACCAGTTTGATTGTTAAATCCCTTAATTCGGGTGTCAAGGAATTTTTGGGATAGCCGTTATGCTCGTTGCCGCTAATGCTATTCGTAGGGTAATTCCTCCTCTGCATGTGCGGTCTCGTCCAAGCAAGGCATCTTGAAAAGTCGCATAATCGACTCACTTTAATCGACTTACTTGTGTGCTACGGCCTGAACGGGCACAAGGGGTTGAGTTTGTTTTTTTGAAGCTGTGCGATACTGGGTCGGACGAGGTGAAGCGGGCCGCGCCGATTCACAAAGGCAGCGGCGGGATTCGATGGACCGTATCGCCAGAAACGCGCTTTCGGCAACTTATTCCGACCGGCTGGTCGGCTGCGGGAGCTGCGATTGCGAGTGCGTCCGTGTTGTTTAGAATGGGTGTATGGCGACTAATCCCAACAAGCAAGATGGCACGGTGCTCGAGCGGCAAGAGCAGAAGCTCAAGAAGCCGGCGATGTACAAAGTGGTGCTGCTGAATGACGACTTCACGCCGATGGAATTCGTCGTGATGGTCGTGCAGAAATACTTCAATAAAGATCGTGAGACTGCGACGCAGATCATGCTCAAGGTTCATCGCGAAGGTCGGGGAGTTTGTGGGGTCTACACGCGAGACATTGCGTCGACCAAAGTTGAGCAAGTTGTTAGCCATGCACGGCAAGCGGGGCATCCCTTGCAGTGCATGATGGAGGAAGCATGATTGCCCAGGAACTGGAAGTCAGTCTGCACATGGCGTTTATGGAAGCACGTCAGGCGCGGTATGAGTTCATAACGGTCGAGCATCTGCTGCTCGCCCTGTTGGACAATCCGACCGCGGCTGAAGTGTTGCGCGCCTGCGCAGCCAATATTGAAGATTTGCGTCAGAACCTGCGCAATTTCATTCATGACAACACGCCGACCGTGCCGGGTACGGACGACGTCGATACGCAGCCGACGCTTGGATTCCAGCGCGTGATTCAGCGCGCGATCATGCATGTGCAATCGACTTCGAACGGCAAGAAGGAAGTGACCGGCGCGAACGTGCTAGTGGCGATCTTCGGCGAGAAGGACTCGCACGCGGTCTACTATCTGCAGCAGCAGGGCGTGACGCGTCTGGACGTCGTGAATTTCATTTCGCACGGTATCGCCAAGACGAACAGCGGCGACGCCGCGAAGGCGAGCAGCGAGGCCAATCCGGAATCGGAAGACGCCGCCGCGCAGAAGGAAACGCCGCTTGCGCAGTTCACTCAGAATCTCAATCAGCTCGCCAAGGACGGCAAGATCGATCCGCTGGTCGGCCGCGAGCTGGAAGTCGAGCGCGTGGTGCAGGTGCTGTGCCGCCGCCGCAAGAACAATCCGCTGCTCGTCGGCGAAGCCGGCGTAGGCAAGACCGCGATCGCCGAAGGCCTCGCATGGCGCATCACGCGCGGCGAAGTGCCGGACATCCTCGCCGACGCGCAAGTGTATTCGCTCGACATGGGCGCGCTGCTCGCGGGCACGAAGTATCGCGGCGATTTCGAACAGCGTCTGAAGACCGTGCTGAAGGAACTGAAGGAGTGTCCGCACACCATTCTGTTCATCGACGAAATTCACACGCTGATCGGCGCGGGCGCGGCATCGGGCGGCACGCTCGACGCGTCGAACCTGCTGAAGCCGGCGTTGTCGTCGGGTCAGTTGAAGTGTATTGGCGCGACCACGTTCACGGAATATCGCGGCATCTTCGAAAAGGACGCGGCGCTGTCGCGTCGTTTCCAGAAAGTCGATGTCACCGAGCCATCGGTCGAGCAGACCGTCGCCATCCTGCGCGGACTTAAGACGCGCTTCGAAGAGCATCACGGCGTGAAGTATTCGTCGGGTGCGCTGTCGGCTGCTGCTGAGTTGTCGGCGCGCTTCATCACCGACCGTCATCTGCCGGACAAGGCAATCGACGTGATCGACGAAGCGGGCGCGGCTCAACGCATCCTGCCGAAGTCGAAGCAGAAGAAGACCATCGGCAAAAGCGAGATCGAAGAGATCATCTCGAAGATCGCGCGCGTGCCGGCGCAAAGCGTGTCGCAGGACGATTGCAGCAAGCTCCAGACGCTCGATCGCGATCTGAAGGCAGTCGTGTTCGGCCAGGATCCGGCCATCGATGCGCTGTCGGCATCGATCAAGATGGCGCGCGCGGGCCTCGGCAAGACGGACAAACCGATCGGCGCGTTCCTGTTCTCCGGCCCGACCGGCGTCGGCAAGACCGAAGTCGCGAAGCAGCTCGCGTTCACGCTCGGCATCGAACTGCTGCGCTTCGACATGTCGGAATACATGGAGCGTCACGCGGTCAGCCGTCTGATCGGCGCTCCGCCGGGTTATGTCGGCTTCGATCAGGGCGGTCTGCTGACCGAAGCCGTCACGAAGAAGCCACATTGCGTGCTGCTGCTCGACGAAATCGAAAAGGCGCATCCGGACATCTACAACGTGCTGCTGCAGGTGATGGATCACGGCACGCTGACGGACAACAACGGCCGCAAGGTGGATTTCCGCAACGTCATCATCATCATGACGACGAATGCGGGCGCCGAGGCGATGGGCAAGGCGGTGATCGGCTTCACGTCGCGACGCGAATCGGGCGACGAAATGGCCGACATCAAGCGCATGTTCACGCCGGAGTTCCGCAACCGTCTGGATGCGATCATCAGCTTCCGCTCGCTGGACGAGGAAATTATCCTGCGCGTGGTCGACAAATTTCTCATGCAACTGGAAGATCAGTTGCATGAGAAGAAGGTCGATGCGGTCTTCACCGATGCGCTGCGCAAGTATCTGGCGAAGCACGGTTTCGATCCGCTGATGGGCGCGCGTCCGATGCAGCGTTTGATCCAGGACATGATCCGTCGTGCGCTGGCCGACGAACTGCTGTTCGGCAAGCTGACGAGCGGCGGTCGCGTCAACATCGACGTCGACGCGGACGACAAGGTTCAGATCACGTTCGACGAGAACCCGTCGCCGCCGCGCAGCCCGAATCTGGAGACGATCGAGGTCGACTGATCGACACGGCGGCAACAAGCAAAACGGCGCGATTCACATCGCGCCGTTTTGCTTCGCCTCGAAGAAAGCGCGTCAGCCGCTCAATGCTTGCCGGTGCTGCCGAAACCGCCCGCGCCGCGCTCGCTCGCGTCGAAGTCGTCGACGATATTGAAGCTCGCTTGCACGACCGGCACGATGACCATCTGCGCGAGACGCTCCATCGGGTTGAGCGTGAACGCGGTATCGCCGCGATTCCAGGTCGACACCATCAACTGACCTTGATAATCGGAGTCGATCAGCCCGACCAGATTGCCGAGCACGATGCCGTGCTTGTGACCCAGACCCGAGCGAGGCAGGATCATCGCGGCATAGCCGGGATCGGCGAGATGGATCGCAAGGCCGGTGGGCACCAGCACCGTCTGATGCGCTTCGATGACGAGCGGCGCATCGAGGCAAGCGCGCAGGTCGAGGCCCGCGCTGCCGGGCGTGGCATAGGCGGGAAGATAATCGCGCATGCGTGCATCGAGAATCTTGACGTCGAGTTTCATGGTCGAAAGGGAAAGGCTTCAGGTGCCGAGCGCGAACGCTTCGGCCAGGAGTTGGTAAGAGCGCGTGCGCGCGGCGTAGCTGCCGGCGACGATTAGAACGATGAGTTCATCGGCAGCGNATGCTGCGCGCCTTCTTGTACGCGATCACCGCGCGCTCACGTTCGCCGTATTGCTGAGCGAGTCCTTGTTCGATCGACGGAATCGGCTGATTCAGCCCGTAGGCCATCTGCACGCGGCGCAGATCGACCACTTTTTCGAGCGCTTCGGCTTGCTCGTCGGTATCGGCGCAAATCACGAAGATCGCGGAGGCGAGATAAGGCTTCGCTTCGTGGCCTGACGTGAAGCGCCCGCGATACGCCTCCGCCACGCGATGCCTATACTTACTGCGCGTTGATGAAATGTGCGAACGCGAAGGAATGCCGAGTTGCGTCGCGAGCAGGCCGCCGAACTCGGACGAACCGAGCATCCACAGTTCGGGACGCGTGTCGATGTGCGGCTGAAGCAGCAAGCCTCGCGCGAGTGAGTCGTCGGGAATCTTGCCGTTGAACAGGGCGATCAGTTCGGCGACCTGTTGCGGAAAGACGTCGCCGCGATTGTACGAACCCGCCGCGATCGCCTGCGCCGTGCGCATGTCGCCGCCGGGCGCGCGGCCGACGCCGAGATCGACGCGATTCGGAAACAGCGCCTCGAGCATCAGGAACTGCTCGGCCACCTTGAACGACGAGTAATACGGCAGCATCACGCCGCCCGAGCCGATGCGGATGCGCTTCGTGAGGCTGCCGATACGCGCGAGCATCACTTCCGAGCACGGATTGGATCGCCGTGCAGCCCGTGATGCTTCGCACACCAGTAGCGCGTGTAGCCGAGATCGTCGGCGAATTGCGCGAGATCGAGCGTCGCGGCGATCGCATCCGCCGTCGCGTGGCCGTGAATCACGGGCGTCTGGTCAAGGACGGAAAGTTTCGTCATGACAGCAGCGCTCCGCCGGTCTTCGGCGCGCGTTTCGCGATTTCCGCGATCAGCGTGCGCGCGAGATCGAGCTTGCCGGCGCGCGGCAGCGGCGTCGTGCCCGATGCCTCGAACAGCATGACTTCGTTGTCGTCCCTGCCGAACGCGAGCGGGCCAAGATTGCCGATCAGCAAGGGGACGCCCTTGCGCTCGCGCTTCTCCGCGCCGTACACGTCGAGGTCGCCGCTCTCGGCCGCGAAGCCGACGCAGAAGGGCGGATTCGGCAGTTTCGCGACCGTCGCGAGAATGTCGGGATTTTCGACGAAGCTGAAGGTGGGCAAGGAACCGTCGCCGGTCTTCTTGATCTTGTGTTCCGCGACGTGATCCACGCGCCAGTCCGCGACCGCCGCCACGGCGATGAAAATGTCGGCATCCGGCGTCGCCGCCATCACGGCGTCGTGCATCTGTTGCGCGGTCTGCACGTCTTCTCGATAGACGCCCCAGGGCGTGTCGAGCGCGACCGGCCCGGTGACGAGATGCACGTCCGCGCCCGCCTGCGCCGCCGCGAGCGCGAGCGCGAAGCCCATCTTGCCCGACGAGCGGTTGGTGATGCCGCGTACCGAATCGAGCGGCTCGAAGGTCGGCCCGGCGGTGATCAGCACGCGCTGCCCGCACAGAAACTTCGGCTGGAAGAACGCGCAGATCGCTTCGAACGCGGCCTCGGGTTCGATCATGCGGCCGTCACCGACTTCGCCGCATGCCTGCGATCCCGAGTCCGGCCCGAGCACCTCGACGCCGTCCGCGCGAAGCTGCGCAACATTGCGTTGCGTCGCCGGGTTTTGCCACATCTGCCGGTTCATCGCGGGCACGACGAGCAGCGGACAATCGCGCGCGATGCATAGCGTCGAGAGCAGATCGTCGCAGCGGCCCTGCGCGAGCTTGGCGAGAAAATCGGTGGAGGCGGGCACGATGACGATCGCATCCGCTTCGCGCGACAGGTCGATGTGCGGCATGTTGTTCGGCATGCGCGCATCCCATTGCGACGTGTAGACCGGACGGCCGGATAGCGCCTGCATCGTGACGGGCGTGATAAACTGAGTCGCTGCTTCGGTCATCACGATCTGCACGGTCGCGCCCGCCTTGGTAAGGAGGCGCGTGAGTTCCGCGATCTTGTAGCAGGCGATGCCGCCCGTCAGGCCGAGCACGAGATGTTTGCCCGCGAGTTCCACATGGCCTCCGTCGCAAAATGAAGCGCGGCGCCAGGAAGGGCGCCGCGCGAGAGACATCAGCGCGAGCCGCGCACGCGTCGCAGTTCGTCGATGATCAACAGTACCACGCCGACGGTGATCGCGCTGTCGGCGAGATTGAACGCTGGCCAGTGCCACGCATTGACGTGAAAGTCGAGAAAGTCGATGACGTGGCCGTAGGCCAGCCGGTCGATCACGTTGCCGATTGCGCCGCCCATGATGAGCGACAGCGCGAGGCAGAACATGCGCTGCCCCGAATACTGCTTGAGCAGATAGCAGATGACCACCGCCGCGACCACGCCGAGCGCCGTGAACGCCCAGCGCTGCCAGCCGCCCGCCATAGCGAGGAAGCTGAACGCCGCGCCCTTGTTATAGACCAGCAGCAGATTGAAGAAAGGCGCGAGCGCGTGCGGATTGCCGTAGGAGAAGGTCTTCTGCACCGCGATCTTCGTCAGCTGATCTAAGAGGATCACGATCAGCGCGATGCCGAGCCACGGCGCAAGCGAACCGCCGCGCACGGTTGAGGACGTTTTCGCCATCGATCGAGCCATTTATGCCGCGCCTCGCGTTTCACCGGCGCCGTACAGGTTGGAGAAGCATCGGCCGCACAGACCCGGATGTTCGGCGTGCGAGCCGACGTCCGCGCAATAGTGCCAGCAACGCTCGCACTTCAGATAGCTCGATGCCGTGACATCGACTCCCTCTTCCACCTCGCTCGCCACCTTCGCGACCTGTGCCGACGACGTGATCAGCACGAAACGCAGCGCATCCCCGAGGCTCGCCAGCGCGTCGTAGCGCGCGCCGCTCGCGCGCACCACGACTTCCGCCTGCAGCGACGAGCCGATCTGGTTCACCGTGCGCGCTTCTTCCAGTGCCTTGGTGACGTCGCTGCGCGCGTTGCGGATCAGCGTCCACTTGTCGAGCAGTTCGCCGCCGTTCGGGATGTCCGGATACTGCGCGTACACCTCGGTGAAGATCGTGTCCTGACCGGGCTTGAGCACCTTGTACGCTTCTTCCGCCGTGAACGACAGATACGGCGCGACCAGCCGCAGCAAGCCATGCGCGATATGGAACAGCGCGGTCTGCACGCTGCGACGCTCGCGCGAATCGGGCCTGGTCGTGTAGAGGCGGTCTTTCAGCACGCCGAGATAGAAGCCCCCCAGGTCTTCCGAGCAGAACGTCGCGATTTTCGCGACGACCGGATGGAACTCGTACTTCTCATAATGCGCGAGCGCGTCGTCCTGCAGATTGCGCGTGAGCGCGACGGCGTAGCGATCGATTTCGAGCCAGTCTTCGACGGACAGCGCGTCCTTGTCGAAGTCGAAGTCCGACAGGTTCGCGAGCAAAAAGCGCAGCGTGTTGCGGATACGGCGATACGTCTCCGTCACGCGCTTGAGGATTTCCTCGGAGATCGCGAGTTCGCCCGAATAGTCGGTCGATGCGATCCACAGGCGGATGATTTCCGCGCCCAGCCGGTTGGCGACTTCATGCGGATCGATGCCGTTGCCGAGCGACTTCGACATCTTGCGGCCTTCGCCGTCGACAATGAAGCCGTGCGTGAGCAGCGCGTCGTAAGGCGGGCGGCCGTCGAGCATCGAGGCGGTTAGGAGCGACGAATGGAACCAGCCGCGATGCTGGTCCGAGCCTTCGAGATAGAGATTGGCCGGGAACTGCAGCGAATCCTTGTGCGAGCTGCGCAGCACATGCCAGTGCGTCGTGCCCGAATCGAACCACACGTCGAGCGTGTCACGGTTCTTCTCGTAAAGGTTGGCGTCGTCGCCGATCAGTTCGCGCGGATCGAGCGTCTGCCAGGTTTCGATGCCGCCTTGTTCGACGCGCTTCGCGACTTCTTCCAGCAGTTCGAGCGTACGCGGATGCAGCTCGCCCGTTTCCTTGTGCACGAAAAACGCCATCGGCACGCCCCACTGGCGCTGGCGCGACAGTGTCCAGTCCGGACGGTTGGCGATCATGCTGAAGAGGCGCGGCTTCCCCCACGACGGATAGAACGCCGTGTTCTCCACGCCTTCGAGCGCGATCTCGCGCAGCGTGCGGCCGCCGTCGTTCGGCGTCACGTCCATGTCCGCGAACCATTGCGAGGTCGCGCGATAGATGATCGGCGTCTTGTGGCGCCAGCAGTGCATGTAGCTGTGCGTGTACTTCTCGGTCTTGAGCAGCGAGCCGGCGGATTCGAGCGCTTCGACGATCTGCGGATTCGCCTTCCAGATCGACAGTCCTCCGAACAGCGGCAGCGATTCGATGTAGCGGCCATCGCCCATCACCGGATTGATGATGTCCGAGTCCGATATGCCGTGCGCTTTGCACGACACGAAGTCCTCCACGCCGTAAGCGGGCGACGAGTGGACGACGCCGGTGCCGCTTTCGGTCGTCACGTAGTCGCCGAGATAGACGGGCGCGGTGCACTTGTAGCCCGGATGCGCCGCCGCCAGCGGATGGTGGAAGCGCAGGTTCGCGAGCTTGTCGCCGGTCGTCGTCGCGACGATCTCGCCGTTCAGGCCGTATTGCTTCAGGCATTCCTCGACGCGTTCCTGCGCGAGGATCAGTAGACCACGGGTCGTATCGACGAGCGCGTAGACGATCTCCGGATGCACGTTGAGCGCCTGGTTCGCGGGGATGGTCCACGGCGTCGTCGTCCAGATGACGATGCCGCCTTCCTGCTTCGGCAGCGCCGCGAGGCCGAATGCCTGCGCGGTCTTCTCCGACTCGGCGAACGCGAATAGCACGTCGATGGTCGGATCGGTCTTGTCTTTGTATTCGACTTCCGCCTCGGCGAGCGCCGAGCCGCAGTCGAAGCACCAGTTCACCGGCTTGAGGCCACGGAACACGAAGCCCTTTTCCATGATCTTGCCGAGCGCGTGGATCTCGCCCGCCTCGTTCGCGAAGTTCATGGTCTTGTACGGATTGTCCCAGTCGCCGAGCACGCCCAGGCGGCGGAAGCCGGCCTTCTGCTTCTCGATCTGCTCGCCCGCGTAGGCGCGCGCCTTCTGCATCACTTCAATGGCGGGCAGCGACTTGCCGAACTGCTTTTCGATCTGGATTTCGATCGGCATGCCGTGGCAGTCCCAGCCCGGCACGTAGACCGCGTCGAAGCCCGCGAGATTGCGCGCCTTGACGATCATGTCCTTCAGGATCTTGTTGACGGCGTGGCCCAGGTGGATGTCGCCGTTCGCATACGGCGGGCCGTCGTGCAGGATGAACTTCTTGCGGCTCTTCGATGCCGCGCGGATCTTCTCGTAGATCTTGTTGTCCTGCCACTCCTTGACCCATGCCGGTTCGCGCTTGGGCAGATCGCCGCGCATCGGGAACGGAGTGTCGAGCAGGTTGACGGGGTACTTCGCGGAAGCTTTTTCTTTCTTGTCGCTCATGGGTGACTCGGTGAATTCGGTGAGACGGCGCTGGCTTCGGCGCCTCGCGCGCGATGATTCGAAAAGCGGGGCAGCGGGCGGCGCGGGCGTGGGGGACGCGGACGCCGCCCGCTCACCTAATTCGGTCGGTCGCCGAAATGGCGAAACTCGTGGCGCGGCTGCCCGCATTGCTCGCGGGCGGAAGGCCGAAATAGGCGCGGGCGTTGTCGACGTCGCGTGCGATGGCGGCGGTCAGGGTGTCGAGGTCGACGTACTTTTCCTCGTCGCGCAGCTTCTTCAGGAATTCGACGCGCACGAACTTGCCGTAGGCATCGCCGTGCCAGTCGAGCACGAAGACTTCGAGCAGCACGCGGCCGGAGTCGTCGACGGTCGGACGAAGTCCGAGGCTCGCGACGGCGGGCAGTGGTTCGTCGGCAAGGCCGTGCACGCGCACGACGAAGATGCCCGCGAGCGCTGGACGCCGGTGCGCGATGGGCAGATTCAAGGTGGGGAAACCGAGGTCGCGGCCAAGCTTGGCGCCATGCACGACGTGGCCGCTGATCACATACGGGCGGCCGAGCGCGACGTTCGCCGCGTCGAGATCGCCCGCGACCAGCGACTCGCGCACCGACGACGACGAAATGCGCGCGCCGTTCGGATGCGCGACGGTGGCCATCTGCTCGACCTCGAAGCCGTATTGTTCGCCCGCGCGCTTGAGAGAGTCGAAATTGCCCGCGCGTTTCGCGCCGTAGCAGAAGTCGTCGCCGACCATGACCCAGCGCGCGTGCAGACCGTCGACGATGACGTTCTTGACGAAAGTATCCGGCGACTGGCTCGCGAAGGTGTTGTTGAAGTGCTCGACCACGACGCGGTCCACGCCGTTCGTGTGCAGGGCTTCGAGCTTGTCGCGCAGCATCGCGATGCGTGGCGGCGCGCATGCCGGATTGAAGAACTCGCGCGGATGCGGCTCGAAGGTCATCACGCAGACCGGCAGCCCGCGCGCGTCGGCGGCCGCGCGCACGCGGGCGAGCAGCGCCTGATGGCCGCGGTGGACACCGTCGAAATTGCCGATGGTCAGCGCGCAGGGCGACCGGCTTTCGGCATTGGGGAGGCCGCAAAAGACTCTCACGATGAACGTTGGTCGAAGAAAAAAGGCGTGATGCCGCAAAACGTTACATTATAAACGTTCACGCCGATCGACGGGCGCGCGAGGGTTCGACGCAGCGGATTGGCACGATTTTCGCCATCGCCGAATGATAAAATCCGCGGATGAAAAAAATCGTCATTCTGATCTCCGGACGCGGGAGCAACATGGAAGCCGTCGTGCGTGCGTGCGCCCGCGAAGGCTGGCCGGCCCGCGTTTGCGCGGTTGTGTCCAACCGGCCAGATGCCGCCGGGCTGAGCTTTGCGCAGGCGAACGGCATCGAAACGAAAGTGGTGGACCATCGCGGGTTCGAGGACCGCGAAGCGTTCGATGCCGCGCTCGCGCGCGAGATCGACCGCTATGAGCCGGATCTCGTCGTGCTCGCGGGCTTCATACGCATGCTGACCGACGGCTTCGTCGAGCGCTACGCGGGCCGCATACTGAACGTGCATCCGTCGCTGCTGCCGTGCTTCGCGGGGCTGCGCACGCATCAGCAGGCGCTCGACGCCGGCGTGCGCGTGCATGGCGCGACCGTGCATTTCGTCACGCCGACGCTCGATCACGGACCGATCGTCGCGCAGGGCGCGGTGCCAGTCGTAGCCGGCGACGATGCCGCGGCGCTCGCCGCGCGCGTGCTGCAAGTGGAACATGTCATCTACCCGCGCGCCGTGCGCTGGTTTATCGAAGGGCGTTTAACTTTAACCATCGATGGCGAACGTGTCGCCCTCACGCCGTCTGAGCCGCAATGGCTCTTTGCCGACACTGCCGGGAAGGGCGCATGAGGCCGCATGGATTTCTGATCGGACAAACCGAAACGCTGCTGGCGGACGTGCTCCGTTTCGCCGGCCCCGCCGATGCCGCGACGAGCCGCTTCTTCCGCGCGCATCCGAAGCTCGGCCACGGCGAGCGCGGCATCATCGCGGAAGCGGTGTTCGCGGTGCTGCGCCGGAAAATGGAGTTTTCGCATCTCGCCGAGAGCGGCACCGGCAACCAGGCGCGCCGCCTGGCGCTGCTCGGGCTGATGCAGACCGTCGGCCTGAACGCGATCAAGCCCTTCGTGTCCGCCGACGAGCACAACTGGCTCGCGCAGGTCTCGAAGATCGATCCGGCGAGCCTGCCGGTGCGCGTGCGCACGAACCTGCCGCAGTGGATCTACGACGTGCTCGGCAAGCGTTTCCAGCCCGAGGAACTCGCGCAACTGGCCGCCGCGCTGAACTATCCGGCGCCGCTCGATCTGCGCGCCAACCCGATCAAGGCGCCGCGCGACGCAGCCATCAAGGCTCTGGTGGAAGCGGGCATCGACGCGAGCGAAATGCCGTTCGCGCCGTTCGGCATCCGCGTCGCGGGCAAGCCGGCGCTCACGCGTCTCGCGCCGTTCCAGGAAGGCTGGATCGAAGTGCAGGACGAAGGCAGCCAGTTGCTCTGCTCGCTGATGGCGCCGCGTCGCGGTGAGATGATCGTCGATTTCTGCGCGGGCGCGGGCGGCAAGACCCTGGCGCTCGGCGCGATGATGCGTTCGAGCGGCCGTCTCTACGCATTCGACGTCTCCGACCGCCGGCTCGCGAAACTCAAGCCGCGCCTGGCGCGCAGCGGCCTGTCGAACGTCAATCCGGTGCTGATTGACAGCGAGCACGACGCGAAGATCAAGCGCCTCGCGGGCAAAATCGACCGCGTGCTCGTCGATGCGCCGTGCTCCGGCCTCGGCACGCTGCGCCGCAATCCCGACCTGAAGTGGCGTCAGTCGCCGCAGACGGTCGTGGAACTCACGCCCAAGCAGTTGTCGATCCTATCGAGCGCCGCGCGGCTCGTGAAGAACGGCGGCCGTCTCGTCTACGCGACGTGCTCGATGCTCGACGCCGAGAACGAAGGCGTCGTGAAGCAGTTCCTGGAAACGCATTCGAACTTCCGCGTCGTGCCCGCGCGCGACGTGCTGGCCGAACAGCGCATCGATCTCGATACCGGCGAGTTCCTGTCGCTGTGGCCGCACAAGCACGGCACCGACGGCTTCTTCGCGGCGGTACTGGAATGCGTGCCCGAGGCGAAGGCGCCGAAGGCGTCGGAAGCATCGGACGCAGCCGAGTAAGCGGGCGGCGCGAGCGTCGTCGACAGCATGCAGAACCGCATCCTGGCCCAGTTGAGCGAACGCCTCGGGCGCGACTTCGGGGAGCCGGAAGTGCTCTGGCAGGCCGCGGTGCTGCTTGGCTTGCTGATCGTCGCGTGGTGGTGCGCGCGCCGCCAGTCGCGCTGTTTCGGCGCGGAAAGTCTCAACAAGGCGCTGTTTCCGCTGCTCGGCACGGTCTTCGTGACGATCGCGCAGGTGTCGCTCGCGCCGTTCATCCACACGGCTTTTTTGCGGCTCGCGCTGGTGCCGCTGTGCGGCATCACCGTGATCTACATGATGTTCTACGTCGCGCGGCGCGTGTTCAGCCGGGGCGACGCGGAACACGAAGCGGGCGCGCTGCTGTTTCTGTTCGAGAAGCTCGTCACGGTGATCGTCTGGATCGCCATGCTGCTCACGGTGATGGGCATTCAGGACGACGTCGTGCGATGGATGGCAAGCGTGCGCTTCAACTTCGCCAATGCGCACATGACGCTGCTGTCGCTCGCCTCGGGCGTGCTGTGGGTCTGCGTGACGCGCTGATCGACGATCGCCTGATGCGCGCGCTCGCTCGACGGCAATCTGAAAGTGGTGCTCGCGCGCGTCGCCCGCGCGCTGATGATCCTCGCGGCGATTCTCGTGAGCCTGTCAATCGTCGGCATCGACATCACGGTGCTCGGCGTGTTCGGCGGGGCGCTGGGCGTGGGCCTCGGTTTCGGCCTGCAGAAGATCGCCAGCAACTATGTGTCGGGCTTCATCATTCTGCTGGATCGTTCGCTTAGGCTCGGCGACATGATCGGCGTGGCGGGCAGCCAGGGCACGGTGACGCAGATCCGCACGCGCTATACGGTCGTGCGCGGGCTCGACGGCATCGAAACGCTGATCCCGAACGAGAAGCTCATCACGGACGTGGTGCAGAACCATTCGTCGTATCTGACGCGCGGCAACGCGAAGATCGCGGTGCAGGTGAGCTACCGCTCGGACGTGGAACGCGCGATGCAGCTACTCGTCGAACCCACGGTCGGCGTGGAGCGCATGCTGCAGGATCCTGCGCCTGCCGCGTTGCTCGCGAGTTTCGGCGCGGACGGCATCAATCTGGAACTGAGCTTCTGGATCGAGGATGCCGCCAAGGGCACGGGCGGCGTAAAGTCGCAGGTCAATCGCAACGTGTGGCGGTTATTCTCGGACCACGGCATTGAAATCCCCTACGCGCAACGCGAAATTAGGATTTTGAACAACACGTCGTTTCTTTTAAGATTCGGTAGCAAATACCGAGCGCCGCGGGAACGACGCCGCACCGGCCGCGTGAGTGTGGGTTCCGAGGATCAATCGGCCGATTTGAGCGGCAAATGCACACCAGTTCCGGCCGTAGATTTTTTCGCCATCCGATAAGATTCAAAAAAATCGCCTTTACGACAAAGGCTTGGAACGAAGCTTGGAACGCATGCAGTAGAATGCGATCGAACTTCGGCACATAGCTTTTAAGTGCCAAACAGCTTCAAGCCGCGTCAAAAGGTTGTTTTCGACCGGATTTTTTCCGAATTTCCCAGCCAAGACAGGTAAATCGCCTTGCTGAATTCCTCTCTCGACTTTCTCGCCAACGGACTGCTGAACTTCTCGTGGTGGCAAATCGTGCTTTATACGCTCGCGATGACGCACGTCACCACCACCGGCGTCACGATCTATCTGCACCGCTGCCAGGCGCATCGTGCGTTGGACCTGTATCCGGTCGCGGCCCATTTCTTCCGTTTCTGGCTGTGGGGCACCACCGGCATGCTGACCGGCCAGTGGGCGGCCATCCACCGCAAGCATCACGCGAAGTGCGAAACCGAAGAAGATCCGCACAGCCCGCAGACGCGTGGCATTTGGAAGGTGCTGCTGGAAGGCGCCGAACTCTATCGTGCGGAAGCGAAGAACGAAGAAACGCTGCGCAAGTTCAGCCACGGCACGCCGAACGACTGGATGGAACGCAACGTCTACACGCGTTATCCGATTCTCGGCATCAGCATCATGATGGTCATCGACGTCGCCCTGTTTGGCATCGTCGGTCTGTCGGTGTGGGCCGTGCAGATGATCTGGATTCCCTTCTGGGCCGCGGGCGTTGTCAACGGTTTCGCGCACTGGTGGGGTTATCGCAACTTCAATTCGTCGGATGCATCGACCAACATCTTCCCGCTCGGCATCCTCATCGGCGGCGAAGAACTGCATAACAACCATCACACGTTCGCCACGTCGGCGAAGCTGTCGAGCAAGTGGTACGAGTTCGATATCGGCTGGATGTACATCCGTCTGATGTCATTCGTCGGTCTCGCGAAGGTCAAGAAGGTCGCGCCGACGCCGAAGCTCGCCGCGAGCAAGGCCATGCTGGATCAGGACACGCTGCAGGCCGTGCTGTCGAATCGCTACGAAGTGATGGCGCGCTACGGCAAGGCGCTCAAGCGCGCCTACGCACAGGAACTGGCGAAGCTGAAGGAAGGCGGCGCACGCGAGAAGTATCAGCTGATGCACGGCGCGCGCAAGTGGTTCCACAAGGAAGAAGAAGGCCTGAACGAGCCGCAGCGCAAGCAGTTGACCGAACTGGCATCGGACAATCAGAAGCTGCGTTCCTACCTCGAACTACGCAAGGATCTGTCGGCCATGTGGGATCGCTCCAACGCGTCGCGCGAACAGTTGCTGGTGCAGTTGCAGGACTGGTGTCATCGGGCGGAAGAAAGCGGCATCAAGGCGCTTCAGGACTTCGCCCTGCGCCTGCGACGCTACATCTGACACGCGCAATCCGTTAAAATTTAATGACGTCACAAGACCCCGCTCTGGCGGGGTCTTTGTTTTTGTGCAGCCGGATTCGCGTGTTTTTGCAGGACGAGAGCAAGGGACGAGGAACATGGAAGCAATCAAAAGCGTCGAGTACGACCGGCCGCGGGGCCTGACGTGCGGAGTGGGCGAAGCATGGGCGCGCGTGCCGGATGCGCCGTCGCTCGAAGAGAAGCGTGCGTTGAAGGCACGTATTCGCGCGCTGCTGAAGCGCGAGCAGGCGGTGCTCGTCGCGCACTATTACGTGGACGCCGAACTTCAGGAACTCGCAGACGAAACCGGCGGCTGCGTCGCCGATTCGCTGGAAATGGCGCGCTTCGGACGCGATCACGCTGCGCGGACGCTGGTCGTCGCGGGCGTGCGCTTCATGGGCGAGACGGCCAAGATCCTGAGCCCGCACAAACGCATTCTGATGCCCGATCTCGATGCGACCTGCTCGCTCGATCTCGGCTGTCCCGCCGACGAATTTTCCGCCTTCTGCGATGCGCATCCCGACCGCACGGTCGTGGTCTATGCGAACACGAGCGCGGCGGTGAAGGCGCGCGCGGACTGGATGGTGACCTCGTCGATCGGGCTCGAGATCGTCGCCGACTTGCATGCGCGCGGCGAAAAGATTCTGTGGGCACCGGACCGACATCTCGGCGGCTATATCCAGAAGAAAACCGGCGCGGACATGCTGCTGTGGCAAGGCTCTTGTCTCGTGCACGACGAGTTCAAGGGCATCGAACTCGATCTGCTGCGCGAGCAGTATCCGAACGCGAAGATTCTCGTGCATCCGGAGTCGCCGGAAGGCGTCGTGAAGCTCGCGGACGTCGTCGGCTCCACCACGCAGCTCATCGATGCCGCCGTCAGGCTCGATGCGACGCGCTTCATCGTCGCGACCGATCTCGGCATCCTGCACAAGATGAAGCTCGCCGCGCCCGGCAAGACCTTCATCGAAGCGCCGACGGCCGGCAACAGCGCGACGTGCAAGAGCTGCGCGCACTGCCCGTGGATGGCGATGAACGGCCTCGCCAATCTCGCCGACGTGCTCGAACGCGGCCACAACGAAATTCGCGTCGACGTGGCCATCGGCGAACGTGCGCGCGTGCCGATCGACCGCATGCTCGACTTCGCGGCGCGCCACAAGAAGCGCGTGCAGGCGAGCGGCGACCTGGCCAAAGACGCGTCGATGTTCAACAACATGGGAGCCGCGTGATGTCGATCTTCGAAGAAGTCCGCGCACAATACGGCGCCGCGTTCGATGCCGCGCTCGTCCGCAACGTCATCGATGCGCTGGAAGAAGACGTCGGCAGCGGCGATCACACCGGCCGTCTGGTGCCGCCCGATGCGCGTCGCACGGCACGCATCATCGTGCGGGAAGACGCTGTGCTGTGCGGCGCGCCGTGGTTCGACGAAGTCATGCGCCGCGTCGATCCGTCGATCGAAGTGCAATGGCAGTATCGTGACGGCGAGCACATGCACGCGAATACGCCGGTCGTGATGCTGCACGGCCCGGCACGTTCGCTGCTGACCGCCGAGCGCAACAGCCTGAACTTCGTGCAGTTGCTGTCGGGCGTAGCGAGCGCGACACGGCGCTATGTCGATGCCATCGAAGGCACGCGCGCACGCGTTCTCGACACGCGCAAGACGCTGCCGGGCCTGCGGCTCGCGCAGAAGTACGCGGTGCGCGTCGGCGGCGGCGCGAATCAGCGGCTCGCGCTCTACGACGGCATTCTGATCAAGGAAAACCACATCGCGGCGGCAAGCGGCGTGGGTGCGGTGATGGACGCGGCCATCGCGCTGAACGCGGGCGTGACGATCCAGATCGAGGTCGAGACGCTCGAACAGCTCGAAACGGCGCTTGCCCATCGCGCGGAATCGATTCTGCTCGACAACTTCGCGCTCGACGCGATGCGCGATGCCGTGCGCATCACGGCGGGACGCGCGCTGCTCGAAGTGTCGGGCGGCGTGAATTTCGATTCGGTGCGCGCCATCGCCGAGACGGGCGTGGACCGCATCTCCATCGGCGCGCTGACGAAGGACGTGCGCGCGACCGATTTCTCCATGCGTCTGATCTAGAGGCTGGTGCGGCGCGACGCCGGCGGCGTGAGAATCGTCGGCAGCGCCTTCGGCAGCGTTTCGGGCCAGTCGCGGCTGTAGTGCAGGCCGCGGCTTTCGCGCCGCGAACACGCGCTTTCGACGATCAGCGACGCCACGTCGACGAGATTGCGCAATTCCAGCAGATCGCGGCTCACCTTGAAATTCGCGTAGTACTCGTGGATCTCGTCGCGCAACAGCGCGATGCGATGCTGCGCGCGCGCGAGCCGCTTGTCCGTCCGGACGATGCCGACGTAATTCCACATCAGCCGGCGCAGTTCGTCCCAGTTGTGCGCAACAACCACTTCCTCGTCGGGATTGGAGACGCGGCTTTCGTTCCAGTCGGGCAATTCGGCGTGGCAGCCGTTGGAGAAGCCGTCGGCCTCGATCGCCTGCGCAGCCGCGCGTCCGACGACCAGGCATTCGAGCAGCGAATTGCTGGCGAGCCGGTTCGCGCCGTGCAGGCCCGTGTAGGACGTTTCGCCGACCGCGTAGAGGCCGGGGCGGTCGGTGCGTCCGGCCAGATCCGTCACGACGCCGCCGCAGGTGTAATGCGCGGCGGGCACGACCGGAATCGGCTCTTTGGCGATATCGATGCCGAACTCCCGGCAGCGCGCGAGGATCGTCGGAAAGTGTTCTTCGAGAAACGCGCGCGGCTGATGGCTGATGTCGAGATATACGCAGTCGATGCCGCGCTTCTTGGTCTCGAAGTCGATCGCGCGCGCGACGATATCGCGTGGCGCGAGTTCGGCGCGCTCGTCGTGCGCGGACATGAAGCGCGTGCCATCGGGCAGGCGCAGCACGCCGTCTTCGCCGCGCACGGCTTCGGAGATCAGGAACGACTTCGCATACGGATGAAAGAGGCAGGTCGGATGGAACTGGATGAACTCCATGTTCGCGACGCGGCAGCTCGCGCGCCACGCCATTGCGATGCCGTCGCCGGTCGCCGTGTCGGGATTGGTCGTGTAGAGATAGACCTTGCCCGCGCCGCCGGTCGCGAGCACGGTATGCGGCGCCTGAATGCTGATGGTGCGTCCGGCGTCGACGTCGAGCGCGTAGAGGCCATGGCAACGCTGTCCGGGCAGGCCGAGCCGTCCGGAGGTGATGAGGTCGATCGCGTAGTGATCTTCGAGGACGGTGATATTCGGATGCCGCCGTACGCTCTCGTTGAGCGTTGTGACGACGGCGTGCCCGGTGGCATCCGCCGCGTGGATGATGCGCCGCCGGCTATGGCCGCCTTCGCGCGTCAGATGAAAGCCGAGTTCGGCGGCATTGTCGCGCGTGAAGGGCACGCCTTCGCGGATCAGCCATTCGATTGCCGCGCGCCCGTGCTCGACGATGAAGCGCGCCGCGGCTTCGTCGCACAGGCCGCCGCCCGCGATCAGCGTATCGCCGACGTGCTCGTCGATGCTGTCGCCCGAATCGAGCACCGCCGCGATGCCGCCCTGTGCCCAGTCGCTGGCGCCAACGCTCGCCGAGCGCTTGGCGAGAATCACGACGCACCGCGTCTCGGCCAGATTCAACGCCACGCTCAGGCCCGCAAGCCCGCTTCCCACGATCGCTACATCGAAGTTCATGCCACCGGTTCTCCATCCGTATCCTCATCGAATAGCCGGCAAGCATAACCCGCGTGAACATCGTGTGACAGCAATAACCCACGCACGATCGTGTGCAACGGGGCGCAAATCGAGGGTGCGTCGGCATGCGTGGAAACGCGACAAGAAAGCAGCTTGAATGCTTGCGGGGTTTTTCGCGTCTTCGTCAGGCACTCAATATCAAGATTTACTTGATCTTGGTTTCCTTGTAGTCGACGTGCTTGCGTGCAACCGGATCGAACTTCTTGATCAGCATCTTTTCCAGCATGTTGCGCTTGTTCTTGGTGGTCGTGTAGAAGTGACCCGTACCAGCGGTCGACTCCAGCTTGATCTTGTCACGTGCACCCTTGGCCATGTGCGTGCTCCTTAGATTTCACCGCGTGCGCGCAGGTCTGCGAGCACGGCATCGATACCGTTCTTGTCGATCAGGCGCAGGCCGGCGTTCGAAACGCGCAGACGTACCCAGCGATTTTCGCTTTCAACGAAGAAACGGCGGTTCTGCAGATTCGGCAGAAAACGACGCTTGGTCTTGTTGTTTGCGTGGGAAACGTTGTTGCCCGACATCGGGCCTTTCCCTGTGACTTGGCATACACGTGCCATTTGACCACTCCTGATACATGATTAGTCCGATGCAGACGCTCGAAGCAGCTTCGAATCGATTCGACTGAATGTCTTCGATCGCTTCCTCGACCTCTTTTCGCCCGATTGCCTATCGGGGATTTGGCAGCACGGGTTATGCCAATGAGGAAAACGCGAGCCCGGAACAGTTGGAGGTGAGAAAAGAAAATACAAATTATAGCAGGAAAAACGCTGCAATTTCAAGCATTTTCGGTTCCTGCGGCGAGCCGCGCCGGTCCGGCTGACTTTCACAGCCAGCCTCGTCGCGCGAACGAGCAGATTTCGTTGTTTGCGACGACGAAATGGTCGAGCAGCTTGACGTCAATCAGCGCGAGCGTCTCCTGGATCGTGCGCGTGAGTTTGCGGTCGCTGATGCTTGGCTCGATCCCGCCCGACGGGTGATTGTGCGCGATGATCACCGCCACCGCATTGACCGACAAGCGCATGCCACGCGATTTCCTGCGGGAACACCGGCACGCGGGTGAGGGGTGCCGTGCGCTTCCTCGCGCATCTCAATCAACTGATGCCGCGTATCCAGAGAGGCCGATGAACACTTCCTGGCGCAGCGTGCCGATCTCGAGCCGAAGCATGTCTTTCACCGCATCCGGCGAATTGAGCACGACGCTTTCGCGCGCTCGCTCGGCCAGCGCGCGCCGGCACAGCTCCGACACCGCGAGCAGGGTGGCCGCGCGCGCCTGACCGATGCCGCGTTCGGCCTGCAGCGCGGGCGCGGTCGCATCAAGCAGGCGGCGCAGCGAGCCGAAACGCCTGAGCAGCGCGCGCCAGATCGACCGCCGACGATCCGCGCACGCCGGTGCGCAGGAACACGGCGAGCAGTTGCTCGTCGGACATGGATGCGGCGCCCAACTTGAGGAACCGCTCGCGCGGGCGTTCGGTCTCGGCCCAGCGGCGGATCGGCACGGCCGCGGCGAGGCTTGCCGAAAGCCCGTCGTGCGCGTCCGCATGCGGCTTGCGGCTTGCGGCTTGCGGCTTGCGGCTTGCGGCTTGCGGCGCTTTTCCTGCCGGCTCACGGCGTGCTCCTGCGATGTTGCGTCGTGCACATTGCCGGTGTGACGCCCGATCCGGCCGACGCGGTCCGTTGCAACTCTGTCTTATTCTTATAATAAATAGCAGTTTCGGCGCGCCGCTCGTGCGGACGCCTCGCGGTTCGCTGCATCGCGCAGGCAGGCCGCCGCGCGCGGTTCGCATCGACCGGTTCCGCGCTTCCGACTGAACCGCCACATCCAATACTCATGAGCATCATCGATATCTCCGGGGTGAAACCCGGTTCGCACGTCACGCTTCATTACCGGCTCGCGCTTGCCGATGGTGCCGACATCGTCAATACGTTCACCGATAAACCCGCGACGCTCCTGCTCGGCGCAGGCCAACTGGCCCCGCCGCTGGAAGAAATTCTGCTGGGATTGAAGGTCGGCCACCATTCGACCTTTCGGCTAGAGCCGGACCAGGCGTTCGGCCCGCGCAATCCGGAACTCGTGCAGTGGGTATCGCTCGCGACGCTGCGCGAAAACAGCATGATCGGCGAGGATTTTTCGCCCGGCAATCTCGTCGAATTCAATGCGCCGAACGGCGGCCGCTATGCGGGCGTGCTGAAGGAAGTCGGCGAAACCGCAGCGCTCTTCGATTTCAACCACCCACTGGCCGGCCAGGCGCTGGCCTTCGAAGTGAAAATCATCGGAATTCTGTAAGCCATGAGCCTGACCGAAAGTCTCAACGACGTTCAGACCGACGTCCAAATCCTGCTCGCGCAGCCGCGCGGCTTCTGCGCGGGCGTCGATCGCGCGATCGAAATCGTCGCGCGCACAATCAAGCTGTTCGGCGCGCCCCTCTACGTGCGCCACGAAATCGTCCATAACGCCTACGTGGTCGAGGATCTGCGCAAGAAGGGCGCGATTTTCATCGAGGATCTCGCCGACGTGCCCGAAGGCGCGACGCTCATCTTCAGCGCGCACGGCGTATCGAAGGCCGTGCGCGGCGAAGCCGAAGCGCGCGGCCTGCGCGTGTTCGACGCCACCTGTCCGCTCGTCACCAAGGTCCATATGGAAGTGGCGAAGATGCGGCAGGAAGGCTTCGACATCGTGATGATCGGCCACAAGGGCCATCCGGAAGTCGAAGGCACGATGGGCCAGTCGGGCGAGGGCATGCATCTGGTCGAGGACATCGAGGACGTGCAGAAGCTCGAACTGCCCGATCCGAGCCGCATCGCCTACGTGACGCAGACGACGCTGTCGGTCGACGACGCCTCGGCGATCATCGATGCGCTCAAGACCAAGTATCCGCTCGTCAAGGAGCCGAAGAAGCAGGACATCTGCTACGCGACGCAGAATCGTCAGGACGCGGTCAAGTTCCTCGCGCCGCAGTGCGATGTCGTGATCGTCATCGGCAGCCCGAACAGTTCCAATTCGAGCCGCCTGCGCGAAGTCGCCGAAAAGCGCGGCATTCCCGCCTATATGGTGGATTCGCCGACGCAGATCGATCCGAAATGGGTCGAGGGCAAAAAGCGCATCGGCGTGACGGCGGGCGCGTCGGCGCCGGAAGTGCTGGCGCAGGCGGTCATCACGCGCTTGCGTGAACTCGGCGTGCTCAGCGTGCGCTCGCTCGAGGGCATCGAGGAAACCATCGCGTTCCCGCTGCCGCGCGGCCTGACCTTGCCGCAGTGAGATTTAGATGACCCCTTCGAAAAGCGCCTGCGGGCGCTTTTTTATTTCCCGGCGCATTCCGCGCATTTTCGGAACCCCGAACGTCTTCTAAAGAACCAAGCGTTAGGCACCATTATTGGGCATACGAAACGATGAAGTCGGCATTCGGGTTTGCCCTCGAATCGGCGGCGCAAACGTCAAAGGAACCGGTACCGATTCAACCCGTCTCCGTTATGGTGCAACTACTGCACAATTTCGGATCGCAACCGGGTTGCGACATTGCGTGATTTTCGCTCGAAATCGGCGGTTGCAATACAGGACAGGAAAACCCCGCCACGGAAGAATATTGCGATATTGCGCGTCCCAAATTTAGCGTTACAATTCGCGCGTCTTAAGCTCCGAAGGGTTTTGGCAACACCGGATTTTCGAGGCGCAGGAGACCTATTTGATGCGATTCAAGTTTGCTTACGCCGTGTCCATCGCGGCTGCGGTTGCAATGGCGACCGCATGTGGCAAGAAGGACGAAGGCGGGGCGAGCAATCAGGCGACAGCGGCCAGTTCCGCACAGGCGCCGGCTGCTCCCGCTCCCGCCGCGAGCGAAGCAACGGTGGTGAAGATCGGCCACGTCGCATCGCTGACCGGGACCGAGGCGCATCTCGGCAAGGACAACGAAAACGGCGCGCGTCTCGCGCTCGAAGAGATCAGCGCGCAGGGTCTGACGATCGACGGCCGTTCGATTCATCTCGAACTCGACGCGCAGGATGACGTGGCCGATCCGCGTACCGGGTCCGAAGCTGCGCAGAAGCTCGTCGACGACCATGTGGTCGCGGTGATTGGCCATCTGAATTCGGGCGTGTCGATTCCGGCTTCGAAGATCTACAGCGATGCGAACATCGCACAGATTTCGCCGTCTACGACGAATCCCGCCTATACGCAACAGGGTTTCAAGACGACTTTCCGGGTCGTGGTGACCGACGCGCTGCAAGGCCCGGTGCTCGCCGGTTATGTGCTGAAGACGCTCCACGCGAAGAAGGTCGTCGTGGTGGGCGATGCCAGCGCCTACGGCCGCGGCCTCGCCGACGAATTCACGAAAACGATGCAGGCCGGTGGCGTCAGGATCGCGACCCGCGAGGCGACCACGGAAAAGGCTCGCAACTTCAAGGCGATCCTGACGAAGATCAAGCGCATCGCGCCGGACGTCGTGATGTACGGCGGCATGGATGCGACGGGCGGCCCGTTCGCGAAGGAAGCGGCGGCGCTCGGCATCCGCGCGAAGATCCTCGCGGGCGACGGCGTGTGCACGGGCAGCATCGCGCAACTCGCGGACGACGCGGTGCAGAACATCGGTCTGCTCAGAGCCGGGACTCGCGTTGTCGAAGATGGACAAGGGCGCGGACTTCGCGCAGAAGTACGAAGCGCGCTTTCACGCGCCGGTGCAGCTTTACGCGCCGTTCACATATGACGCCGTGTACGTGATCGTCGATGCGATGAAGCGCGCCAACTCCATCGAAGCGGCCAAGGTGCGCGCGCCGATCGCGACGACGGACTTCAACGGACTGACGGGCCATATCGCCTTCGACGACAAGGGTGATCTGAAGGCAGGGACCATACGCCTTACGACTTCAAGGACAAGAAGAAAAACGTTCTGGACGTCGTGAAGCAGTAAGTGCAGGGCTGGCGGCGCTTCATCGATGGCGCCGTTTTCTTATCCGTCCGGGCGACGCCGCGACCTCATCCGGCCACGGGCGGACATTCGGGCGACCAACCTTTACCGGTTTTTCAAAAGTATGCGCAGTGCGGATTCAAATTTCGCTTCACACCGGTTTATCGGCCGGCGATAAAGGCGGTATCCGAAATGCACGGAGCTAAGGAGCTTTAGATGGATATTTTCATCCAGCAGATCATCAACGGTCTGGTGCTTGGCAGCATCTACGCCATCATCGCACTGGGCTACACGATGGTGTACGGGATTCTCGGTATCATCAACTTCGCGCACGGCGACGTGCTGATGGTCGGCGCGATGGTCGCGCTGTCCGCGATCGGCGTCATGCAGAACCACGCGCCCGGCCTGCCCGGACCGATCATGCTGACGATCGCGCTCGTGATAGCCGCGCTCGTCTGCGCGATCGTCGGGTACACGATCGAAAAGGTTGCGTACCGGCCCTTGCGGCGCGCGCCGCGTCTTGCTCCGCTGATCACCGCGATCGGCGTGTCGATCCTGCTGCAGACCATCGCGATGATGATCTGGGGCCGCAATCCGCTCGCATTCCCGCAACTGCTGCCGACCGATCCGATCAACGTGATCGCCGCCGACGAAACTCGTCCGGGCGCCGTGATCTCGATGACGGAAATCGTCATCATCGTGGTCGCGTTCGTCGTGATGGCGGGCCTGCTGTTGCTCGTGCACAAGACCAAGCTCGGCCGCGCGATGCGTGCAATCGCCGAGAACCCGGGTGTCGCGTCGCTGATGGGCGTGAACCCGAACTTCGTGATCTCCGCGACCTTCATGATCGGCTCGGCGCTGGCGGCGCTAGCGGGCGTGATGATCGCGTCCGAATACGGCAACGCGCACTTCTACATGGGCTTCATCCCTGGTCTGAAGGCCTTTACGGCGGCGGTGCTGGGCGGTATCGGCAATCTCGGCGGCGCGATGGTGGGCGGCGTGCTGCTCGGGCTGATCGAGCAGTTGGGCGCCGGGTACATCGGCAATCTGACGGGCGGTGTTTTCGGTTCCAACTACCAGGACGTGTTCGCTTTCGTCGTGCTGATCATCGTGCTCGTGTTCCGTCCGTCGGGTCTGCTCGGCGAACGTGTTGCGGACCGCGCTTAAAGATCGTGTGAGGAGCTGAATAACATGATTTCGATTCAACCGATTGAGCCGTCGACGACGCTCATCTCCGAGAAGAACACGACCAAGACGCTGGTCGTCGACGTGCTCGTCACGATTCTCGTCATTGCCGCGCCGATGGTCATCGGCGCCGCGGGCGGCAACTACTGGGTCCGCGTGCTCGACTTCGCGATGCTGTACGTGATGCTTGCGCTCGGCCTGAACGTGGTGGTCGGCTTCGCCGGTCTGCTGGACCTCGGCTATATCGCGTTCTACGCGGTCGGCACGTATGTCGCGGCCTTGCTGTCGTCGCCGCAACTGACCACGCAGTTCGAGTGGATCGCGCAGCTCGCGCCGAACGGCCTGCATGTGCCGTTTCTGATCATCGCGCCGATCGGCATGGCGGTCGCGGCGACCTGCGGCGTGCTGCTCGGTGCGCCGACGCTGCGTCTGCGCGGCGACTATCTGGCCATCGTGACGCTGGGCTTCGGGGAAATCATCCGGATTTTCATGAACAACCTGGATCGCCCGGTCAACATCACGAACGGTCCGAAGGGCATTACCGGTATCGATCCGGTGACGGTCGCGGGCTTCAACCTGTCGCAGACGCATACGTTCTTCGGCATGAAGTTTCCGTCGGTCTACATGTATTACTACCTGTTCGTGCTCGGCGCGCTGCTGGTGATCTGGGTGTGTACGCGTCTGCAGTACTCGCGCATCGGCCGCGCATGGGCCGCGATCCGCGAGGACGAAATCGCCGCGAAGGCGATGGGCATCAATACCCGCAACGTGAAGTTGCTCGCGTTCGCGATGGGCGCGTCGTTCGGCGGCCTGTCGGGCACGATGTTCGGTGCGTTCCAGGGCTTCGTGTCGCCGGAATCGTTCACCTTCTGGGAATCGATCGTTGTGCTGGCGTGCGTGGTGCTGAGCGGCATGGGCCACATTCCGGGCGTGATTCTCGGCGCGGTGCTGTTTGCCGTGTTTCCCGAGTTCCTGCGCACGACGATGGGTCCGCTGCAGAACGCCATCTTCGGTCATCAACTGGTCGATACCGAAGTTATCCGTCAATTGCTGTACGGCCTGGCGATGGTGGTGATCATGCTGTATCGCTCGGAAGGCCTGTGGCCCGCTGCGAAACACGAAGACAAGATCGCGAAGATCGCGAAGCGCAACGGCAAGAAGCCGGTGCGTGCCTGAGCGGAGAATCAGAATATGAGCGAAAAGCAAACACGACTTTCCGTCACCGGCGTCAACAAGCGTTTCGGCGGCCTTCAGGCGCTGTCCGACGTGCGCCTGCAGATCAAGGAAGGCGAGATCTACGGTCTGATCGGACCGAACGGCGCGGGCAAGACGACGTTCTTCAACGTGATCACCGGACTCTACACGCCGGACTCGGGCGAATTCAAGCTCGACGGTCAGGAATACAAGCCCGAGGCGGTCTATCAGGTGGCGAAGGCGGGCATCGCGCGCACCTTCCAGAACATTCGCCTGTTCGGCGGCATGACCGCGCTCGAAAACGTGATGGTCGGCCGTCACGTACGCACGAAGCACGGTCTGATCGGCGCGGTGTTCCAGACGCCGGCCGAGCGCCGCGAAGAGCGGGAGATCAAGGAGCGCGCGCTGGAATTGCTCGAATACGTCGGCGTGCTACAGTACGCGGATTACACGTCGCGCAATCTGTCGTATGGCCACCAGCGTCGTCTGGNCGGCCGGCATGAACGCGACGGAGAAGATCGAGCTGNGAAGCTCGTGATGGGATTGTGCAACCGCATGACGGTGCTCGATTACGGCAAGGTGATCGCCGAGGGTCTGCCGCAGGACGTGCAGAAGGACCCGAAGGTGATCGAGGCATATCTGGCGGGGGTGCACTAAATGGCGACCACGAACGCGATGTTGAAGGTCAAGGGTTTGCAGGTGAATTACGGCGGCATCCAGGCGGTGAAGGGTGTCGATCTGGAAGTCGGGCAGGGCGAACTGGTTACGCTGATCGGCGCGAACGGCGCGGGCAAGACCACGACGATGAAGGCCATTACCGGATTGAAGCCGTACTCGGGCGGCGATATCGAGTACATGGGACAGTCGATCAAGGGCATCCCGATGCACGAGTTGCTCAAGCGCGGACTGGCGATGGTGCCGGAAGGTCGTGGCATTTTCGCGCGCATGTCGATTCTCGAGAATATGCAGATGGGGGCTTATCTGCGTAATGACGCCGACGGCATTCAGAAGGATACCGAGCGTATGTTCGGGTTCTTTCCTCGTTTGAAGGAGCGGACTTCTCAGTACGCGGGCACGCTCTCCGGTGGCGAACAGCAGATGCTCGCGATGGCGCGGGCTTTATTGTCGCGGCCCAAGCTGCTCCTGCTCGATGAGCCTTCGATGGGGCTTTCTCCTATCATGGTCGAGAAGATCTTCGAGGTCGTGCGCGAGATCTCTAAGGAAGGTCTTACCGTGTTGATCGTGGAGCAGAATGCTCGGCTGGCACTGCAGGCGGCTAATCGTGGGTATGTGATGGACTCGGGGACGGTCACCATGACCGGGGACGCTAAGACCATGCTCGATGATCCTAAGGTTCGGGCGGCTTATCTCGGGGAGTGAGGGGGTGGTTCTGGCTGCTGTTTTTTGGTTCGTTTTTGCAGTAGTCGCCT
>JAQFVI010000406.1:0-3895 GCA_029439495.1 Caballeronia sp. BR6202001590007
GAGTTCCGACGTCAGGCTCTGATCGAGCAGATAGAGGAGAAACGGCAGGCACACGAACAACAGCAGGCCGCTGACACGATGCAGGATCGACACCTTGCCTGCCAGCGGCAGGCGGTACCGCGCGATTTGGCCGAGACCGATGTTCCGGTATTCGGGCCGTGGTTTTTTTGCGGCTTCAGCCATCTAGACCCCAACTTGTTACCACACCAATTTGCGATTTTAGCGCCTTTTTATTTCGCGCTGCAGCGAAAAGCCGCGGAAGAAGCTGTTCTCGCGCGCGTGAAAATCACGCGATATCACGCGCATTCACGATGCTTCGCGCGCATTCGCGGACCTCGCGTCCGGCGATGTGCGCCCCGTCTTTCATTCGTTCAACTCAGGTCGTTCTGATAGTAGTAGCCGGTCGTGACATACCATCCGCGCCGCACCTCGACAGGACGATCGCCATACGTGTACGACACGCGCTCGACCGACAGCAGCGGAAAGCCCGCCGCGACGTCGAGCGCCTTCGCGACGGCTTCGTCGGCGGGCACCGCGCGAATCTTCTCCGAGGCGCGAATCATGCGCGTGCCGAACTCGGTCTCGAACATCGCGTAGAGCGGGCCTTTGTATTCGGCGAGCCTTTCGGCCGTCAACCCGCGAAACACCGCGCCCGGCAGCCAGATTTCGTCGAGCACGGTCGTCACGCCATCAAACTGCAACAAACGCTTGATAAGAACGACGGGATCGGCAGGCTTGAAATCGAGCTGACGCGCGATTTCGGCCGGCGCGCGCAGGCGCTTGCATTCGAGCAGGCGGCTGACGTGAGGATGGACGTCGCCGTCGTCGGGAAGCAGGCGCAGGAAGCGGAACTGCACACGATCTTCGCTGTGTGTCGCAACGAACGTGCCCTTGCCCTGACGGCGAACCAGAAGATTGTCGGCGGCAAGTTTGTCGATGGCCTTGCGCACCGTGCCCTGGCTCACCTTGTAGCGCGCGGCCAGCTCGACCTCGCTCGGGATGATTTCGCCGGGCTTCCATTCGCCGGACTCGAGGCCCTGTGTGATGAGCGCCTTGATCTGCTGATACAGCGGCCTGAATGTCGGCGACGGCGCACCGCCAGCGGGCTCCGCCGCAAACGCGTTGCCGTTCGGAGTCGTCGTGCTCGCCGGGTTAGAATTCATATTGCGCATTTCAACACAAAGGCAGGTTGCGGTCCATACTTTCCCTAAAATTATTATGTCTTATATAAGACATAAGATACTGTTGACTTTGCCTTGGATCGCTCCTACACTCTTTGGCAAGTAAGGGTTTGCGGGTCATCGCACGACCGGACCACATGCCCGCCAGCATGTCTCTCGCAGCGCTTTCGCGTATTTGTCGCGTGGTTCGAAGGCTGGCGCACACATCGACGGACCGTCGCGCGATCAACCGCCAGGCACGCCCTTTCGTTTTCGCCTTACGCCGATCGTCCATCCGATTCGCGCGTTGCTTCCTGCCCCATGCTCCGCAACGTCAAGCGCAGTCTCGAATGGACAGCTTGCCGTCAGCCTCGAGCGAATCCACGCGCCCTCCCGAACGTCCCGTCGATCTCTCGCTCGAAGAGCAGGATTTTCGATTTTCCGGCAATCGCGTGACGATCGCACGCTGTTTCGAGCGGTTCGAACGTGTTTGCGCCGGGGTGTCATCATCAACGCTTTGCGTAACACGCATAAAATAAATAGCGTTTTCCCTAACGTTCCACGCACCGTCCAGGAGAGTTATCAATGGCTAAGTCCGCAAAGCGCGTTGCCGTTACCGGCGCCGCAGGTCAAATCAGCTACTCGCTGCTGTTCCGCATCGCCAATGGCGATCTGCTCGGCAAAGACCAGCCCGTGATCCTTCAGTTGCTCGACCTGCCGCAAGCGCAAGGTGCGGTCAAGGGTGTTGTGATGGAACTGGAAGACTGCGCGTTCCCGCGGCTCGCGGGCGTGGTCGTCACGGACGATCCCAAGGTCGCCTTCAAGGATGCCGACGTCGCGCTGCTGGTCGGTGCGCGTCCGCGTTCGAAGGGCATGGAGCGCAAGGACCTGCTGTCGGCCAACGCCGAAATCTTCACGGTTCAGGGCAAGGCCCTCAACGACGTCGCGAACCACGACGTGAAGGTGCTGGTCGTCGGCAACCCGGCCAATACGAACGCCTATATCGCGATGAAGTCGGCGCCGGATCTGCCGAAGAAGAATTTCACCGCCATGCTGCGCCTGGACTACAACCGCGCGCTGTCGCAACTGGCGGCCAAGTCGGGCAAGCCGGTCGCATCGATCGAAAAGCTCGCCGTGTGGGGCAACCACTCGCCGACGATGTACCCGGACTTCCGTTTTGCCACCGCCGAAGGTCAGGACCTGACCAAGCTCATCAACGACGACGAGTGGAACCGCAACACGTTCATCCCGACGGTCGGCAAGCGCGGCGCGGCGATCATCGAAGCGCGCGGCCTGTCGTCGGCGGCTTCGGCGGCCAACGCGGCGATCGACCATGTGCGTGACTGGGTGCTCGGCACGAATGGCAAGTGGGTCACCATGGGCATTCCGTCGGACGGCTCGGACGGCATTCCGGAAGACATCATCTACGGCGTGCCGGTCACTTGCGAAAACGGCGAGTACAAGCGTGTCGAAGGCCTGGAAATCGACGCGTTCTCGCGCGAAAAGATGGACGGCACGCTGAACGAACTGCTCGAAGAGCGCGACGGCGTCGCGTATCTGCTGGGCAAGTAAGCACGCAGCAACGAAAGGCCGTCGCGCGACGGCCTTTCGCGCGGACGTTCGCAAAACGTCCACGGCCGATCCGGGCGCGTTTGACGCGCAAGCCGTTCGCCGTCGAGCACGCCCGGATCGGATCACGCAAGTTTCCGAACCAAAACACCGAGCAAGATCGAATTCCATCTCACACGGATACGACGCCGACGATGCGCGCTCTTACTCCTGCCGAAGTGCTGTTCGACGGCGAACCGCAACCCGCTGTTCTGCCGCCCTGCGACCATTACGCGGGCAGCGGAAACTGATCCGGAAGTCGCTCGCGTTGCAGGCGCAGCTCGGGCCCGGTGTTCGACATCACGCTGGATTGCGAAGACGGCGCGCAGGTCAGCCGCGAAGTCGAGCATGCGGAACTCGTCGCTTCCTTCGTTGGCGACGAGGACGACCGTTTCGGACGCGTTGGCGTGCGCATCCACGATTTCAACCACCGCGCCTGGCGCGACAACGTGCGCATCATCCTGCGCAACGCCCGCAAGGCGCCTGCATTCATCATGTTGCCGAAAGTGCGCAGCGTCTTCGATGCCGCCGAAATGGTGGCCTTCATCGAAGCCACGCGCAGCGAGTACGGCATCGCCCACGGCATTCCCTGTCATCTGCTGATCGAGACGCACGGCGCGCTCGCGGATGCGTTCGAACTCGCCGGCGCTGCCGGGCGTCGAATCGCTGAGCTTCGGGCTGATGGACTTCGTGTCCGCGCACAACGGCGCCATTCCCGACCACGCGATGCGTGTGCCCGGCCAATTCGATCATCCGCGGGTGCGGCGTGCGAAGCTCGAGATCGCGGCGGCGTGTCATACGCACGGCAAAGTGCCGTCGCATAATATGACGACCGAGGTACGCGACATGCGCGTGGTCGCGAGCGATGCCGCGCGTGCCCGCAACAAGTTCGGCTTTACGCGGATGTGGAGCATCCATCCCAATCAGATCGTGCCCATCGTCGAGGCGTTCGCGCCGCGCGACGAAGAAATCGCGCTTGCCGCCGACATCCTGCTGGGCACGCAACGTGCGCAGTAGGGACCGACGCGCCACGCTGCACGACCGCGCGAGCTATCGCTATTACTGGTCGGTGCTGCGCCGCGCGCACGCCACCGGACACGCGACGCCGGACGACTGCGCGACATGGT
>JAQFVI010000406.1:3905-4042 GCA_029439495.1 Caballeronia sp. BR6202001590007
CCCGAAGAAAACGAGCACGCGAAGCACGACCGCAAGTAACGCTGCATCACGAGCACTGACAAGGAAACTCGAGAGTATGAGCGATACCGCATCGACCGAAGCACCCGCCGCAGGCGGTTTCAAGCCGAAGAAATCCG
>JAQFVI010000406.1:4072-35419 GCA_029439495.1 Caballeronia sp. BR6202001590007
ACGCGGCCGAACTGAAGGCCTACAAAACGCGGCTCAAAGCGATGCGCGGCCTGCCCGCCAATCTCAAGGCCGCGCTCGAATGGATTCCCGCTTCCACGCATCCGATGGACGTGATGCGCACCGGCGTCTCCGTGCTCGGCACCATCTTGCCTGAGAAGGACGATCACAACGTGCCCGGCGCGAAGGACATCGCCGACAAGCTGATGGCCTCGCTCGGCTCAATGCTGCTCTACTGGTATTACTACTCGCACAACGGCAAGCGTATCGAAGTCGAGACCGACGACGACTCCATCGGCGGACACTTCCTGCATCTGCTGCATGGCGTGGAGCCGTCGAAGTCGTGGGTCGATGCGATGCACGTCTCGCTCAATCTTTAGTTCAATGCGTCCACGTTCACCGCGCGCGTGATCGCGGGCACGGGATCGGACATGTACTCGTCGATCACCGGCACGATCGGAGCCTTGCGCGGCCCGAAACACGGCGGCGCCAACGAAGTCGTCTTTGAAATCCAGTCGCACTATCAAAACGCCGACGAAGTGGAAGCGGACATCAAGCGCCGCGTCGAAAACAAGGAAGTGGTGATCGGCTTCGGCCATCCGGTCACACGATTTCCGATCCACGCAACAAGGTCATCAAGGAAGTCGCGAAGAAACTGTCGCAGGAAGCGGGCGACACCAAGCTCTTCGACATCGCCGAGCGGCTCGAAACGGTGATGTGGGACGCCAAGAAGATGTTCCCCAATCTCGACTGGTTCAGCGCGGTGTCGTATCGCATGATGGGCATGCCGACCGCGATGTTCATGCCGCTCTTCGTCATCTCGCGCACCTCGGGATGGAGCGCGCACATCATCGAGCAGCGCATCGACAACAAGATCATTCGCCCGAGCGCGAACTACACCGGCCCGGAAAATTTAAAGCTCACGCCGTTAAATAAGCGAAAATAGCAGGCTGCGCGTTCGGGATTCCTTTCGAGGAAGGATTCCATGCCGAGCGGCAACCGCCATTCAACCCAAAATTTTGTAAAGGTTTTTTTTCGATGAATAAACTTCTGATCGCTGCAATCGTCGGCACGCTGGCAACCTCCAGCGTGTTCGTCAGTGCCGACGCCTTCGCCGCGACGACCACCACCGACTCGAGCACGGCGAAGGCCAAACGCCCCGCTCCGGCCCGCCGTATCGTGAAGCGCAAGCCGAAGGCCGAAGCGGCCGCGGCGGCGAAGACCGATCCGATCCCCGAGGGCGCAACCAAGTGGACGTGCAAGGAAGGTCTGGCTTTCTATCTGAAAGGCGACATGAAACGCGACACCATCGTCACCGTGAACTGGGCCAAGAAGGACTACCGTCTGCCGCGTCAGGACACGACGACCGGTGCGGATCGCTTCCACGATTCCGCATCGGGCATGGATCTCGTCGTCATCCCGACCAAGGCAATACTGTTCTCCGACAAGGACGAATCGCGCCTCGCCGACGAGTGCGTGACCGCCGAAATGGCTGCCGGCGGCGCCGTGCCAACGCAGTCGGAAGCGCTCAAAAACAATCCGCTGATCAAGCCGGCGGAATAAGACACGTCGAGTGTCGAAACAGGAATCCTCGATGTCCGCACCGATCTCCAATGTCCGGCCTGCCCCGGACAAGGTACTCGTCGACATGGTCGACGACTATGTCCTCGGCTATCGCGTCGACAGCACGCTTGCGCTCGAAACGGCGCGCAATTGCCTGATCGACACGCTCGGTTGCAGACTCGAAGCGCTTTCCTACCCCGCCTGCACGAAACTGATGGGACCGATTGTGCCCGGCACGATCGTCCCCAACGGCGCGAAAGTGCCGGGCACGCAGTTCCAGCTCGATCCGGTTCAGGCCGCGTTCAACATCGGCGCGATGATCCGCTGGCTTGACTTCAACGACACCTGGCTCGCCGCCGAATGGGGCCATCCGTCGGACAATCTTGGCGGCATCCTCGCCACGGCGGACTGGCTGGCGCGCAACGCAATCGCGTCCGGCAAGGCGCCGCCGACCATGAAGGACGTGCTCGTCGCGATGGTCAAGGCGCATGAGATTCAAGGCTGCATCGCGCTCGAAAATTCCTTCAATCGCGTCGGCCTCGATCATGTGCTGCTCGTCAAGCTGGCGNNTATCGCTCGCCCTCGTCGACGGCCATCCGCTGCGCACGTATCGCCATGCGCCGAACACGGGTTTGCGCAAATCGTGGGCAGCCGGCGNATCCGTCCGTGCTGAGCGCGAAAACGTGGGGCTTCTACGACGTGCTGTTCGAAGGCCGCGTGTTCGAATTCCAGTGTCCGTACGGCTCCTATGTCATGGAAAACGTGCTGTTCAAGATTTCCTTTCCGGCCGAATTTCATGCGCAGACCGCTGTCGAAGCCGCGATGGCGCTACACGCGCAACTGCAACAGGCCGGCAAGTCCGTCGGCGATGTCGCGAAGATCACCATCCGCACGCACGAAGCGGCGATCCGCATCATCGACAAGCGAGGGCCGCTCGACAATCCGGCGGACCGCGATCACTGCATCCAGTACATGATCGCCGTGCCGCTGATTTACGGCCGCCTCACCACCGCTGACTACGAAGCTTCCATCGCGCAGGACCCGCGTATCGACACCTTGCGCGCGAAGATGGAATGCGTCGAAGACCCGCAGTACACCCGGGATTATTACGATCCGGACAAGCGCTCGATCGCCAACGCGCTCACCGTCGAGTTCACCGACGGCACGAAGCTCGTGGAAGTCGCGGTCGAGTATCCGATCGGTTATCAACGCCACCGCGACGAGAGCATTCCGCTGCTCGTCGAGAAGTTCAGGATGAACCTCGCACGCCGTTTTCCGCACAAGCAACAAGAGGCGATCCTGGCGGTATCGCTCGATCAGGCAAAGCTCGAAGCGATGCCGGTCAATGAATATGTCGATTTGTACGTGATTTAGTCATTTCCTCGTCCCAGTCCTAGGAAAATAACCATGGCCCACAATCTCCACAACACGCTCAAAGAATTCGACGGCGGTTCCGGCAAAGCCAAGTTCTATTCGCTGCCGCAACTCGGCGACGCGCTGAAGATCAAGATTCAGCGTCTGCCGGTATCGATCCGACTGGTGCTCGAATCGGTGCTGCGCAACTACGACGGCAAGAAGATCACCGAGGAACATATCGAGCAGCTCGCCAACTGGAAGCCAGCGGCCGCCCGCGTCGACGAAATCCCCTTCGTCGTCGCGCGCGTGGTACTGCAGGACTTCACCGGCGTGCCGCTGCTCGCCGACATCGCGGCGATGCGTGGCGTCGCGCAGCGCGCGGGCAAGGATCCGAAGGCGATCGAGCCGCTCGTGCCGGTGGATCTCGTCGTCGATCACTCGGTGCAGATCGACCACTTCCGCGAACCGAACGCGCTCGACCTAAACATGAAGCTGGAATTCCAGCGCAACAATGAGCGCTATCAGTTCATGAAGTGGGGCATGCAGGCATTCGACACGTTCAAGGTCGTGCCGCCGGGCATCGGCATCGTGCACCAGGTGAATCTGGAATACCTCGCGCGCGGCGTGCACCAGAAAGACGGCATCTACTATCCGGACACGCTCGTCGGCACCGACTCGCACACGACGATGATCAACGGCATCGGCGTGGTCGGCTGGGGCGTGGGCGGCATCGAGGCGGAAGCGGGCATGCTCGGCCAGCCGGTGTACTTCCTGACGCCGGACGTCGTCGGCGTCGAACTGAAGGGCAAGCTGCGCGAAGGCTGCACGGCGACCGACCTCGTGCTTACGATCACGGAAATGCTGCGCAAGGAGAAGGTCGTCGGCAAGTTCGTCGAGTTCTTCGGCGAAGGCACGGCGTCGATCGGCGTGCCGGACCGCGCGACCATCGGCAACATGGCCCCGGAATACGGCTCGACCATGGGCTTCTTCCCGGTCGACGAAAAGACCATCGACTACTTCAAGGGCACGGGCCGCACGGATGCGGAAATCGCGGCCTTCGAGAAGTATTTCAAGGCGCAGAAGCTGTGGGGCATGCCGAAGGCAGGCGAAGTCGATTACACCAAGACGCTGACGCTCGACCTGTCGACCGTCGCGCCGTCGCTGGCCGGCCCGAAGCATCCGCAGGACCGCATCGAAATCGGCAATGTGAAGAGCACCTTCGTCGACCTGTNCCTGAAGAACGGCGACGTGCTGATCGCCGCCATTACCTCGTGCACGAACACGTCGAACCCGAGCGTGCTGCTCGCTGCCGGCCTGCTGGCGAAGAAGGCGGTCGAAGCCGGCCTGACTGTCGCGCCGCACATCAAGACTTCGCTCGCGCCGGGATCGCGCATCGTCACCGAATATCTGACGAAGACGGGCTTGCTGCCCTATCTCGACAAGCTCGGCTTCACGCTCGCCGCCTACGGCTGCACGACGTGTATCGGCAACGCGGGCGACCTGACGCCGGAACTGAACGACGCCATCACGAAGAACGACGTCGTCGCGGCCGCCGTGCTGTCGGGCAACCGCAATTTCGAAGCGCGTATTCATCCGAACATCCGCGCGAACTTCCTGACGTCGCCGCCGCTCGTCGTGGCCTATGCCATCGCGGGCAACATCACGCGCGACCTGATGACCGAGCCGGTCGGCAAGGGCACGGACGGCCGCGACATCTATCTCGGCGACATCTGGCCGACCAGCGACGAAGTCCATGCGCTGCTCAAATTCGCGCTCGACGCGAAGGCGTTCCGCGAGAACTACTCGCAGCTCACGAAGGACGGCGACCTGTGGAGCAAGATCGCGGGCGAAACCGGTCAGGTCTATGACTGGCCGAAGTCAACCTACATCGCCGAGCCGCCGTTCTTCGGCGACAGCTTCTCGATGACGCCGGCCGATTCGATCCCCGCGGTGAAGCGCGCGCGCGCGCTCGGCATCTTCGGCGATTCCGTGACGACCGACCACATCAGCCCGGCCGGTTTGATCAAGGAAACGTCGCCGGCGGGCGTATGGCTGAAGGAGAACGGTGTGCAGAAAACCGATTTCAACAGCTACGGCTCGCGTCGCGGCAACCACGACGTGATGATGCGCGGCACTTTCGCGAACGTGCGTATCAAGAACCTGATGATCCCGGCGAAACCGGACGGCACGCGCGTCGAAGGTGGCCTGACGATCCATCAGCCGAGCGGCGAACAACTGTCGATCTACGACGCGGCGATAAAGTACATCGACGCGGACACGCCGACCATCGTGTTCGCGGGCGAAGAGTACGGCACGGGTTCCTCGCGCGACTGGGCGGCGAAGGGCACGCAACTGCTCGGCGTCAAGGCCGTGGTCGCGCGCAGCTTCGAGCGCATCCACCGTTCGAACCTCGTCGGCATGGGCGTGCTGCCGCTGCAGTTCAAGGGCACGGACAGCATCCAGTCGCTGAATATCACGGGCGAAGAAACCTACGACATCGAAGGTCTCGGCGACGACTTCAAGCCGCAGCAGGAAGTCACGCTCGTCATTCATCGCAAGGACGGCAAGGAAGATCGCGTGCAGGTGCTGCTGCGTATCGACACGCCGATCGAAGTTGACTACTACAAGCACGGCGGCATCCTGCCGTTCGTGCTCCGCTCGCTGCTCGCGGTCTGAGTTTCGGGTAGTTTTGCAGGTGACCGCGCTCGCAAGAGCGCGGGAACATTGGACCCGGCAGACGCCGGTTTTTTTCGCGATTGCGCGGCACGTTAGACCTCGTAGCCGGCGATGCGCCCCGCCTGCTGGCGCCGTCCGAACCACGCGCGCGCCAGATCGCTCAGACTGCGGGTTCCGGCATGCCCCGAATCGGACGCCACCGACACCCAGCTCGCATCCACCGATCCGCTGACCCAGATCGTCGTGTACGGCCGCAATTCGATGCTTGCGCCCACGTCGAGCCAGTGATCGCCGGCCTCGCCTTCGATGGTCAGCCAGATCTGTCCACGCGCGACGCGCAGCGTCTGCGGCCGGTCGATGACCCAGCGCGGGGGCGTTCTGCCGGTCGAATTCGAATGTACGGGTTTCACGCATGATGCCGCTCCTCAAAATAAGTCGAATCTGTGAGCGTATTATTCGACCGATTCCAAACAGCTTGAATGAACAGTCCTGTACAGTTGCATCGGAACTGTTAAGCCGGAATGACTAAACAGTTTCTTAAGCGATGCACGCCCAAGAAACGCGCAATACGCCTTTCGGCCAATATTGACGGGACTTTTCGGATGCTTTCATATATCGATATGACGCCAGCGAACAGCATCAGCCAACTGTTCACTCGAAACAACTGAACACTTTCCAATCCGATGAACGCTCTCCCGCTCCAGATCGACAGCGCCGCCGGCGTGCCGCTGACCGAACAGATCGTCAGCCAGATCGAATCGATGATCCGGTCCCGGCGCGTGCTCGCGGGCGCGAAGCTGCCGTCGATCCGTCAGCTCGCCGCCGAGCAGCGCATCAGCCGCTTTCCGGTGATCGAAGCCTACGACCGCCTCGCGTCGCGCGAACTCATCCAGCCGCGTCAGGGCTCGGGCTTCTACGTCGCGAATCACGTCGACGAGCGCGACGCGATGACGGGCAACTGCAATTCGCGCCTCGCGGAAGAAGAGTCGAACCAGACCCTCCAGCAGTTCAACTATCCCGGCGAGACGCTGAAACTGTCGAACGGCTTCATCCCCGAGGCGTGGCGCGACGTCGACGGACTGACGCAGGCGATCCGGCAGGCATCGCACATGGATGTGTCGAGCGTGATCGACTACGCGATTCCACACGGCGACGCCAATCTGCGCCAGCAGGTCGCGTTGCGGCTGAACACGCTCGGCATCGACGCGGATCTGCCGAACGTGCTGATCACCAGCGGCGCGAGCCAGGCGCTCGACCTGATCGTGCGCACCATACTCAAGCCCGGCGATACGGTGTTCGTCGAAGATCCCGGCTACTACAAACCTGTTCGGCCTGCTGAAACTGCAAGGCGTGCGGCTCGTCGGCGTGCCGCGTCTCGCGAACGGACCGGACGTGGATGTCGCCGAAGCGCTGCTCAAGCAGCACAAGCCGAAGCTGTTCTTCGTGAACACCGTGTTCCAGAATCCGACCGAGACCAATATCGCGCCGCAGGTCGCATTCAGACTGCTGCAACTGACGACGCAGTACGGCTTTTCCATCGTCGAAGACGACATCTACGCCGACTTTTAGGCCGTGCCGACGCAACGGCTCGCCACGCTCGATCAGCTCGATCGCGTGATCTATGTCGGCGGCTTGTCGAAGACGCTGTCGTCGTCGCTGCGGATTGGCTATCTCGCGGCCAGCCGCGATCTCGTCAAGCATCTCGTCGACGTCAAAGTGCTGACGAGCCTCGGCGGCACGCGTTTCGCGGAAAGCGTCGCGGCGAGCTTGCTGGAGCGCGGCACGTATCGGAAGTATCTGGAGCGGCTCAGAAAGCGCGTGCGCGATTCGCTGTCGAACGCGGTGCAGACGCTGGAAAGCTACGGCTGGGACGTATTCGACGAACCGAGCGGCGGCAACTTCGTCTGGGCGAAGGTGCCAAGCATCGACGATTCGAACGTGCTCGTCGACGAGGCGCTGAAGCTCGGCGTGACGCTCACGCCCGGCAGCTACTATCCTCGAAGAAACGTTCCAGCGCGCCGGTCGCGTCCTTGTCGCCGGCGAGCCGCGCGTACAGGCCGGCTGCGCCTTCGTAGATGCGATGTTCGGCGAAGTCCTCGCCGATGAAGGCTGCGATCTCCTCCATTTCCGCGACCCATCGATACGCCTTCGGCGGCATGCGCGGCACGTTGTGGCCGAGCCATGCGGCGAGTTCTGGCTGGCTTTCGGCGAGTTCGCTCATCAGGACGTCGGCGGCGCCATTTCGCATCGCCGCGCCGAGCGCGGTAAGTCCCTTGGTGATCCCCGCATACGACATCTTCAGCGCGGAAGCCGCGCCGACCGCGCCATCGAGCACGCGCACCGTCAGACCGAAACGATTGAGCACGTCCGTGCGCGCCGCGTCGGCGCCGGACATGTAGAACTTCGGCGAAGTCGGCGCGCCGATGATCGAACCGTCGACGAAGAGCGCGCCGCCCGGCTCCAGCACCTTCGCGATGCGCGCCACCGTGTCCGGATTGACGGCATTGCAATCGACGAAGACGGGTTGCTTCGCCGCGTTAGCCAGCACCGGCGCGAGACGCTCCGCGGTGTCGACGGCGACGCCCGGCGGCACGACCGACAGGATGAAATCGCAGCACCCAGGTCTTCGATCCGCGCCTGCTCCATGCCCGCCTCGCTGCGCCCTTCGAGCGGCGTCAGCACGTGCGCACCCGCGCCGATTACGGCGACGCTCATTCGCTTCGTTCAGTCAATTGCGGCTCCCCGTCGATTCGGCAAAGCGTCAGGATACACAAAGCCGCCGGCGTGCGCTCGGCGCGACATCGCTGCGCGGAACGTGTCGCTCGCGGGATATCACGCGCTCGCGCGCGGCGCGATGACCATCGCGAGATAGCGTTCGAGCGCCGACAGGTCGCTGTCGACGCCGCGCACTGTGACGACCTGATCGGGACGAATCAGCACCCAGCCCGCATCGTCGAACCCGTAGCGGCGGCGCGCCGTACCGTCCGGATCGAGCGATACGTTGAGTGTGAAGGCAGCCACGGCGTCTTCGTAGGGCACGACGCAATCGGCCGCGCGCGACATGCGCCCGGTGCCGCCGAGCGCGAGCAGCGTATGGCGCTCGCTGAGCAGTGGCTAGAGCTGTTCCTCGCCCGATCGGTCGATCCAGCGGATGTCGAGCGCGCGCGTGCCCGCCGATCCGCGCGACGCATGACGCCCCACTTCGCCGAGCGCGACGAGCGGTCCGTCGCGATAGACGACATCCGTTTCGGACATCTCGGTACGCAGGCGCGCCTGCAGCGCGGGCAGATGATCGAGCATGCGCATGGCGGCATCGCGCGCGAGGCGTGCAAACGGATGCTGCGCCATGCCGACGTGCAGCAGCCGCGCCGCATGATCGATGATATCCCGCGCGACGGGCCGCCGCTCCGCTTCGTAACTGTCGAGCAGGCTCGGCCGATGGCCGCGCCCCTGCAAGACATACGCGAGCTTCCAGCCGAGATTCGCGGCATCCTGAATGCCCGTGTTCATGCCCTGCCCGCCCGCCGGACTGTGGATATGCGCGGCATCACCCGCGAGGAACACGTGCGGGCCGCCAGCCGCTCGTTGATGCGAAAACGTCGACAGCCATTCGGGATCGGAAAGGCGCGCATTGGGCGGGCCATGCTGCGCGATCTTGTCCTGCAGTTCCGCGAACGTGGGCACGTCGTCGGCATCGGCACGGGCATCGTCGTCGTGCCACCAGATGTGAATGCTGTGCGCATCGAGCGAAGCGCCTTCGATGCGCACGTCGCCGAGCAGATATGCATCGGGTTCGGTGTCGTCCTCGAAGGCGATGCCGAGCGCATGGCACACCACGCTTTTCGCGCCGTCCGCGCCGACGACCCAGGTCGCGGACGTGTGTTCGATTCGGCCGTCCGCATGACGCAGCGTGAGCGCGACGGCATCGACGTCTTCCGCGAGCGAGGTCAGTTCGACGCCGCACTCGATGACGCCGCCCATCTGCATGAAGCGGTTCGCGAGAATGGATTCCGTTTCGGACTACGGCAGCAGGATGGGTTGCGGATGCGCGCTGTCGATGCCGTGTTCCATCTCGATGCGGGCAACGATGCGGGCAAGACGCTCGGCGCCGTCGCCGAAGACGACCGCCTGCAAGGGCACGCCCGCATGCGCGAACTCCGCGCCGACGCCGAGTCCACTCAGCACTTCGAGACTCGCGGGCCAGACGACGAGGGCTTTGGAGAGATTGGCGGGGGCATCGAGCTTGTCGATGACGCGTGCCGCGATGCCATGACGCCGCAGCGTCAAGGCGAGCGTCAAACCGGTGGGGCCGTCGCCGACGATCAATACGGATGTCTGACGATCCATGGCGCTCCCCTTCATCATCGAGCACGAAAGTCGGCGATTGAAGCGGATCGTGAAACGGTGGTGGCCGACTCATATAGTCTGCTGGCCGATGCGCCGGTCTGCAAGGAAAACTTATCGATTCAGCGGACAGCTTGCATGGCGTCTCGCATCGCGTGGACAAAAACTCTTCATGCGTTTGGCTCGCTACAGACGAAGACGCCCGCCGCGATAAAGCGGCGGGCGCGGCAGCGGGTGCCGGAGCACGCTCGATTACATCGGCGGCTTCACGCCATCCTTCTCGACGACGATGCGTTGCGCCGCATACTCCTGTCCCGCCGGACTCGCGACGACGAACACCTGCTTGCCTGGCTTCAGATCGTCGTGCGTCGCCGGCGCGAAGGTCACGACCGGCACGTTCTCGGGCACGGTCACCGAGTTCGATCCGCCCTTGTACGAGAGCTTCAGATCGCGTCCGTTCGTGCCTTCCACGACCTGATCGACGTTCGCGTTGGTCATCGAACTCTTCGGGCCCAGGTCCCACGCATAGTGGCCTTCGCCGGTGCCGCGCGCGGCTTCGGGGAATACGAGCACTTCGGTCGCCGTGAGCTTGCCGTCGGTGCCGGTCATCGCGACGGTGCCGACGAACGAGCCCGGCTTGATGTCCTGCAGCTTGATGTTCTTCAGCGCGCTTACTGGCGTGTCGCTTTTCACGGCGATCTTCACCGTGTCGCCGCTCTTGCGATGCACGGTCAGCGTATCGCCCGAGAGCGACACGATACGCCGCGAATGCGCGTGGGCTTGGCCGCATCGGCCGCGACCGCGGCGCTCGTGACGAAGGCGAGCGCAAGCGCGACGACGCCGAATTTCATGCGAATCGACATGTAATCTCCTTGAGTGATGCAACGGGTAACGCTTCGAAAAAACGCATCAGGGAAGGTATCAGGAACCGCCGAACTAGTTGTAGCCTTGGTTCTCCCAGTAGCCGCTGGGATAGTCGTTCGTCACGGTGATCGCGACGATATGCTTCCGGTTCTTGTAGCCGAGCTTGGTCGGCATGTGCAGCTTCATCGGGAAGCCGTTTTGGGCGGCAGAATCTGGCCGTCGTAAGTGAGCGTGAGCAGCGTCTGCGCATGCAGCGCGGTCGGCATGTCGATGCTCGTCGAATAGTTGTCGGCGCAATGGAACGCGACATACTTCGCGCTCGTATCCGTGCCCGCTTGCGCGAGAAAGCGCGCAAAGCGCACGCCGCCCCACTTGCCGATCGCGCTCCATCCTTCGATGCAGATATGCCGCGTGACCTGGCTTTCCTGCGGCATCGCGTGCAGTTCGTCGAGCGTCCACACGCGCTTGCCTTTGACGAGGCCACCCACTTCGAGCTTGTACGCGGAGGCATCGACTTCCGGCACTTCGTCGATGTCGTAGAACGCGTTGAACGGGAACGGTCGCGTGATCATCGATTCCGGATAAGTCGGCGCGAGTTGATCCGGATCGAACAGCAGCGCCTGCATGTCGTCGTTGAACGACGATATCTTGCGCAGCATCGCGTTGACGGACTTGTCGTCGGTGATGTTGCAGCCCGACAACATCGCGAGTCCGCCGAGCGACAGCATGCGCTTGCCGAACAGCCGGCGCGCGGGCGCCTTCAGTTCCTTCTCCGAGTTCCTGACGATGAGTTCGGCGTCCGGCCTGGCCTTGAATAATTTGAGCGACATGTCTTAACGGCCCCCGGATCATCAATACGAGCGAGCGCGGCACGAGCGCGACCATCGCGACATGCACAATGAAAAACGCGACCAGAAACGCCATGCCGAAGAAATGCACGATGCGCGCGTTGTCGTAGCCGCCCATCAGCGTGCGCAGCAGCGGAAACTGCACCGACTTCCACACGACGAGCCCCGACAGAATCACGACGACGAGATCGACGATCACCGCGAGATAGGCGAACTTCTGCACCGCGTTGTAGTGCGTGAGATCGTCGTGGCCGAGCTTGCCACGCAGCGCGGCGAGTGCATCGGTCAGGACGCTTTTGATGCTGAGCGGGAACATGCGCCGTTTGAGACATCCGGTCAGCACGTTCATCGTGAGATAGACGATGAAGTTCGTGACCAGCAGCCACANGGAAATGTCACCTGGCCCTAAGATCGGCGAAGCGTTATAGATCTGTCATCCGCTCGTCACCATGATGAGGATGGCGAGAGCGTTGATCCAGTGCGTGATGCGCAGCCATAGCGATTGTACTTGCACGTCGGGCCTCGTTGCTTTGTTGGGCTTTCGCTGCGCATGGTAGCCAGTGCGCGCTGAACGATCGGTGACCTCTCGATGACTTTTTTGTCATTTTCGGTGGGGCCCGCGCGACCTCTGGATAGAATGTCGCCAATCACTCCGACGCAGCGCGCGCATGACCATCCTCGTTATCGAAGACGACCGCAAGACCGGCGACTACCTGAAAAAAAGCTGACGGAGTCCGGCTATCAGGTCGATCTCGTACGCAACGGCACGGACGGCCTGCATCAGGCGCTCGCGAACGCCTACGAACTGATCATGCTCGACGTGATGCTGCCTGGCATCGACGGATGGCAGGGTGATGGCCGCGCTGCGCGCCAAACGTGACCTGCCTGTCATCTTTTCAAGGCGCGCGATCATGTGACCGACCGCTCCACGAACTCGAACTCGAACTCGGCGCGGACGACTATCTCGTCAAGCCGTTCTCGTTCACCGAACTCGTGCTGCGCATCCGCACGCTGCTCAGGCGCGGCGTGATGCGCGAGTCTGACACTTTCCAGATCGCCGATCTGCACGTCGATGTCCTGCGCCGCAAGGTCACGGACATCGCGCTCACCAATAAGAGGAATTCGCGCTGCTGCTCTTCTGCAAGCGGCAGGGCGAAGCGCTGTCGCGCACGCTGATCGCATCGGAAGTGTGGGACATGAACTTCGACAGCGACACCAACGTGGTCGATGTCGCCGTCAAGTGCCTGCGCGCGAAGATCGACAACGCGTTCGAGCCGAAGTTGATCCACACGGTCCGCAGCATCGACTATTTGTTTGGAGAGCATCAGTGAAACGGCATCCGCGCTCGCTCGCGATCCGCATTGCGCTGTCGTTCGCGGTGGTCGTGTGCATCGTGGTCGGCATGGTCAGCGCGTCGCTCTATCAGGCGACCAACCGCGCCTTGTCGACGCGCGCGGACTATCAGTTGATCGGACGTGTCGAGCATTTTCGTTCGCTGCTGCACGACCTCTACACGATCAAAGAGATCGAAACGCGGCCCAGGCTCTTCGAGACGATGCTCGGCGACAGTCAGGACGTCATCATCTTTCGCCGCACGGGCGCCGCGCCGTTCATCGACGTGAATCCGGAACACATGCCGTTGCCGCCGCTCGATATCGTGCCCGTCACGCGTCCGGTCGGGCTCGATGCGCTGTACGAAGGCATGCGCCGGAACGGCGTGCGCATGCGCTGGGTCGGCGCGCAGGCACGCATCGGCGAAAGCGGCGAAGTCGTGGAAATCATCGCCGCGCACGTCATGACACAGGAGACGCGCGTGCTGTCCACGTATCTGTGGCGCGTGTGGGTCAACGTGATCGGCGTAGTCGTCGTGAGTCTCGCACTCGCGTACTGGGTGACGAGCCGCGGACTGCTGCCGCTGCGCGCGATGGCCGACAAGGGGCCGCGCATATCTCGCCGAACAACCTGTCCGCGCGTCTGGACGTGGCGCGCGCGCCCGCCGAACTGCAGGGGCTCACGGCATCGTTCAATGCGATGCTCGATCGCCTCGAACACGGCTACGAGCGCCTGCTGCAGTTCTCCGCTGATCTCGCGCACGAACTGCGTACGCCCCGGCGTGCTGATCGGCGAGACGCAGGTGACGCTCGCGCACGAGCGCAGCGTCGGCGAATACCGCAGCGTGCTCGAATCGAATCTCGAAGAACTGGAACGCATCGCGCGGATCGCACAGAATATCCTCTTTCTCGCGCAGGCAGATCACGCACGGACCACAGCGCATCGAGATTCGCGAGGAACTCGACACCATCGGCGCGTATTTCGAAGGCATCGCGGAAAAGCGCGACATCGCGTTCGAGATCCACTCGAGCGGCGAGATGACCGCCAACGCGATCATGTGCCGCCGCACGATCGTCAACATCGTCGTCAATGCGGTGCGCTACGCGACGGCGGGCACGGTCGTGAAACTCGAAGGACACGCGGACGACAAGGGCGCGTGCATCGTCGTGAGCAATCGCGGGCCGCGCATCGGCGACGATGAACTCGCGCGCCTCTTCGACCGCTTCTATCGCGGCGATGCCGCGCGCAGCGAACTGGCCGAATCGAGCGGGCTCGGTCTGTCGATCGTGCAGGCGATCATGACGATGCACGGCGGCACGGCATCAGCCGCATGCACCGACGACAGCTGGATCGCCTTCACGCTGCGCTTTCCGCACGCGGCGACGGCGACGCTCAGCGCACCGGTGCCGGCATAGCCTCGCGTTTGGCCAGCAGCCCGTGAATTTGCGCGACGACGGCCGCGCCTTCGCCGATGGCCGTCGCGACGCGCTTGGTCGAACTCGAACGCACGCCGCCGATCGCGAACACGCCCGACACGCTCGTTTCCAGCGACATCACGCCTTCGGTGCGGCCTTCGTGCGCCTCGGGTTCGGTCAGCACGAAGCCCTTCGCATCGACGTTCACGTTGCAGTTGCGCAGCCAGTCCGTGTTCGGATCCGCGCCCGTGAACAGGAACAGATGCCGCGCGTCGAGCACGACCGAGCCGTCCGGACAGGTACAGCGAATCGCGTTGAATGCGCGTTCGTCGCCGTCGAGCGATTCGATCTGGGTATGCGTGCGCACCGTCACGTTCGGCAGCGACGCGATGCGCTCGACCAGATAATGCGACATGTTCGCCGCCAGGCCCGCGCCGCGCACCAGCACATGAACGTGCTTCGCGTGCGAGGCGAGATAGACGACCGCCTGCCCCGCCGAATTGCCGCCGCCGACCAGCATGACTTCCGCGTTCTTGCAGAGCTTCGCCTCGACCGGCGATGCTCAGTAATACGTGCCGTGGCCATCGTATTTCTCCAGCCCGGCGATCGCGGGACGCCTATACGCCGCGCCCGATGCGATCACGACCGTCTGCGTCGACACGAGCGTGTCGTTTTCGAGTTCGATCTGTATCGGCGTGCGGTCGCAGCGCAAGGACTTGAACCCGCGCCGACGACGGCGACATCGTAGACATGAGCCGGATCGAACTCGGGCAGCCAGCCGAGCTGCGTCGCGACCTGATTCTCGTCGAGCGCGCGCAGCACGGTGCCGTCGGGACAGATGACGAGCGGGAAGTCCTCGATCGATGCGGAAATGCGTTCGAGCAGCGCGATCGCGTCGGGGTCAGCGCAGGCGTCGATCACCGTATGCGGATAATCGTTGCGGCGCAAAGCCCTGCAGCGACACGAAACGGCCATCGTCCGACTGGCCGAGCAGCACCGGGTCGCTGCCTTTTTCGATCAGTCCGACGCGCTGCAGGATCAGCGCGCGCATGATGCACTCGCCCAGTTCCGCTTCGGCGACCAGCAACGCGTGCAGACGATCCGGCGGTACCACGATGCCTTCCAAGTCGTCGACCACCATGCCGTCGACGAGACACGGCTTGCCCGACAACTGCGCGACTTCCGCGAGAAAATTGCCCGGGCCGTGCTCGCGCACCACATGCCCGTTGCCGAGCGCGTCGCGACAAATCACGCGCACGGTGCCCTTGAGCACGATCACCATGCCGCGCCCGGTTTCGCCGGTGCGGAACATCCAGTCGCCAGCGCGATAGCGCGCGGGCGCGCCGAAGCGGCTCATGCGCTCGATCTCGCCTTCGGTGAGGATGGGGAACATCTGGTGTTCGCGCGTCTGCAAAGGCGAAAACGGCGCGCTCCCTCCGATGCGGCGGGCGTGGGCGTCGAGGTCGTCGGCACGACGTTCGGATCGTCGGACGGCGCGCGCTCTACGCGACCACATCGGGCATCCCGTCGAACTCGTTTCCGCGATCGTTCGGGCGTGTGCTCATGCGCGATCTCCATGGGGAAGGCCAGCTTCGTGTATCAGCGTCGATCCCGCCCGCGGGCTTCATAGGCATGGCGCAGGCGGAGGCAATCTGCTTCGCTTCCTCCGGCGAAGTAGCGACCAGCTCGCCGAATTCCGTCAGTTGCGCGACGCAGAATCCGGCGAGCCGCCACGCGTCAAGTCCGCCGGTGAGCGGCAGCACGTCCTTGAAACCGGCCGTGCGCAGCGTCTTCGCCATCCAGGCGGCCGACACTTCGTTCGGACACGAGCAATAGATGACCTCCTTGCGGCTCTTGTCGTAGCTCGCGATGATCTTCGCGAAATCGCGCTCGTCGGCGAACATTGAGCCGGGAATCGCGAACGGGTCGAGCATGCGCTTTTCGGGCGAACGGATATCGAAGATGACCGGCAAGGGCTCGTCGTTCATCAGCGCGTAGAGCTGATCGACGCTGATGCGCGCCTTTTCCAGCGTCGCCATCAGCGCACGGCGGCGCCACCAGCGATAGCTCACGTAGATCGTGAGCAGCGCGGCGACGACGATCATCGCCTGCCGGCCCAACTAAGCGATCAGCGCGAAGACCATTTCGAGCTGCGCCGCGAACACGACGCCGACCGCGAACCCGACCGCGCTTCACAACGCGATGCCGAGCGCGTCGTGCGTGATGAAGCTGCGCATCTTCACGCCCATCGCGCCCGCGAGCGGCACCGACACGAGCGACAGCCCGGGGATGAACTTCGCGACTAGCAGCACGCGCACGCCCCAGCGGCCGAAGAAGCGTTCGGTTTTCTTCACGTAGGTGTCGCGCGACAGCGAGAGCTTGCAGATGGTCTTGAGCGTCTTGTCGCCGTATTCGCGTCCGCCCTAAAACCAGACGAGATCGCCGAGCACGCCGCTCGCGACCGCGACGCACAACACGCCGGCGAGCGGCGACCAGAACGCGCCGCCGTTCACCGCCATCAAGGCGATGGAGGCGCCAACGACGATCAGCGTCGGCATCGTGGACACGGGCAGCCCGAGCGCGGCGCCCATCGTGTTGACGAAAACGATCGCCGGGCCGAATCGATCGACTAGCTGATGAAGCAACATGGGAATCTCCCGCACGCATGGGCGCGCGAACGCGCGGATCCGCCAGCATGCTGAGCGCGCGCGCATAGTCGAGCGTCAGGCCGGGCGTCCAGGCCATCGTCGCGGCGCGCTTCCTGATCTGCGCGGCGACCCAGAGTTCCGGCGTCGTCGCGATGCGCCAGAACGGCTTCCATCCGCCGCCCCTGCCCCACGCACGCGCCGATGCGCCCTCGATCGCCGCCTCGAGCGAGCGCGCCACCGAACTCGAACAGTTGCGGTGCGTGAGGTTGTAGGTCGCGTCGCGCCGGTACGCTTCCCAGAAGCGCGCGAGGCGCTCGGGATCGTAATTGCGGATGCGCACCTTCTGCGTCGATTCGCACCACACCTTCGCTTCCGTTTCGTAGTCGGCCTGAAAGAAGCCCGGCACGTCGTTGTCGCGCGTCGCGCGCAGGATCCGCGCGAATTCCTCAGGCGAGCGCTCGATCTCCACCGCCGGATACAGGCTGATGTAGATGCCCTCGGGCGTCTCCAGCGCCGCGTGTCCCGTCGATATCGCGCCATGCCGGTCCACCGCCGCGATATAGTGATCGACGATCGGCTGCCGCCGAGGCTCCGCCTTCGCCGATCCCGCTAGCGTCCACACACATGCAGGTCAGCGCGGTCTCATGCGGCTCGGGCGGGCTGTCCCACACGGCATCGGCGAAACGCTCGGGCGCGGACGATGTATCGGCCGCCGGATTCGACGCCATGCGCCGCACGCGCAACGCAAGCAGCGCCATGTTCCATTCGCCGAAGAAGAGGCCGAAGGCGACGCAATACGCCACCGTTCCCGCGTAATGGTCCAGATACGGCTGATAGAAGAAGATCGCGATCAGCATCTCCAGCACGCCGCCCGCGACCGCGATCTTCCAACGCCGGTAACGCACAACCTTCGCCGCGACGATCTGCAACGCGTCGTCGACGAGAAACAGCGTGCCGAAGATCATCGACAGCGCGAAGTTGCCGTGCTCGCCGCCGATCAGCACCAGCAGCGCCGACAGGCAGAAGGTCGCGCCCTTCAAGCGCAGCATGCGCTGCCCGCCCATGCCGGTCCAGGCGACCGAAAGCGTCGCGATGCCTTCGAGCAGCATCAGGAAGGCGAACGGACGGATCGGCAAGAACAGCACGCCGTCGAGCGCATCCGCGAACACAATGGCGCCCAGCGCGATGCTGGCGAAGCCGATCGCCATCACCTCGCGCCAGCGCATGCGCAGATAGTCGACGCCGAGAAGAATCATCGCGAGACGGACCATCGCATTTCTCCGATCGATCGTGCAGCGCGCGGCGGTGCGGCGCATTCCATGTATAGGCGATCGAAACGACGCTCGGCAAGCGCGACTCGCAATCGCATCCGCGCGGCTGCATCGACGCGCTTTTATGCGCCGTCGCGCGAGTGTGAGTTAGCATGAGGTCTTCATATTGAATGACGAGCGCATCCCCACTACACGCTCGCGTCGACTGTGTTCCACGCCCTGTCCACGAAACCCTTGCCTTTCGTACCCAACGCCTCCAAGAAGGCGCAAGCATGCGGTGCCGATGGCCGCGTGCCGCTGCTGTTCCATATCGTCGATTTCAACAACGGCGGCATCGAGACCTCGCTGATTCAATGGCTGCGCGTGTTCGATCGCGCGCGCTTCACGGTCACGTTGTCGGTGATGCATCCGTCGCCCGCATTCGAAACGCAGTTCCGCGCGCTCGTGCCGGACGACGTGAAGATCGAAATCCTCGCCGACAAAAGCTGGCTCAACTTCTTTCAGGCGCGGCGCTATGCGCATCGTCTGAGCAAACTCGGGCGCATCGGCCGCGACGTGTTCAACACGCTTGCCGTGCGGCCGTACGTGAAGCGGCGCCTCGCGCAGCTCACGCGCCGCCATGCGCTGATAGTCGATTTCGATCTGTCGCTGCGGCGGCTCGCCGGACGCTTCGATACCGCGTGGCTCGGCCGTCAATCACTTCAGCTTCGACGCGCGGCTCGCGACGCAGTTCGCGCGCTACGACGGCATCGCCGCGCTCAACCGGCATATGGCCGACGAGGCGCACGCGATGTTCGGCGACACGCTCAAGCGCGTGTTCGAACTGCCGAATGCAATCGACATCGCGCGCATCCGCGATGATGTCGACACGCGCGAGGCGCGCCCTTGCGACGAACCGTACATCGTGTCGGTCGCGCGGCTCGACGAGATTCAGAAGAATCACCGCACGCTGTTGCGTGCCTATGCGCGGCTCGTGCAGCGCGCGGATATCGTGGAGCATCTCGTGCTGGTCGGCGACGGCGCGTTTCGCGGCGAACTGGAAGCACTCGCAGACGAACTCGGCATCGCGTCGCGCGTGCGTTTCGCGGGCTATCGCGACAACCCGCACGGGCTCGTCGCGGACGCGCGTCTGCAGGTCGGTCCTGAGTTCGCGCTACGAAGGCATGCCGATGGCGCTGCTCGAGGCGCTCGCGCTCGGCAAGCCGGTGATCGCCGCCGATTGCCCGACGGGCCCGCGCGAGATACTCGGCGACGGCCGCTTCGGCGTGCTGTTTCAGGTCGGCGCGGTCGACGAACTCGCCGATGCGATGCCCCGCGTGCTCGGCGATGCCGCACTGCAACGCCGCATGAAGACGTGCGCACTGGCGCGCGCGGAGGAATACGGCATCGACGCGAGCAATGCGCGCTTCGCGCGCTGCGCCGAGGCGCTGTTGTCGCGCTGAGCGGCGCGGCGGGCGTGTTACCGGATCGCTTCGGCTTCGGCTTCCTGCCCGGCTTCGCGTTCGCCTTCGAGCAGCGCCGACAGCACGCTCACCGTGCGCGCGGTCGCACCGCGATGCGCCGCCGCGAACGCCGATGCCGCCGCGCCCATCACAAGGCGCCGCGGCTTGTCTTCGAAAAGTTCGCGCAGGCCGCGTGCAAGCCCTTGCGGATCGTCGACGCGCAAAGCCGCGCCCGCGTTGATCGCGTCCTTCGTCGCCTGAGTGAAGTTGAAGGTGTGCGGCCCGATTAGGACCGGCACGCCCGCCGCGCACGCTTCGATCAGGTTCTGTCCGCCGAGCGGCAACAGGCTGCCGCCGATGAACGCCAGGTCGGCCGCCGCGTAGTACGCGCCGAGTTCGCCCATCGAATCGCCGAGCAGCACCTGCACGTTCGACGGCAGCGCATCCGGAACGTCGACGCCCAATCCCGCCGCGGCGGCCTTCGGCGCCCACACCGAACGGCGCGCGCCCGTCATGCCCGCCGCCGCGATCAGCGCGGAGACTTCGTCGAAACGCTGCGGATGACGCGACACCAGAATCAGCAGCGCATTCGGCACGTTCAGCGCCGCGAGCGCGCGCAGCACGAGCGTTTCCTCGCCCTCGCGCGTGCTCGCCGCGACCCAGACCGGACGCGTGCCAATGGCCGCGCGCCACGCCTGCCCGCGCGCGACGAGTTCGGGCGGCGCGCTCATGTCGAACTTCAGATTGCCGAGCACCGCGACATTGCGCGCGCCGAGCGCGGACAGGCGTTCGGCGTCGGGCGGCGTCTGCGCGAGCACGCGCGTGAAGCCGCCGAAGGCTTCGCGCACCGCGCGTCCGAACTTCGCGGCGCGCCGGTACGAGCGCTCCGACATGCGCGCATTGGTCAGCACGAGCGGCACGCCGGCACGCTTGCATTCATCGATCAGCGTCGGCCAGACTTCGGTTTCCATCACGATGCCGAGCGACGGCCGCCACGCGCGCAGAAAACGCCGCACGAAACGCGGGGAATCGTAGGGAAGATAGCTGCACCGCACGCGTTCGCCGAAGAGTTCGACACCGGTCGCACGGCCGCTCGGCGTCATGTGCGTGACGAGCAGCGTGGCATCCGGATGTGCTTTCATTAGCGCTTCGATCAGCGGTTGCGCGGCGCGCGTTTCGCCGACCGACACCGCATGCACCCAGATCAGCGGTGCGAGGTCGCCGGGACTGCGCGCGATGCCGCGCCCGAAGCGCTCGCCGATATGCTCGCGATAGCCGCGCTCCTTGCGCGAGCGGATCAGAAGCCGCAGCACCGCGAGCGGCGCGACGAGCCACCACGCGGCGCGATAGACGAGCCGCAGCAGCCCGGCGCTGGCGGGCGGCGACACTGGCGACGCGGACGCGGAAGACGGAGAAGGTGGCGTGGCGCGAGTCAAACGAGCGCCTTGCCTTTGAGCCGTTCGAGAATGCCGAGCGGCGCGCGTTCGGGGCGCGCCATCGATTTCACGGGCAGGAAGAAGGTCTGTTCCATCATGAACTGGCCGGACATCACCGCGTGCGAGGTTTGATCGGAGAAGCAGATCCACACCGAGCCGGGCGGAAACGGCATGGTCTCCTGCGGCGACGACTTCTGATAATCGAGGTCGGCCTTCATCGCGTCGTGCAGATGCAGCATCAGATGGTCGTATTCGGAGCACTTCGACTTGGTGATATGCAGCAGATTCATCAGCCAGGCCGAACCGGGTGCCTGCGGTTTGATGACCGGCAGGAAGCGCCTCGCCATATCCTCGAAGGGCTCGCCGACGCGCCACACGCGCGGCGCATCCTTCGGATTGATGTTGGTGAACACGCGCAGAATGCGGTCGCCGTAATTCGGACGCGACGGAAAGGCATCGACGTGCAGGCGGCTGTCGTCCTTGCGCCACGAGGTTTCGCGCGTTTCGACCTGATGCAGCCGCAGGCTCGTCGGCGCGACGCGCAGCTTGCCGTCGTATTCGGGGAAGAGCGCATCGACGAGCGAGCGGGCGTTGTCCTGATAGCGCTTGATGAACGCGCGCACCGCCGACTGCAACACCTCGTCGCCGAGCACGCCGTTGAGCGCGCCGCCGTTGGGCGCGAGGCTGATGTTCTTGCGCTTGGGATCGGCGATGGCCGGATCGAGCAGCGCCTGCTCGCCGCCTTCGATCGCGAAACGCAGATTCGGAAAGTACAGCACTTTGCCGTCTTCGACGCCGGCGAGCAGGGGTTCGCGCGGAATCGACAGATGTTGTCCCTGCCAGTCGCCCGACACGACTTCGATGATTTGAGATTGCGTCATGGTGCCTTCGAACTTGAGTTGCACGCACACGGCGACGATCGCGGCGCCTCGAGCGCGCCGGAAGGGATTACAGCAGGCCGAAGCCTGCGAGCGCTTTCTTAACTTCGCCCAGCGTCGGATGCCGGCTCGCATCGCCGAGATTGATCACGTTCGGCGACCAGTAGCCGCCGGTGCGCCATGCGGTCGAGAAATTGTACAACTCGACGGTCGGGCGCTTCAGCGCCGCGGCAATATGCACCAGACCCGTATCGACGCCGACGGTTGCCGCCGCGCCGTCGATCAGGCCAACCACGGCGGGCAGCGAGAGCTTCGGCGGCACGACGGCAGCGGCACCGAATTCCTTCGCGAGCTTTTCGCTGGTCGCGCGTTCGGTCTCGCTGCCCCACGGCAGCACGATCGACGCACCACGCGTCACGAGCGCCTGGCCGAGTTCGATCCACGCGGCCTCGGGCCATTGCTTGTCCGCGCGCGAAGTCGCGTGCACGAACACGACGTAAGGAACGGGAAGATTCAGCCCGAGTTCGGACACCGCGAGCGCCGCGCGGCGCGTGTCGATGCCGAAGTCGATGTCGTCGCTCACATGCGGCTTCGGCAGCCCGAGCGCGGCGGCGACGAGCTGCCGCGTGCGCTCGACGACGTGCGTGCGCGGCTCGATCGGCACGCGGCGGTCGTAGAAGAAGCGCACCAGCCATTCGTAGCCCGCGCCGTCGGTGCGATTGCCGAGGCCGACGAGCGGCCCGCGCGCCCAGCTCGCGACCCATGCGGTCTTGATGAGACCCTGGCAATCGATGACGAGATCGTATTTCTGCGCGGCGAGTTGGCGCTTGAATGCGCCGATCTCGCGCCAGTTCTCGGGCGACGCCCAGCGTTTTTTCCAGCGGCGCAGCGAAAACGGGATCGCGCGATGCACGCCATCGACCAGTTCGACGAGACTCGCGAAGCTTTCTTCGACGAGCCAGTCGATCTGGGCGTCGGGAAAACGGCGGCGGATGTCGGCGATGGCCGGCATGTTATGGACGACGTCGCCGAACGACGACACGCGGACGATCAGGATTTTTTGCACGCTGGGAATGGCGGACGCGAGCACGCGCGATTGAAAGTGGCGAACTGAGATGGATCGGGGATTTTAGCGCGCAAAGCCCGCGCGTCGGCGCAAGTTTGTGTCGCCCGAATGAAAAACGGCGCGGTCCGAACGACCGCGCCGTTGTTTCGAGTTTCGAGCGTTGCGCTTAGAACGGCAGCTTCGCGTCCGGCTTCTCCGCGAGGATCACGCGGCGGAAATCTTCCTGGATGCGCTTGAGCGCGGCGTCGCTGTCGGCTTCGAAACGCATCACGACGACCGGCGTCGTGTTCGACGAGCGCGCGAGACCGAAGCCGTCCGGATACTCGACGCGCAGGCCGTCGATGGTCAGCACGTCGTCGGCGCCCGTGAACTTCGCGTTCTTCTGCATCTTTTCGATCAGCTCGAAGTTCTCACCTTCTTCAAGCTTCAGTTGCAGTTCCGGCGTCGACAGCGAATTCGGCAGGTCGTTGAGCAGCTTGCTCGGATCGTCGACGCGCGACAGGATTTCGAGCAGACGCGCGCCGGTGTAAAGGCCGTCGTCGAAACCGTACCAGCGGTCCTTGAAGAACACATGGCCGCTCATTTCGCCCGCGAGCGGTGCGCCCGTTTCGCGCAGCTTCGCCTTCACGAGTGAGTGGCCGGTCTTCCACATTACCGGTTCGCCGCCCTGTTCGCGGACCCACTTCGCGAGATTGCGCGTGCACTTCACGTCATAGATGATCTGGCCGCCCTTGTTGCGCGACAGGACTTCCTGTGCGAACAACATCAGTTGACGATCGGGGAAGATGACTTGCCCGTACTTCGTGACGACGCCGAGACGGTCGCCGTCGCCGTCGAACGCGAAACCGATTTCCGCGTCGGTTTCCTTCAGCGCCTTGATGACGTCCTGCAGGTTTTCCGGATGCGCGGGATCGGGGTGATGGTTCGGGAAGTTGCCGTCGATGTCCGTGAACAGTTCGACGAGTTCGCAGCCGAGCGCCTTGAACAGACGCGGCGCGAGACCGCCCGCGATGCCGTTGCCCGCATCGACGACGATCTTCATGCCGCGCACCGGCTTCACGTCCGACACGATGCGGTCGAGATACATCTGCGACACGTCGAATTCGGTATAGCTGCCTTCGCCTGTCGAGAAGTCGTCGTTGACGATTCGCTGATACAGGCCCTGGATTTGCTCGCCATAGATGGCCGCGCCGCGCAGCACCATCTTGAAGCCGTTGTAGTCGGGCGGATTGTGGCTGCCGGTCACGACGATGCACGAATCCACGCGACGCTCGCCCGAGGGCAGTGGCAGCGGCACGCTCGCCGCGAAGTAGCCGACCGGCGTCGGCACCATGCCGACGTCGATCACGTCGACGCCCGCCGCGCGCAGGCCGTCCGACAGTGCGCCGATGAGTTCAGGACCGGACAGGCGGCCATCGCGCGCGACCACGACCGAGTCGCCGCTCTGTTTCCTGATCTCGCTGCCGAAGGCCTGACCGATGCGCCTGGCGACGTCGCCGTCGACCGTCTTGCCGACGATGCCGCGAATGTCGTAGGCCTTGAAAATGGATTGCGATACTTGGCTCATGAGATGGCTATCTCTTCTCTGATTAATTGATGGTTTCTCGGCGATGCAGCCATGAGGGCATGCAGGTCGTGATGCGCGCCGTTCGATACGAACCGGCTGCGTCCATTCTGCCGTCTGATTGATTAAAGTCTCGCGAACGCCCGCGAGAAGACGGGCTCCGGTTCGCACTTATAATCGCTGTCTTTCAGCGTTTCCGATGCCGGGCCTGTCATTCGAGGCCGAAACACGGGTACGACTCTGCGCTTCATTCTAATCCAATGCCCAACCGCTTCCCGGCGCGCGCGCCGTCTATCGGAACGCGTTCGCGCGCCATCGTACAAAACTCGACTGAAGATTGCGGCGCGGCCGGTGCGGCGATCGGAAACCACGCGTCGATAGCACACCGCGTGCCCGCATCGCACGGCGAGCGCCTCGCATGAAAGGCCTGATGCGTTCGGGCAATCCGGACGTCGCGCGCGCGCTCGCCAACCTCGTCTGGCTCGGCCTCGAGCGGCTCACGCAGATCGCCGTCGCCATCGTCGTCGCGGGCTTGCTCGCGCGCTATCTCGGGCCGGACGTGTTCGGCAAATGGCAATACGCCAATACGCTGCTGCTCGTGATCGCGCCAATCACCTGGGTCTGCGGCGCGGAAATCCTCGTGCCGACCATCGTGCACCGGCCGCCCGCGCAGACCGGCGCGGTGCTCAACAGCGCCTTCGTGCTGCGGCTCGGAGTCTCGGCGATCGCGCTCGCGCTGACGTGGACATGGATCGCGCTCGGCTTCATCGATCCGACGGTCGGCACGATGCTCGCCGGTCTCGCGGTGACGCTGCTCTTTCGCGAGCCGTTCATCGGTGTGATCAACGCATGGCTGCAAAGCATGACCTACAGCAAGCCGCAGCTGCTCGCGAGCATGACGGCGGCCATCGCGAAGGCGGCGCTCGTCTATGCGCTCGTGCGCATGACGGCGGGCGCATCGAGCTTCGGCTGGCTATGGGCGCTCGAATCCGCGTGCATCGGCGCGGCGCTGTTGCTGTACTACATGCGGCGTCACGGCGGTGCGCTCGGCTGGCGTTTCGATCGCGCGTTGTTCGCGCACTTCGCGAGCGCGGGCACGGTGTTCTGGATCGGCCTGATCGGCATGTATCTGTTCCTCAAGCTCGACCGGCTGATGCTCGCGCATCGCGTATCGTTCGCGGAACTCGGCCTCTATTCGGCCGCGCAGCAACTCAACGAGAACTGGATCGCGCTCGCGCTGATGCTTTCGCAGACCATCGCGCCCGCGTTCGTCTATCGCGTGCAGGACACGGCGCGGCTCCGACGCAATCTGCTGCGCCTCTTCGCGCTGACCGCCGCGCTGATGATCGCGGGCGCCGCCGTGCTCGATGCGCTCGCGGGCTTCATCATCGCGCGTGTCTTTGGACCGAACTATGCGGGCGCGGCGGACGTGTTCCGCTGGGCCGTGTGGCTGTCGGTGCCGGCGGGCATCGAGGCGATCGGCAATCTGGTCGTGCTGAAATACCAGGCGAAGTACGTGCTGCTCGCGAAATGGCTGCTGGCGCTCGCGGTCGCGTGCATCGTCGACCTGATCGCGATTCCGCGTTACGAAGGCTACGGTGCGCTGCTCGGCCTCGCCGCCGGCTATGTCGTGTCGGCCTCGGTGAACTTCTACTACATTCGTTTCCGGCTGCGCGCATGAACGCTCTCTCCGATGTCATGGTTCTGCTGCCCGCGTTCAACGGCCAGTCCGAGGTGAACCGCACGCTCGCGTCGTTTCGCGAAGCATCGACGGTGCGCGTGCTGATCGTCGACGACGGCAGCACGCCGCCGATCGTCGCGCCCGCGATCGACGGCATGGACATCGAGATATTGCGCATGCCGCAGAACGGCGGCATCGAACGCGCGTTGCGCGCGGGCATCGACGCACTGGCTGCGCGCGGCGTGCGCTATGCGGCGCGCATCGATTCCGGCGATCTCGCGACGCCCGCACGCCTCGCAAAACAGCGCGCGTTTCTCGAAGCGCATCCGAAGGTCGCGGTGCTCGGCATGTGGACGCACGTCGTCTCGAAGAGCGGCACGCCGCTCTTCGACCTCACGCCGCCGACCGAACCCGATGCGATTCGCCGCGCGGTGCTTGGCCGTTCGTGCTTCGCGCATCCGTCGCTGATGCTGCGCGTCGACGCGGTGCGCGAGGCGGACAATTATCGCGCGGACTATCGCGCCGCCGAGGATCTCGATCTGATTCTGCGTCTGCTCGCGCGCCACGACGGCGCGAATCTGCCCGAATTCGGCCTCTACTATGAGCTGAACGAAGCCGGCATCAGCGCGACCAAGCGGCGCACGCAGAGGCTGTCGACGCTGCGGTTGCAATGGCGTTATCTGCGGATCGCGAATGTGCACGACTGGGTCGGCATCGTCAAGAGCTTCGCACATCTGAGCTTGCCGTACCGCGCGCTGCGCGCGTTAAAAGCGAAGCTGCTCAAACGCGCCGACGCTTGATTTCTTCCCTTTGATTCCGCGCTACGGATGACACAGCCACTTCGCCCGACTCTTCGCATCGCGCTCGTCTGCAACACGGCGTGGGCCATCTACACCTACCGGCGCGGCGTGTTGCGCATGCTGACGGCCGCGGGCGCGCAAGTGACCATCGTCGCGCCGCGTGACCTCACCTTCGAGCCACTCGCCGAGATGGGCTGCCGCTGCGTCAAACTGCCGGTCGCCTCAAAGGGCACCGACCCGCGCGAGGACCTTAAAACGTTGCTGGCGCTCTATCGCGAGTACCGCGCGACGCGGCCCCACATCGTCTTTCACTACACGATCAAGCCGAACATCTACGGCTCGTTCGCGGCGNGCCGCGCCGCGCAGATCGCCAAGCTGCTCTACCGTCTGGCGTTCCGCTTTCCGCGCGAGGTGTGGTTTCTGAACAAGGACGATCACCGGGCGTTCGAGGACGGGAAACTGCTCGCGCATCCGGATCGTGCGCGGCGGCTGCACGGCGAAGGCGTTGACCTCGACGAATTCCCGCTGACGCCCCTGCCCCGCCGTGACGATTTCGTTTTCATCCTGATCGGCCGGCTGCTGTGGGACAAGGGCGTCGCCGAGTACGTCGAAGCCGCGCGCAGCCTGCGGGCGCGCTTTCCGCACGCGCGCTTTCAACTGCTCGGGCCGGTCGGCGTCGACAATCCGAGCGCGATCAGCCGAACGGACGTACAGAACTGGGAACGGGAAGATGTCATCGAATATCTCGGCGCAGCGCACGACGTGCGTCCGCTGATCGCGGCGGCGGATTGCGTCGTGCTGCCATCGTATCGCGAAGGCGTGCCGCGCACGCTGATGGAAGCATCCGCGATGGGCCGTCCGATCGTCGCGACCGACGTGCCCGGCTGCCGCGAAGTGGTGGAGCACGGCGTCAACGGACTGCTCTGCGAGGCACGTAATGCGGCGAGTCTCGCCGCGCAATGCGAACGCATGCTGAGCGCGCCGATCGAAGCACGCGAGGAGATGGCTCAGCGCGGCCGCGAGAAAGTCGCGCGCGAATTCGACGAAAAAAACGTCCTCGAGCGATACCAAGGCACAATACACGCCATCACTGGCATTTCACTCTGATTCTCGGTTCTCTGGAGCACACATGATGAATGGCAAAGGCACGATTCTGGTCACGGGCGGCGCGGGCTTCATCGGCTCGCATACCTGCGTCGAATTGCTCGACGCGGGTTACGACGTGGCTGTGATCGACAATCTCGTCAACAGCCGCACGGAGTCGCTCGCGCGCGTCGAGCGCATCACCGGCAAGAAGGTGACGTTCTATCAGGACGACGCGTGCGACAAGACCGCGCTCAAGCGCATTTTCGACGCGCATCCGATCGCGGGCGCGATCCACTTCGCCGCGCTCAAGGCCGTTGGCGAATCGGTCGCGAAGCCGATCGAGTACTACAGCAACAACATCGGCAGCCTGCTCGCGGTGCTCGACGTGATGCGCGAGCGCAACGTGCGCAACTTCGTGTTCAGTTCGTCGGCCACCGTCTACGGCGTGCCAAAGAGCGTGCCGATCGACGAGTCATTCCCGCTGTCGGCGACCAATCCGTATGGTCAGTCGAAGCTGATCGCCGAGCAGGTGCTGCGCGATCTCGAAGTGTCCGATCCGTCGTGGCGCATCGCGACGCTACGTTACTTCAATCCGGTCGGCGCGCACAAGAGCGGGCTGATCGGCGAAGATCCGGCGGGCATGCCGAACAACCTGATGCCGTATGTCGCGCAGGTCGCGATTGGCAAGCTGGAGCGCCTGCGCGTGTTCGGCAGCGACTACGACACGCACGACGGCACCGGCGTGCGCGATTACATTCACGTCGTCGATCTGGCGCGCGGACACATCGCGACCATCAATGCGCTGAAGTCGCTCGATCGCAGCTTCGTCGTCAATCTCGGCACCGGCCAGGGCTACAGCGTGCTCGATGTCGTGAAGGCGTTCGAAAAGGCATCGGGCAAGGCCGTGCCCTACGAACTCGTGCCGCGCCGCCCCGGCGACATCGCCGCATGCTATGCCGATCCGGCCGCCGCGGAGAAACTGATCGGCTGGCGCGCGAACCACGGCATCGAGCGCATGTGCGCCGATCACTGGCGCTGGCAATCGCAGAATCCGAAGGGTTTCGCGTAAAGCCGCCGGTCGCTTGCTGTCGCTTGTCTCGTCATTTCACGCGAAGCACGACGTCGGGCGGCGCGGGCCGCATCCTTCCTTCGGTTCCTTTTCATGCTTAGTTTCGCGCTTGCTTTTCTGGTCTCGCTGTTCGTGACCCTGTTGATCGTGCGTTATGCGCATCTGCATGAAGGCGTGCTCGGCGATACCGATCTCGCCGGCGTGCAGAAATTCCATGCACGGCCGGTNGGCATCATCGCGTGCGGCATGCCGGCGTTTCTGTCCGGTCTCGTCGAAGACCTGACCAAGCGCGTATCGCCGCTCGTGCGGCTCGTCTGCACGATGGCGGCGGCCGGTCTCGCCTTCGCCGCGCTCGATATCGCGGTGACGCGCATCAGCGTGCCGCCGCTCGACTTTCTGCTGGCCTACGGGGCGATTTCCTGCGCCGTCACCGTGCTCGCCGTGGCCGCGCTCGCCAACGCGGTGAACATCATCGACGGCTTCAACGGCTTAGCGTCGATGGTCACCTTCATGATGTTCGCGTCGCTCGCTTACGTCGCGTTCCAGGTTCACGATCCGATCGTGCTGTCCGGCTCGCTCATCATGATGGGCGCGGTGATGGGCTTCTTCATCTGGAACTTCCCGGCCGGCCTGATCTTTCTCGGCGACGGCGGCGCGTACTTCGTCGGCTTCATGCTCGGCGAAATCGCGATCATGCTCGTGATGCGCAATCGCGACGTGTCAGCGTGGTATCCGGTGCTGCTCTTCATGTATCCGATCTTCGAGACCTGTTTCTCGATCTACCGGAAGAAGTTCATTCGCGGCATGTCGCCGGGCATTCCGGACGGCGTGCATCTGCATATGCTGGTGTACAAGCGGCTGATGCGCTGGGCCGTCGGCGCGAAGACCGCGCACGAACTCACGCAGCGCAATTCGCTGACGTCGCCGTATCTGTGGCTGCTGTGCCTGATCGCGGTGATTCCCGCGACGCTGTTCTGGCGGCACACGCTGCATCTGTTCTGTTTCGTCGTCGTGTTCGCGGCGACTTATGTGTGGCTGTACATCAGCATCGTGCGCTTCAAGGTGCCGCGATGGATGGTGTTTCGACGGCCGCATTCTTTGCTGAAGAAGTAGCGCGTGGCGTGTGATGACGCTGCTCTTTTCGGGCGGCGTCGGCTTTACGGTGAGATGAGCGGTGTGCCGGAATCAAGCGGACGCCTTTGTGCGAACCAGGTATTCCTTCGCGACGTCGGCCACTTCCCTGATCAGCGGTTGCAGCACGTTCGCGCCATTTTTCTCGTCGTATTTTGTCGCTTTCCTGATGAAACACCAAACGGAGCATCACCAAAAGCGGCAGCATACAAAGCGCGGCGGTGACGAGCATCGGCGTCAGCACGAGTGCCGCGCTCGAATTCTCGATCTTGAAGCCGCCGTAGAAGAGGCGCACGCCGAACGACGCGATCCATGCGACCAGCAACGTCGCCAGCGTGAAGACCAGGAACAAGACGCAGAAGAACGCGAGCTGGCGGAGGGAGCGGTATTGCTGGCGGTCGGCGATGTGTTCGGCGGTGAGACCGGCCGACTCTTGTCTTTCGCTTTCGTCGAAGGTCGTCGCTTTCGCTGCACGCTCGTCCGACCGATTCGTCTCGGTGCCGAGTTTCGCGGTCATTTCATCCATCCCATGCGTTTGAGTTTTTCGTTCATCGCGACCGAATACACATGGAATGCGTCGGACAAACCGTCTAATGTCATGATCTTGCGTTTCTGAATCATGATGTCGACAGCGTACCCTGGCATCAGCAATTCGAGCGCGAAGATATTGGCTTCGTTCTTGACGAAGTCCAGCTGGACGACGCGAAATTCCCGCACCGTGTCGACGAAGCGGTTGCCATGCTTCATCGCGTAGTACCCGAGTTCGTGGGCAATCGTCAGGCGCTGCCTCAGGCGAGGTTCGTCCGGATTGAAGTAAATGTGCGGCTGCCCATCCACCATCTCGAACCTTCCATAAGCCGAGCCCAAGTCAGGGTCGGCC
>JAQFVI010000407.1:0-5291 GCA_029439495.1 Caballeronia sp. BR6202001590007
ATTTGAAGGATTATTTGAAGGATTATTTGAAGGCATCGTCGAACGTCAACGTCCTGCCCGCGCTGCGACGCGAGCCGCGTTTCGAATTGCGCTCGCGCTGCATGGTGACGCGCATCGATCTGGACAGCACAAAGAAGCGCGCCACAGGCGTGACCTATATCGATGAACACGGCAATACCGTTCATCAGCCAGCGAATATCGTGATCGCCAGCACCTTCGCCTATAACAACGCGTGGCTGTTCCTGCTGTCGGGCGTGGGCACGTCGTACGATCCTGTCGAGAACAAGGGTGCGGTAGGCCGCAACATCGCGTTCCAGACCATGTCCACCGTGCAAATGTTCTTCGGTCCCGGCAAGAACACGAACATGTTCATTGGCGCGGGCGGCAATGGCGTGGCGGTCGACGACTTCAACGGTAACCACTTCGATCACGGTCCGCTCAACTTCGCGATCGGCGCGCCGGTGTGGTGCAATCCGGCCGGCACCAAGCCCATCTCGGGCATTCCAACGCCGCACAAGGCACGCCCAAGTGGGGTGCGCAATGGAAGGCGGCGGTCAAGGAAAACTACCTCAACTTCGCCTCGTTCGATGTACACGGCGGGAACATGGTCTATCGCGATGTCTATGTCGATCTGGATCCGATTTACAAGGACGCCTGGAACCTGCCGCTGTTGCGTTTCACGTTCGAGTGGAAGGACAATGACATCCGTATGAGCCTTTACGTCACCGACCAGATGCTGAAGGTGGCGCGTGCGATGGGTCCCAAGTCGATCAACGTATCGCTCAAGAACTTCGGCGATCACTTCGATCTGCGCCCGTACCAGACCACGCACTGGGCAGGTGGCATGCGATGGGCACGGACCCGTCGACGAGCGTATTGAACCGCTATTTGCAGAGCTGGGACGTGCACAACGTGTTCGCGGTCGGCTCGGGCGTGGTCGGCATCGGCTATGGCTATATATACTATATATAATATAACCCGACGGGCACGGCCTGCGCCTTTGCCTACTGGTGCGCGAAAGCGATCCGCGAGCAGTATCTGCGCGATCCCCGCGCGCTGGCCTGAAGGAGTCAAGCGCATGAACGCACGTCTTGCCTCCTTCGTGGTCACGTCCGCGCTTTGCCTCGACGCACCGCAGGCTTTTGCCGATACGACGTCGATGCCCGCGACCACGCAGGCACCCACTACTCAAACATCGGGCACCGCGCCGCAGGGTGAACCGAACGGCGACTCGGTCGACCGGCGCGCGCGTGCGAAGTCGCCTCAACCGGCGAGCATCGGCGAGGCGCTCGTCGTCGGACGGACGGCACAGCGCCATGACAAGATTGGCCTGCCGCCCGCCGATGCGCGCGTCGCTCAAGCCGCCGCCGGCCGCCATCCGATGGACGCGCAAGTCGCGCGCAGTGCATCAGCCGAATCGCGAGAAAGGCATTGCATGGCCTCTGTCGATGCGCTGGCCGCTGAAGGCCTGGCGCGCGATGTTCGCACCTGATCCGCAGCCCTTCAAACCCGCGCAAGACATGTCGCCGCAACTGGCGCGCGGCGCGTATCTCGTCGAGGGGCTCGGGCATTGCGGCGCGTGTCATACACCGCGTTCCATCACGCTGCAGGAGAAGGCGTTGAGCGATCGCGATGGCACGCTCTTTCTGTCGGGCGGCGGCGCCATCGACGGATAGATTGCGCCGTCCCTGCGTAACAAACACGCCGATGGGCTCGCCACGTGGTCGAATCAGGAGATCGTGCAGTTCCTCCGACAGGTCGCACGGAGCGCACCGCGGCGTTCGGGGCAATGAACGATGTCATCGTCGACTCAATGCAGTACATGACCGACGACGACCTGAAGGCGATGGCCGCTTATCTCAAGTCGCTCGCGCCGCACAAGCCGGATGCGCCGCAGTATGCGTATGACGTCAAGGTGGCTGACCAGCTTTATCACGGCCACCCCGCGGACGAAGGCGCGCGTATCTATATCGACTGATGCGCCGCGTGTCATCGCTCGAATGGCACGGGTTACGGCAAGGCTTTCCCGGCGCTCGCGGACAATCCGATTCTGCAGATCCATAACCCGACCTCGGCCATTCATATCGTGCTGTCGGGCAGTGCGCAGCCCGGCACGCAAGTCGCGCCTTCATCGCTGATGATGGCGCCCTATGCAAAGCTCCTGAGCGATGAGGAAATCGCGAGCGTGGTGACCTTCATTCAGACGAGCTGGGGCAATCGCGGTGGCTCGGCCACCGCAAGCGATGTCGCGAAGATGCGCAAGAACGCCGAGCCGGTCGAAACGGAAGGCTTCCGCGCGCCGATGCAACGCGACCTGAAACGCGCCGAACCCGGCACAGCGCCGGGCCTGCGGCAAGCGGCTTAGGCAGCGGCGAATGAACGCCCGGCGCCTGCGCTCGATGCTCCGTTGACCTCGCTCATCTGAAACGCCCTGGCTTCTGGATTGCTCGACCGACCCTATCCGCTTCGTGCAAGCAATCCGGCTCGCATGAAGCGGAAAAGCAAGGACGAGACAATGAAAATTGCACAGGTCGCACCGCTTTATGAGAGCGTTCCCCCAAAGGCATATGGCGCAACGGAGCGCATCGTATCCGCGCTGACGGAGCAACTCGTCGCAGCAGGCCACGAGGTCACGCTGTTCGCGGCAGGCGATTCGAAGACACAAGCGCGGCTTCGCGCCACGCATCCGACCGGACTATGGCGCGACGAACGCGTATGGGACACGACCAGCCATCACCTGCGTCAGCTCGATACGGTGGTATGCCGCTCCGCTCAGTTCGATCTGGTGCATTTCCATGGAGAGCCGTTTCATCTCCCTGTGCAGCGCTATTTGTCGTGCCCTTCGCTCACGACCGTACACGGCCACCTGATCAGGGCAGATCATGCGCCTCTTTACGAAGCCTTTCCGGATACGCCGCTCGTATCCATCTCCGACAGTCAGCGCAAGGAAGTGCCGCATGCCAACTGGGTCGGCACCGTGCATCATGGATTGCCGCTCGATGCCATGCGCTTCTCCGCGTCCGGCGGCGACTATCTGCTGTTCGTGGGCCGCATGATGCCCGAGAAAGGCATCGACCGCGCGGTCGAGATCGCGCGCCGCGCAGAACTGCCGCTCAAGATCGCGGCGGCCGTGCATCCCGGCGAGCGTGCGTGGTTCAAGGACGAGATCTATCCCATGCTCGAAGCGTCGCAATCCTTCGTCGAATATCTCGGGGAAGTGGGAGGCAAAACGCGCCTCGCGCTGTTTGCGAATGCTCGCGCGCTACTCTTCCCGATCGATTGGGAGGAACCGTTCGGGCTCGTCCTCATCGAAGCGATGGCGTCGGGCACGCCGCCCATCGCTTTCAGACGCGGCGCGGTTCCGGAGCTGATCGAGCATGGCGTGAACGGCTTCGTCGTCGACGATGTCGAGCAGGCAGTGCAAGCCGTACGTAGCGTCGGCAGCATCCGAGGAGCGACTGCCGACGGAGCTTCGAACAGCGCTTCAGTGCCGAGTGCATGACGCGCGACTATCTGGCCATCTATGGTTCCTTGCTTGCCGGGACGGCGCACGACGGCGAGGCATGGTCGCCGAGCGATCCGATGCAGGCATGATGAATGCCCTGGTTACGTTCCACCGTCCTGCCTGAACGCTCATACGCATCGCCCAAATTTCTACGCTCTATGAAAGCGTGCCGCCACGACGTTATGGCGGCATCGAACGTGTCGTGTCGTGGCTCACCGAGGAACTGGTGAAATTGGGACACGACGTGACGCTGTTCGCAAGCGCTGATTCGCAAACGCGCGCGAAGCTCGTCGCGAGTTCGCAATGCGCCGTCAGACTGCTCGAAGACACCGCCGATCCGCAGGCCTTCCACTTCGCGATGCTGGAACACGTCGTGCGCGCTTCCGGCGACTTCGACATCATGCACTTTCATACCGACTACATGGGCTTTCCCTTCACGCGCAGGCTCGAATCGGCGCATGTGACGACACTGCACTGGCGGCTCGATGTCCCGGGCCTGGAGCCGCTTTATCGGCGCTTCGAGGACGTGCCGCTCGCCTCCATATCGAACGTGCAGCGCGAGCCGATGCCATGGGCGGGATGGACCGCCACGGTGCATCACAGCATGCCTGCGGCGCTGCTGCCGTTTCATGCGCAGTCCGGACGTCATCTCGCGTTCGTGGGCCGCATTGCGCCATCGAAGGAGCCTGATGCGGCGATTCGCATCGCGCGCCTCGCGAACGTGCCGCTCAAGGTGGCGGCGAAGATCGACGAAGCCGATCGTCCGTACTTTGCGCGCGAGGTCGAGCCGCTCATCGAAGCCCCGCTGATCGAGTTCATCGGTGAAGTCGACGATCCCGGCAAGCGCGAACTGCTCGGCAACGCCTGCGGCATGCTCTTCCCGATCGACTGGCCGGAGCCCTTCGGCCTCGCGATGATCGAGGCGCTCGCGTGCAGCACGCCCGTGATCGCGTTCGGGCGCGGCTCGGTGCCGGAGATCATCGAGCATGGCGTGAGCGGCTTCATCGTGCGCGACGAACAAGAGGCTGCCGAAGCCGTCGCGCGACTGCCCGAGATAGACCGGCGTGCGTGCCGCGAGCGCTTCGAGCGGCTTTTCACGACCGACCGGATGGCGCGTGCCTATGTGGATGTCTGAGCGTGAGCGAGACGATCGTCGCGACCTCGCGCCCGTATGACGAGCAGGCGCACGACGCGATCCGCGAACTCGGCCTGGACCTGCACGTCGTCTTCAACGGCGACGCGGTAATGATTCTCGCGCCCGGCATCAGCAAAGCGACCAGACTGCGTGCGGCCCTCGATGCGCTGTCGCTCTCGCCTCACAATACCGTGGGCGTCGGAGATGCGCAGAACGATCATCCCCTGCTGGATGCTTGCGAATTCGCTGCGGCGGTCGGCAACGCGCTCGACGTGCTCAAGGCACATGCGGACATCTGTCTCGAAGGCATCGCTGGCGCGGACGTAACGGAACTCATCGAACAGATACTCGCCGACGACTTCGCACGAGTAAGCGCGAAACAGGCGCGCCGCGATCTGCTGATCGGGCATCGCGCCGACGGCAACGATGTGAGCGAGGATGCGGAGACGCTCGCGCAACAAGGCACGGTCGCGTTGCTTGCCGGGCAATCGGGAGGCGGCAAGTCCACTCTGCTAACCGGCCTCATGGAGCGGCTTTGCAAAGACGGCTACCAGTTCTGCGCCATCGATCCCGAAGGAGACTTCGACAACCTCGAACACACGCTTGCCATCGGAAATGCGGAGCACGCACCGCAGGCCGACGATGTCGTGA
>JAQFVI010000407.1:5341-7278 GCA_029439495.1 Caballeronia sp. BR6202001590007
CCGGGGGGCTGTGAACGCTGCGGACGAAGCGCTGCCGGAGCAACTCGGTCCCGCCATCTTCGCGGCCGTGCATCCGCTTGCGATCTTTCGGCGAGTACTCGAACGCGTGAACGTGTTCATCGGCGCGGGTCCGGGCGCGTGGGAAACACTCGAAGAATTCGCGCGCGCAGCCGGCATCACCATGCCGTCGTGTTCATCGGCCACGCCTGAAGTCGGTCAGGCGCTTGTATGGCGATGCGAACGAATCGCCGACGGCGACGCGGGCGGCGACTGGCTCGAACCACGCATCGTTCGTGTGGAGACGGCAAGGACGCAGCGGCGGCGTCACGTACGCAAGCAAGTACGCGACGGGAATGCTCATCCCCGAGCGAAGCTTTATTTTCGCGGCCCGGAGGATCGGCTCAAGCTGCTCGCCCATAATCTGACGTTCTTTCTTGAACTGGACGAAGGAGTGGACGAAGAGACGTGACTGTTCCATCTGCATCGCGGCGACTATTCGACGTGGTTTCGCGACGTCATCGGCGATGCGGAGCTTGCCGACGAGACTTCTGCCGTCGAACGCGAACAGGAAGCTTCCGCCAAAGAAAGCCTCGATGCGATCACCCGGCTCGTGCAGTTGCGCTATACACAGCCGGAGAATCCGGTGCTGCCGAACGTGCTGGCTCCGGGCGCGGCCAGGGATAACGAGGTAAGCGCAGACCCGGCCGACGCGATTATCGCGCGATGAAAGCCGGGCGCCCTTCGGGCGTGCGCGAGCGTACTTTGCGGACGCTCATGCGCCTTGCACGGACGCCGAATGCGGATCAGTCTATCCACATTCTGGGCGACATCGTCCGATCAAGGCCACGAGATGACATCCATCAGCAAGCGCCCGGAGCATGTAGTCGTGATCGGCGCGTCGCGCGGCGGGCTCGACGCCCTACGCGGCGTTCTCGGAGCGCTGCCAACCGCTCGATGCGTCGGTGCTGGTCGTCCTGCACATCGGCGCCAACGAGAGCTTTTTACCTGAATTGCTCGGCGCTGCCGCGACTTTGCCCGTCGAAGAAGGCACGCGCGGCGAACTCAGGCGCGGACAGATCTACGTCGCTCCGCCCGACAAACATATGCTCGTGTCGCGCGATGGCCTGGTACTGAGCGATGGCCCCAAAGAGAACTTCACCCGGCCCGCGTCGATCCGCTGTTTCGATCGACTGCCTTCCATTACGGTACCCGGACAACCGCCGTGGTGCTGACCGGTGGTCTCGACGACGGTGCGGCCGGCGCGCGTGCCGTGCATCGCGCGGGCGAGTCGGTCATCGTGCAGGATCCGGAGACCTGTGTCGCGCCGTCGATGCCGGAAAACGCATTGCGTGCGGTGCCGAGCGCTGCCGTTGTCCGGCTCGAACAGATCGGCGACGCGATTGCCCGATCGGTACAAACATCTCAAGAGGGACACTCAACGGTCACGTCCAATCGCGCGCTAGAACTCGAAACCCGCATCGCCATGAACGGCCGGACATCGCCCGGCGAACTCGACACCATCGGCCGACGCAGCACGCTCACTTGCCCGGATTGCAGCGGCGTCGTATGGTGGATCGGCGACGACGCCCCGCTCAGGTATCGATGTCATACCGGCCACGCATTCTCCGGCGAAGCGCTCAATGAAGCGCAGGCGTCGGGGCTGGAAGATTCGCTGTGGACGTCGATACGGATGGCGCAAGAACACGCCGCATTGCTGGGCAGCCGGGCGGAACGCGCGCAACTCGACGGAAGCCTGGACAAGGCACAAACGCTCAAGCAAGAGCAAGCGAGGCTCGAAACCTTGCAGCAGGCACTGCGCGCACTGATCAAGGAACGCTAACGTCGCACGGAGTCAGGACATCGACTACCAGGACACCGGATCGGCCCACTGACGAAGCGCCACTTCATGTCGGCAACGTTCGTAAAGCGCGGAAAGG
>JAQFVI010000407.1:7292-7434 GCA_029439495.1 Caballeronia sp. BR6202001590007
TCGTAAAGCGCGGAAAGGATCGGTCGCTCGTAGCCCACGACACCGCTAGCCGCGAGCACATGCATTTCCCAGCGCCCGCTTTCCGTGTCGAGTACCCAGCTATGGCGCCCGGCGAGGTCGACCGCGAGCCACGATATCCGCG
>JAQFVI010000407.1:7444-40126 GCA_029439495.1 Caballeronia sp. BR6202001590007
CGTAGTCCACGACACCGCTAGCCGCGAGCACATGCATTTCCCAGCGCCCGCTTTCCGTGTCGAGTACCCAGCTATGGCGCTCGGCGAGGTCGACCGCGAGCCACGATATCCGCGCAGCTTCGAACCAACTGGCACTGCGCTGATGTTCGGCCATCCATCGACGCAGAGCCGCCTGACGATACTAGATCGACGGCCATCGTCCCGTCGCGTGCAGGTTGGACAACAGCGCCCACGTCAGCCAGCACAGGATCTGCCCACGGTCCACGTCGTCCATCGGTTGATGGTGTATCGCACATGGATCCTCCTTTAGCTCGTTCGTTCCACCCCTTTGCATGAGCCGGCATCAATGTCCGTATCCATGTGCGCCGCGCACTTTACCGCGAAACACCCAATACGACCAGACGACGTAAAACAGCAGGATCGGCAAAATAAAGGCCGTTCCGGTGATCAAAAACTCCTGCGACGCAGGCGCCGTCGCCGCATTCCATAGCGTGACGGTCGGAAACGCCAGATAAGGCCACAGGCTGATGACGAGGCCGCTAAAGGCCAGAAAGAACAGCGCGCACGAGCAGATGAACGACACCGCATGACTCTCGCGGGCCGTGGCGCGGCACATCGCCACGGCAATCGCGATGCTCAGAACCGGCACGGGCGCGAAGAAGAAGATATTGGGCAGCGAGAACCATCGTGTTGCGATGCGTGCATCGCCGAGGGCCGTCCACACGCTCACGACCGCGATGAAGAAGAACGTTGCGATCATCGCGCACGGGATATGCGGCGCGCCCAGGTCTGCAAATCATGCTCCATCCTCATGACGAGCCATGTCGAGCCTTGCAGCAGATAGCCCGTGATCAATGCGACGCCGGTCATGAGCGGGAACGGGCGAATCCAGTCCCAGCTCGTGCCGGCGAACTGCCCGTCGACGACCGGGAAGCCTTGCACGATGGAGTCGAGTATCACGCCTTGTGCGAACGTCGCGACCAGCGATCTCCACGCGAATCCACGATCCCAGATATAGCACCGATAGCGCCGCGCGTAAGGCACGTCGCGAAACTCGAATGCCACGCCGCGAAACAACAAGCCGAGCAGCATCGCAAGCGCGGGAATGTACACGGCCGGCATGATGACCGCGAACGCGCCGGGAAACACCACCAGCAGACCGGCGCCGCCGAGCACCAGCCACGTTTCGTTGAAGTCCCACACCGGCGACACCGAGGTCACCATCATGTCGCACTCGCCTTCATCGCGGCGCAGGAAAAAGAGCATGCCGACGCCGAGATCGAAGCCGTCGAGCAGGATGTACATCAACACGCCGNCCCTTCAAGGATGAGTCCTGCCCGGGAAAGCCGCCGCCTGCATGAACCCGTTCGGGCTGCGCGACCGACAGCGGACGCGCGGCGCGCTTGTCCGGGCGCGCCGAGGGCGACTCCGCTATCTGCTCCGGTCCGAGATGCACGAGGCGACGCATCAGGATGAAGCCGCCGCCGGAGATCACGATATAAGCGATGACGTAGAGCGCCAACAAGAACGCGACGTCGCCGGTCTTGAGCGACGGCGATACCGAATCGGCGGTGCGCATGAGACCGTACACGGTCCACGGCTGCCGGCTCGCTTCCGTCGTCGTCCATCCCGCCAGCACGGCGATGAAACCCAGCGGCGATGCATATCGACATGGCCCGAGCCAGCGGTGGTTTTCATACAAACGCCTTCGTGGCCATAAGCTCAGGCCGCGCACGACGACGAAGAGCATGACGAGTGCAATGCCGACCATGATGCGGAAAGCGAAGAACACGACCGGTACGAAGGGACGCTGATCGCGTGGCCATTCCTTGAGGCCGCGCACGCGGCCGTTGGGGTAGTGCGTCAGATAAAGACTCGCCGGCACCGAAATGCCGATTTCCAGATAATTGCGCTTCTCCTGCATGTCGGGGATGGCGAAGACGGTCGCGCGCACGCGCGTGCCGGTCTCCCACAAACCTTCCATGGCGGCGACCTTCGTCGGCTGATGCTCGAGCGAATTGAGACCGTGTGCATCGCCGAGCACGATCTGCACGGGCACCATCACGGCCAGAAACAGCAGCGACATGCGCACCATCACGCGCGCTTCTTCCTCGACACGGTGCTTGATCAGATAGTGCGCGCCCACGCCGAGGATGACGAACGCCGTCGTGACCAGAAATGCACTTACGGTATGCGCAAGCCGGTAAGGGAAAGACGGATTGAAGACGATCGACATGATGCTGTCGGGAATGAACTTGCCATCGGCCATGTGAAAGCCCACGGGCGTTTGCATCCAGCTATTGACCGCGAGGATCCAGAACGAAAAGATCAATGTCCCGACCGCGACAAACCCGGCCGACAACACATGCGCCCACTGTGGCACGAGCTTGCGTCCGAACAGCAGCACGCCCAGAAAAGCCGATTCGAGGAAGAACGCGGTCAGCACCTCATAGGCCATCAACGAGCCGATGGTCGGCGCCGTCGCCGCGATGAAGCGGCTCCAGTTGGTACCGAACTGGAACGGCATGACGATGCCCGATACGACGCCCATGCCGAACGACACCGCAAAGATGCGAATCCAGAACGCCGACAACCGTCGATACACATCTCGCTTTGTGAGCCACCACAACGCCTCCAGAGTCGCGACGAAGCACGACAGTCCGACCGTGAAGGCGGGCAAGAGAATGTGCAGGGCGATGACCCACGCAAACTGGAATCGGGATAGCAGGAGCGCATCCATGGCATCTCTGTCGAGAGGAAAGTGAAATACATTGCGCAGCAGCAAACCGGGTGCCGTTTTGTGCCCGACCGGTCGTCCGGAATGCCACCTATCGGCGCATGGTCACAGGCATCGTCTGCGACCTGCTGAATATTCAGGACACTCGCCATAGAGGTGGTCGATGCAACATCCCGTTTATTTCGTTTTTGACGAGCAGTCGATGCAAGCCTACATCGCGTGTTATCCGCGCCCCATCCATAACGTGACCCGCTGGTCGTCACGATGGGCGGTTTGTCGACGGCAAGGAAACATCGTCGAACTACTCGCGCAAGGCAGCGACGAGATCTGGTTCATGAAAGCCGCGGATGCGGCTCGCCGTACCGAACGCTGCGCCGTTCAAAGGCTGCGCATGCTGCTGTGGGCCTGAGCAGGCCATACTTTTTTCACTGATGTATCACCGGAGAAGGACATGAAGAGCCATAAGCCACTCGCATGCGCGAAGCTCGTCATCTGTCAGGCGGCAGGCGTACTCACGCTTGCGGCAGTCTCGATGACGGCCCATGCGCAAAGCAGCGTGAGCCTCGAACAAGTGCAGCAGGACCTGGCCAGGTATCGCTGCGCCGGCTTCAATCCCGTGGCCGACGAAACGTCGTACCCCGCCGACGTCGAACGCGCAGGGGCCCGCCTCTCTCAAGGCACCGACTGCACGACTCACCGTCGCCCGCCGACCTCGCCGCGCGATCGCGATGTCGGGCAATCGCATTGAAGACTCCTGGCTACACCGCAACAGCGTACGTATGGCACGCGATCCTCGATGCTTAATCGCGCCGTCTACGTCCACTCGCTGCGAAGGCCGCACGGCATAAAGATTGCATCTTGACCCGCGCAAAGATGGCCGGTCGGCATCGCTACTGAAGTAACCGTCGCGACCGGCCTGATCAACTCACATCAACCCGAGAAGAAGCATCCATGAAGAGCGCAGAACCGACCAACCGCACCGAGCAAGACGTAAAGGCCGAACAACAATCGGGCAAGCCGGCGACGACACACAGCGGCAAGCCTTCCGACGATCAGCATGCCGCCAATCACGAAAAGGCGGACAAAGACCACGGAGCGGGAGGCGGTGCGAAGCAGCGGCATGGTTCGCGTTGATAGAAACATGCCGTGATTCCAGTACTGAGGAGTGGACATGGGGACGACATCGCACGAAGCCAGCGCTAACGACGACCACGCCAGGTAGTTCGACTGTATCGTGCCTGCAGCCCGCTGGAATCTCGCTCAGGTACTTCGCCAGGGCTGCCCTCGCTGCAGGGGCACCTGGCGATCGCGATCGTCGAGCGCGCCACGACGCGCACCCTGCTCGTCTCCTGGTCGGACGCTCAATTTGGCTGCATTGCCAAGCAAGTGTGGACCTTGAGTCGCGCGCGTCACGACGACAGATGCGCCCTCAGCGGCGAGCCGATAAGAAGAGGCGGGGCCGTTACCGACCGCGCAAAACGACTCCGCCTGCGATCATCGCGCGCGCCGTGATTGCGGCACATTATGTGGTCGATATGCCCGTCGCTGCCTGATGCCGTACTGGTAGCGAAGGCTTCTCCTGCGTGGCTGCCGGTTTTAACACGTTCATCCCCGACAGCACGTCCTCGGCTTCACTTTTAATCCGTACGTTCCGTACCGTCTCGCGGTGCCACTCGCGGCATGGGGGATGCGACCAACGACACGCCACGTTGGCATCCACCCATCCGAAGGAGAAGTCATGGCTCGAAAAACCATTAACGACCTGTTCGTACACTGCCTTTCCGACATCTACAGCGCCGAGAAGCAACTGGCCAAAGCGCTGTCGACGCTTGCGCGTTCCTCGTCCAACGAGCAACTGTCCGCTGCATTCCAGGCTCACCTCGAGGAGACACAAGGGCAGATCGAGCGAATCGACCAGGTCGTCGAAAAGTGCGGCCTGCGCCTGAAGCGAATCAAATGCGTCGCCATGGAAGAACTGGTCGAAGAGGCACGGGAAATCATCGACGAGATCGAAGCAGGTCCGGTACGCGATGCGGCGCTGGTAGGCGCCGCTCAGAAAGTGGAGCACTATGAGATCGTCGCGTACGGCACGCTATACGCGCTTGGCAAGCAACTCGGCTTCGACGAAGGCGTGCAACTTCTCAAGGAAACGCTCGAAGAAGAGAAGTCCACGGATGAAAAGCTTACGGCCTTTGCAGAGGAACAGGGCAACGTCGAAGCGAAATCCGCTGGCTAGGCATCGTCGACATGCGCACGGCCGTCGCATCGCATGCATGCCGGATGAGATCGGCCGCTCAGCCCGTCGACGATGACGGCGGGCCGGGCACTGCTCATCGCAAGACGCATCGACGCAACGAACGGCGAAGCCAGGAGGCGCACCTGCCATGGAAACGCTTCACGTCGAAATCAGAGTTCGGCCGACACACGCGGATCTGCTGCCCACGCGGGATGTCTTTGCGACGCTCCGGCTGCAACATGTGGTGATCCACCGTGCAGATATCACGTCGGAGGGCCTGATTCTTCGCTGCGAAGGCGAGCCCCATACGCTGCGGATGTGTGCTCAGCACCTTGCGTCGCACCCTTGCATTGCCGGCGTGTCCATGCAGCGTACCGGTCGCGACGTTTGAAGGAACATTCTCCAGGGCTTCAGCGCGGGCCGAAGGGCGGCTCGGCCCGGCTCATCATTCTTGTGCAGCCTCCCTCACATGACGCAGACCATCGCACAGCAATTCCTCCTCTACTTCGTCTTGCCGATATGGCTCGCCGCCGGGACCGCAGACGCGCTCTGTCACCGTTGGGCCGACTTGCCGCACAACGCGGGCGTCCGAGAATCGTTGATGCACATCGCCTAATTGAGCGAGGGGTGTGCCATTGTCCTCTGCGCCCTCTTCCTCCAAACCGAACGCGTTCGCGATCGTCACGATAGCGGCGCTTATCGTCGTGCATGAACTGACTGTGTATGCGGACTTACGCTACGCGAGCGCAACGCGAGTCATCACACCCATCGAACAGATGGTGCATAGCGTGCTCGAAATGGCACCGGTGATGGGCTTCGCCATCGTCTGTCTTGCGCACCCCGACGCTGTCTTCAGCGTTTTTTCCAACGCTGCGGACTATGCTGCCAGGCCTCGCACACCCCCTTTGCCGACTGCGACCGTGGCGGTCGTGCTCGTGCTTTGCGCGCTCTTTGGAGTCGTGCCCTATGCGATGGAATTACTGGTCTGCATGCGAGCAGCGCGTGAACAAACACGCGCGGGCAGGCTTGTCTGAACAGCAACATTGCAGTTGTTCAGCGCGCGATCGCACGGCGTGAAGTCCAGAAACTGACTGATTCGGGCGGTTCTTGTACAAGAGGACATTGCTTCGGTATCCGAGTAATACATTCCATCGACGTTGTAAGCACGCACGACTCCTCTCGCCTGCTCGAATAGCGCTCATAGAGCGCGAATGTGGCATGCGCAATGCAAAGAACGACTCAAGCTATTAAGAACGGAGTAACCATGCAGAACGCCGAAGGCAATCCGACTCAGACGCAGCAAAACGAGATGGCGGCCAAGAGCCCCGCCAAAACACCAGCTACCGGATCAGCGTCGCCGGACGCCGACACGCTTACCAAGGAATTCGGACGAGATTCGAATGCCAAGTCTGCGGAACCCGAAGCACGCAAGGACACGTCTCCGCTTCCGGAGATCGACGAAGCGTCCACTGCGTGCGATTCGGGCGATCCGGTCCAGCGCGCCAACGCCCGCATCGTCGGCGTCAACACGCAGGGCATGGGCTCGACCGACGACACCGTCGACGCCGACGCGAAGTCGATCGAAGCGCGCCGCGATCTCTCGGGCTGGCATGACAACGTCATCACCTCGAACGCCACGCTCACGAATAACGTGCCCGCGCCCGCGGCGGGACTCGGAGACATCGACAGCCGCACGACCGGGAACCTGCCGAACATCCTGACCAGGAAAGGCTTTCGCGTCGTGGTAACGCAGACGGTGTACGAAGAGCACATGAATGGCTCGCGCGCATCGCATGTCTTCACGCTGGAACGCGACTGACCACACAGCACTGCAACCAGAGAACAGCGATGAACATTCTTCGACGCCTTTTTCCATCGCACACAGTCTCGCCGAAGACGGACCTGTACGTCTCGGACTTCGAGCAGTTCCTCAATCGGCTCAAGAACGATCATCCCGAGATCGATCGCGAACAGATGCTTGGGCGCGCCTTACTTTGGGACAAGGCGGTTCAATTGCCGAATTCAGGCGAATTCGCCGGCAAGGAAGGCGAGCTGCGACAGCCTTCGTATGTCTACTACAGCAAGGTCGAGTGAGCTTGCTCACCGTACGTACGATTCAATGCGGCCCCGGCAACGCCGGGAACGACGAATGCAAGCACATGCATCGCACTTTTCATAAGGAGCAAACCATGCCAGATTCGAAACAAGGAAACGCCAACCCGACGAACCCGCGCAACGATCAAGGCAAGGGAAAAGTAAAGGGTCAGCAACAGCAGAATCAACAGAAGCAGCCCCTTCATCAGGGCGGGCAACGCCAGCTGTAACGGCTTATGGTGTTCACGCGAGGCGCACCCTTTCTGAGCCTCTTCCAGTCACAACGTTGGGGAAGATGATGACCGAACCTAAGGAACATGTTTTGGATTGGCTCCGAGATGCGCACGCCATGGAGCAACAGGCGGAGCAGATGCTCAAGGCTCAGTCCGGCCGGCTTAAACACTATCCGCAACTGAAGGCCCGCATCGATCAGCATCTGGAAGGAACGCTGGGTCAGCAGAAGATCGTCGCGGAATGCATCGAGCGGCTCGGGGGATCAACCTCGACCGTCAAGGACCTTGGCGGAAAACTCATGGCCTTCGCTCATGCCGCCGGCGGCATGACCATGACCGACGAAGTGGTCAAGGGCGCGATCATGAGTTATGTATTCGAGAACCTCGAAATCGCGTCGTACACGGCGCTCATCGCCGCTGCAAAACGTTGCGGCGATCTGGAAACCAAGGCCGCGTGCGAACGAATTCTGCCGCAGGAACAGGCGATGGCGCAGTGGCTGCTCGAACATATTCCGTCCATTTCGACGGAATACTTGCAGCGGTCTGCGAGCGGCCAGGAGGCGAAGAAGTAGTCGGCGAACTCGCGGTCCGTTTTCGTCCGGCGATGCGTTAGACGAAGCCGTAAAGCTTCTCCGGATTGGTGACGAAGATCATCTGCTGCCAATCGGATCGTCCGATCCAGCCTGCGATCACATCGACGAGATTCGCATCGTCGGGCTTCTCCGACTTCTCCGTCGGATGTGGCCAGTCCGTGCCCCAGAGCATGCGCTCGGGCGCCATTTCGATGAAGGCCCTCGCCACCGGCACGACATCAGCATACGCTGGCGCGCCGCTTTTCGTATCGACATACGGACCGGACAGCGTAATCTATGTATTGTCGTGTATTGTCGTGATCCACGAGCCTGCGCGCGGCGCGCATCGCATCGGAGTAGAGTCCACCCGGCTTGCGGCACATACGCGATGTGATCGATGACGAGCGGGCACGGAAGACCCGCCAGTGCCGTTTCGAGCGACGGCAGTTTCGCGCCCTGCACGACGAGCTTGATGTGCCAGCGCAAAGGCGCGATGCGCGACGCGAGCGGCACGAGCATGTCGGGATAACTTAGATTGAAGCGGATCGCACGCACGCCGGCGCCGTGCATGTCCGCGAGCTGCGCTTGCGTGATCGACGTATCGACCACCGCGACGCCGCGCGCATCGTTGCCGAAGCGCCTGAGCGCGTCGAGCATGCAACGGTTGTCGGTGCCATACGTGGATGGCGTCACCACCATGTTGCGATGCATGCCGAGCCGCTTCTGCACCGCGCGATACTGCTCGATGCTCGCATTCGGCGGTCGCAGCGTCGTGCCCGCCGCACTCGGAAAGCGATCGTCGTAAATATGCATGTGGCAGTCGATCGTGCCTGCGGGCAGTCTGAATGCGGGCTGCTCCGTGCCGGTCGACCACACTTCGCGCGCGAACGCCGTCGAAGACCACGATGCGCCGATCAGCCCGGCCGCGCTCATGCCGAGAAATGCTCTGCGGTTCATGTCGCGCATGCTCAGGCCGCCTTCGTCTCGTTGGTCACGTGCGCACCCGGTCCGGTCCCGACGGGCGGCTCAACAGCAATAGCGTCACCACGCTCACGAGCGTCAGCAGACCGAGCGGCATCAGCGCGAGCGAATAGCTGCCGGTGGCTTGCTTCACCCAGCCGTATCGTTAACCATCAGCCCGCCGCCGAGCAGATTGGCAATCACGTTGATGGTCGCAAGACCGGCGGCCGCCGCGCTGTTCGACAGCATGCCCGAAGCCAGCGTCCAGAACGGGCCCTTGAACGCGTAGGCGCCGACGAGCACCGCGCACAGCATGATCATCGTCGGGAGCAGCGAGCCGGAAAGCGAAGTGCCGAAGAGGCCGAAACCGATCAGCAGCATCGGAATGACGGTGTACCAGCGGCGCTCGCCACGGTTGTCGGAACGGTGTCCCCAATACACCATCAGAATCGATGCCATAAGATACGGCACCGAATTCAGCAAGCCCGTCTGCATGACCGTCAGACCATACGATTTCAGCAGTTGCGGCTGCCATACGGACAGCGTGCTGCCCGCCGCGGACGCACACGTATCGACGAGCGCAAGGCACAGCACGTAGCGATTGCGGAACAGCTTCGCAAGCGGCATGTGCGCGACTTTCTTCGGTTCGCGCGCTTCGCTGGCGAGCGCGCTCGCCAGCCACTGGCGTTCTTCATCGGTGAGCCATTTCGCATGCTCGGGCTTGTCCGTCAGAAACACGAGACACACGATACCAAGGATGACCGTCGGGATGCCTTCGAGGATGAAGAGCCATTGCCAGCCGCGCAGCCCCGCGAAGCCGTCCGTTTGCAGAAGCGCGGCGGAAATGGGCGAGCCGATGAAACTGGCGGCCGGAATCGCGACCATGAAAGTCGAGACGATGCGCGCGCGATACTTCGGCGGAATCCAGTACGAGAGATACAGCAGCACGCCCGGGAAGAAGCCCGCTTCGGCCGCGCCGAGCAGAAAGCGCAGCACGTAGAACGAAGTGGGATTGCGCACCAGTGCGGTGGCTGCCGACACCAATCCCCAGGTGATCATGATCCGCGCGATCCACACCCGCACGCCGTACTTCTGCAGCGCCATGTTGCTCGGCACTTCGCAGAAGAAGTACGACACGAAGAACAGGCTGCTGCCGAAGCCGAACACGCGCGCGGACAAACCGAGGTCATGGTTCATCTGCAGCGAAGCCATGCCGACGTTGCCGCGGTCGATGAAGGCCAGCAGGTAGCAGATCATCAAAAAGGGAAGGAGCCGCCAGACCACCTTGCGCAAGGTCTGTCGCTCGATATTCGATACGGTGCCGCTATTGACTTGCATGTCTCTCACCTCGATCTATTGTGCGCCGGCGCGCTGTTCCCTGATACGACTCAACATGACGAACATGACGATCGCGATCACACCGCCCGCCAGCACCAGCGCCATCGTGCCGAAGGTATGCCGCACACCGAGCGCTTCCGAGACCGTTCCGACCAGCAAATAGCCGAACGGCATCGTGCCGTTGTAGGCCATGCCGTACATGCCGACGAGTCCGCCGCGTACGTGTTCGGGGCAGCTTCGCTGGATGGGCGAGCGCGACGACGGCCGTCCACGGCGCCCACGCGATGAATCTCGCCGATGCACGTGGCCCCCACGCCGACGACAACAGCAAGGCCGCGCTCAACGAGCCCGCTCCGGCGCATGCGAAGAACACGCCGGTGAAGCGGGCCGCGTCATGAAAAGCTTTGTCGGCAAGCAAGGGCACGAGCGTCTGATAACTGCCTGCGAACAAGCCGACGCACGCGAGAATCGGCAGATAGCGCGCCGAGAACGCGTCCGACATCACGTAGCCGACCGCATCGCGCAGACCGCTGTCCGCACGCGCCGGGCGTAGCGACGCGCCGGTCCTGATCGAGCGCACGCAGGTCGCCATGAAGCACAGCGCCAGCGCGTAGATCGCGAACGATGCGCGAGGTCCAAGCGTCGGATACACAAAGCCGGCGATGGTCGGCCCGACCATGCGACCCACGTTGTAGACCATCGTGTTCATCGCGACGACGTTGGACGTATGCGCCGCATCTTCGAGACTCGTCAGCAGCAGTACCTGACGCGCAGGCGTTTCCACCGCGCTCGATATGCCGATCGCGAGCGCATGCGCAAGGATCAGCTTCACGCCGAGCACGCCCAGCATCGACAGCGTGAAAAGGCTTGCGGTCAGCAACAGCGACGCCATCAGCACGCACAGCGTCGCGCGCCTCGCGTTCTCCGAGCGGATGCGCGACCGCGACCGGAGCCACGATCAGTTGCGGCCCGTAGAGCAGGAAATTGAGCAGCGCGAGAATCGTGGCCGAGCCCGACAGGTGATACACGAGCAGATTCAGCGTGATGTTCTGCGTCCAGCTTCCCAGCACCGACGCGACCTGCTCGCTCAGATAGCGCCGTAGCGCCGCCTCGGAGAGCGCGCAGGAAAGAGCCGGCTGACGAAGCCCGTGTCGGCCGCCGTCGTCATGACAGTGACTTGCCGCGCGTTTCCGGCGCGAAGAACACGACAACCGCGGCGGCAATAAACGCGACGATGGTCGTCGACAAGTCCAGCACGAAGCCGCCCGCCGTCGACGTCAGAGTGCCGATCACCAGCGGCGCGATGAAACCGCCGAGCCGTCCGCCGTTATAGGCGAGCCCCATCAGAAAGCCGCGCGATGCCGTGTTGCCGATAATTTCCGCAAAGAACGGACCCGCGCCCGCGAAGATGCCGTTGACGCTGAAGCCGGTGAAGAAGATCGCGACCATCAGCAGCCACTCGTTCGACGACAGGATGTACACGAACACCACGCCTGCGCCGACCAGCAGATACGCGAGAAACATTGGGCGGCGGCCGAGCCGGTCCACCGGCCGAGAACAGCAGGAAGCCGATGATTGCGCCGAATTGCAGCGACAGCACGAACTTGAGGCTATGCACGAAATCGAGGTGCTTGACCGTGACGAGGAAGATCGGCGTCCAGGTGAATACGCCCCAGTACAGGTATTGCAGAAAGAAGATGAAACAGAACGCGGTCAGCAGGCCGCGCACGTTAAGCGCGTCGCCGTTCGCGCTCGCCTGCGCCGCTGCCTGCCTTGCCGCGTGTGCTTTTGCTTGTTTGCATTCGAGCCAGATCGGCGATTCGGGCGTCTTGCGCGCGACCCAGAAGAGAATGAAGAACGGCAACGCGCCGATCATGAACAACACGCGCCAGCCGTGGCCCGCGAGGCCGCCATAGCCGTTGCTGACAATGCCGGAAATCGTGATCGCGAGAATCGCGCCGATGGGCAGGCCCATCTGCATGAGCGCGCCGCCCTTGCTGCGCCGGCTCGCGTGCCACGTCTCGGCGATCAGCGCCGCGCCCGCCGTCCAGGTGCCGCCCATACGAGCGCGCCGAAGAAGCGCAGCGCCGCGAACCACTGCTCGTTCGGCGCGAACGCGATCACCCCCGAAAACAACGAATAGATGCCGACGCAAAGCAGCGCGGTGCGCACGCGGCCGAGCCGGTCTGAGACATAGCTGAAGAGAATGCCGCCGATGATCTGCCCGGCTGTGGTGATGCTCGTAAAGAGGCCGTTGCGCCTTGCTCAGGCTGAACTGAAGCGCGAGCGTCGGCAACAGCAGCGAGAGCAGGAACGAGTCGTAGCTCTCGAAGATCCAGGCCAGTCCGGCGAGCGTGAGCGAACGCCACTCGATCGCAGTAATGTTCCAGAATCCCTTGCCCTGCGCGCCGGTCTTGATCTCGTTGTCCGAGACGATTGCGCTCGTTTTCATGCGTTGTCTCCGTCGATCTCGAGGCGATACGTCGATGCCGCCGTTCCGCTGAACAACGCGGACTTTTCATCGGCGGACATCGCGAGTACCAGTCTCTTGAAGGCGTTCCACAGCACGCCGTAACTGAACATCCCCTTGTCGACGGGGAAGTTGCTCTCGAACATGCAGCGATGCACGCCGAACAGTTCGATGCAGATATCGAAGTAAGGCCGCCACGCAGCGGCCAGTGCTTCCGATGACGGCGGCAGATCGTGCGCGGCGAAATCGAAGCCGAACACGGTCAGGCCCGCGCCACCCAGCTTCATGCGGGTGTTCGGCAGGCTCGCCAGACGCCCGAGCCCTCGTCGCCAGTGCGCGATCACTTCCGTGTGCTTGCCGGCGGATCCGGCATACGGCCCCGCGCCGAGCGGACCGCCGAAATGATCGATCACGACGGTCACCTCGGGCGATGCTTTCGCAAGTTCGTACAGCGCGTCGAGCTGCGTGTGATAGACGACAGGCCGAAACGCGCGAGCGTGCGCACGCCCTGCCGGAACGCAGGGTCCTGCATGCGATCGCGCGGCGGCGTGACCGGGCTCGAGGTCACTGCGGGGCTTTCGTGCCACGCGAGCGGATTGCGGATGCTGCGCAAACGTCCGCCTGACACCTGCAACATCGACTCGAGCACGGCGTCGACTTCCGTGCCGAGCGTGAGATCCGCACCGCCGACGATCGCGGAACAGCAGCGCGCCTGTCCATACGCCCCGCTCGCGAACATCGCGGCGATGCCGTTGGTGAACTCGACTTCGCCGACCGGCTTCATCGCCTCGGGACCGCTTGCGCGCAACATCGAACGACATTGCACGTAGACGGTCGAGACGACCCGATGCCCGCAGCCCACATCCGCACCCAACTCCTGCACGAGATATCGGCCGGTCTGCCGATCCCACAGATGATGTGCATCGAAGATGGCAAGCTCCGGCTCCAGCACCGGCTCGACCGACGCGTTGCGCGAGCCAGTCGGGCCGGATGGGCACATGAGGCGCATGAACGATTTGCACGGCGCGATCCTTTCTTAGAACTTCTGACGCATGCCGATCATGAAACCGGTCTGGTTACAGTCGGGCGCCACCGTGCCGTAACCGCCCACACCGAGCGCCGCGCCACTCTTGTTGTGGGAATAGCCCGCGGTCGCATAGAGGTCCGTGCGCTTCGACACGAAGTAGTCCGCGCACAGAACGGCCAGCCACGAATCGGCATTCGTCGAATGCACGTCCTGGTAGTAGCCGGTCGCCGTCAACTGCAACGCCGGCGTGATCATGTACTGCGCGCCTGCCCAGTACAGGTCCGCGGCGCTCGCCTCGGAACCGTTGGCGATCGCAATCGGATTCGCCGGCAGGAACGCGTTCGATGCGCGCAGATAGCGATACCCCGCGAAACCCTTCACCGGCCCGAACACGTAGGTCGCGGCAGCGGTCGCGCGATGCTCGGTGGCAGTGCTGGTCGTGGCGGTATTGCCGTTGCGCTGCTCGTACGACACGCTTGCCGCGAGCGGACCTTGCGCGAAGGTCAGCGCACCGCTGAAGAAGCGGTCCGTCAGTTCCGAGCCGTAGCCAGTGTCGTAGTGCGTGCTGTACATCGCCTGCGCGGTCAGCGGACCCAACACGCCCGTGTACTTCGCGGAGTTGTCGATGCGCGCAGCCGTCGCATAGTCGACCGACAGCACCGAGTATTTCGACGACGCGCCTATTGGATCGAATGTGACGGCTTGTTCGTACAGCAGCGAGTTCTGCGACCCAAAGTCAGTTGCTGACCCTTGTACGAGAGGCCGACCCACGCCTGACGGCCGAACAGACGCGTGGTCGTTGTCGCGTTGGCGCCGAGGCCTCGGGTCGAATTGCCGAGCGTGCCGTCGTTGACGTTGAAACCGTCTTCCAGGGTGAAGATCGCCTTCATCCGCCACCGAGGTCCTCGGTGCCCTTCAGACCCTAGCGCGAGCCGGAGAGGTTACCGGATGTTTCGCGGGTCGCCCCGCTGCCAGCAGTCGTATGTTGATATGTTCGATGCCCACGTCGACGATGCCGTAGAGCGTCACGCTGCTTTGCGCGTACACGGCGCCGGCGGCGAAGCTCATGCACGCGCTGGCGATGGCCGCGCGTGCAAAACCGGATACGACGTTGACAGGGTTGCTGGCCTTCTTGAACAACATGGAGTCTCCGAACTGAGTGGGTTATAGATTCGTTAGCGCGATACGAAAGACGCGCGTGTTACTCGCGGACGGCGCGCGCTTCGCCGGCGTCCGCACCCGGATCGCCGAGCCACGCGATGATCAGCGCGCCGAGCGAAAGCCCGCAACCGCGAACAGGGGCGCGGTGAAGCCGCCGGAAGATTGTTTGAGCCAATCGATCATCGAAGGACCGACGAAGCCGCCGAGATTGCCCACCGACACGATCAGCGCGAGACCGCCGGCGGCTGCGCGTCCGGTCAGGAAGCTCGAAGGAATGGCCCAGTACGTGGCCTGGAACCCGAGGATGCCGCTCACGGTGAAGCACAGCGCGATCAGCTTGAGCGCGGGTGCGTCGAGCATCGTGCTCGCACCCAGCGCGACCGCTGCGATCACCAGCGCACCCGCCCGTACGGAATGCGGTTGGCCGCGCGATTGGCGACGCGCGCCCACCAGAGCATCGCGAACACGCCGACCAGATACGGAATGGCGTACGGAATGGCGGTCAGCCAGCCGACGACGGCGTGTCCGACGCCGAACTGCTTGATCATCTGCGGCATCCACATGCCGACGCCGACCGAGCCCACGATCCCGCAAAAGTTGACGAACGCGAGCACGAACACGCGCCAGTTGATCATCGCGTCGCGCAGGTTGGTGCCGTGCTTCGCGCCGATGTCGCCTTGTTCGAATGCGAGACGGCGTTCGAGCGAGCGCTTTTCGTCGGCGCTGAGCCACTTCGCTTTCTCGGGACGATCGGCAAGCAGAAACAGACATGCGATGCCGAGCAAAACGGCGGGCACGCCTTCGATCAGCAGCAGCCACTGCCAGCTTCGCAGACCATGCAGGCCGCCCAGTTGCAGCAACGCGCCCGAGATCGGCGAGCCGATCATGTTGGCGACGGGAATGCCGACGAAAAACGCCGCCGTCACCTTCGCGCGCCACTTGCCGGGGAACCAGTGCGTGAAGTAGGGGTAGATGCCTGGCGTGAAGCCGGCTTCCGCGAGACCGAGCAGAAAGCGCGCCGCCGCGAAACTCTTCGGGCCGACGACGAACGCCGTCAGCATCGAGATGAGTCCCCAGGTGAACATAATCCGCGCGATCCACACACGCGCACCGACCTTCTGCATGATGAAATTGCTCGGAATCTCGAACAGGAAATAGCCGATGAAAAACAGTCCCGCGCCGAAGCCGAACTGTTCGGCAGTGAGGCCAGATCCTTGTTCATCGTCAGCGCGGCGAAACCGACGTTGGTCCGGTCGAGATAGCTGATGACGTAGCAGACGAAGATGAACGGCAGGATGCGGCGAAACGCCTTGGCAAGCGTGCGCTCATCCTCGTGGCCGATCGGTGCATCGAGCGGCGCCTTGTCGGCGTCCGCTGCACGCGTGGCGCCGATGGTGTGCGAGATGGCCATGCTGACTCCTCCAACGCACTTCTTTCGGTGCGATGTGTTGATGTGAAACTGCGCTTCAGTGCTGCTTCAAGTGTGGTTGCGATGCCCGCTTGGGCAGCGGCCCGGCGATGCTCATCCGCGCCTTCAGCACCGTCCCGGAAACCGATTCGGTCATGAAGAGCGTCTTCATGTCCGCGCCGCCGAAACACAGGTTCGTGAGCGATGCGCCTTCCGGACTCGTCAGTATTTCGACGGGCTCCGCGCGGTGATTGAGCATCCACGCGCGCCCGAGTCCGGGATTGGCGATGAAGAACCGCCCTTCGCAATCGACGGTCAGTCCATCGGAGCCGCTCGGACCATAGCTCGGACCATACGAGGTGAAAAACTGTCCGACCTTGCTGACCGAGCCGTCTGCTTGCAACGGCACACGCCACACGCAGTTGCCGCACGTCATGCCGACGAACAGCACGCGCTCGTCGGACGACAGCACGAGGCCGTTGGGGCTCGGGCAGTTGCCGAGCGACATGTCGAGCCTGCCTTCGGGCGTGAGGCGGTACACGCGGCCGGTCGGATCGTGCAGACCGGTCTGACCCTGATCGGTGAAATACAGGTTGCCGTTCGAGTCGAACGTGAGGTCGATCACGCCGCGGAAGCGCTCGCTGTTGCGGCGCTCCAGATACGAGCGCACCTGCCCGCGTTCGATGTCGAGCAACATCAGCCCGTTGCGATAGTCGGTGATGAACATGTGCGCATCGTCGAAACGCTTCATGCCGTTGGGCTCGCCGTCGTACTGCACGACGAGATCCCACTCGCCCGAAGCCGAAATGCGGAAGATGCGACCGTGCGGAATGTCGGTCACGAAGAGATGACCCGACGGATCCCAGACGGGTCTTTGGAGAAACGAATCCGTCGACAGTCCGCCGCGATTCGCGCACCCAGTCCGTCTGCACGTCGGGCTTGCGGAGTTGCTCCGGCATGCGCGTGAAGACTTCGGCGGCACGCACGTCGAGCGAGGTGAGATAGAACATACTGGACCTTCTGTTGCTTGATTTCAGGCGACGTCGCGAGCGTGCTCGTCGAGCACCGCGAGGACGTTTGCCGCCGCGCCGCGCCCCATGTTCACGTAAAATGGCATCGCTCACGCCGCCGATATGCGGCGTCAGGATCACGTTGGGGATGCGCTGGAACGGATGCGACGTCGTCATCGGCTCGATGTCGAAGCTGTCGAGACCAGCCGCGCGAAGCTGGCCGCTTGCGAGCACTTCGGCAAGCGCGTCTTCGTCGATGAGACCGCCGCGCGCCGTGTTGACGAGAACCGCACCGCGCCTGAAGCGCGCGAGCGTGCGCGGTTCAGCATGCGGCAGTTCTCGGCGGTCAGCGGACAGCGCAGCGACACGACATCCGCTTGCGTGTAGATCTCGTCGAGCGGGACGAGCGGGACGCCCTGCGGCGCGTCCTTGGCGTACGGATCGAACGCGATGACCTTCATCTCGAAGGCCACGCCCGCCGACGCCACGCGGCGACCGATCGCGCCGAGACCGACGAGGCCTAGCGTGCGGCCTTCGAGCTCCAACGACTTGTGCGTGGACTTGTCCCAGTGGCCGTCGCGCATGCGCGCGTTGAGCTGCGGCACGGACTTGGCGCACGCGAGGATCAACGCCCACGTATGCTCGGCCATTGCCGCGGCGTTCGCGCCGACCGCTGCGCGTACCGCGATGCCGCGTGCGGCCGCGGCCGCCTGATCGATCACGTCGATGCCGCTGCTATGCTTCGAGATCACCTGGAGGTTTTCGGCGGCGTCCATGATGCGGCCGTTCACCTTGCCGTATCAAACGATGATAGCGACCGGCTTGTGGCGCTCGCACAGCGCGACGATGTCGTCTTCGCTCGGCTGCTTGCCCGCGAACACGACGTCGAACGACGTGAGCATCTCGAGCGCTTGCGGCGCGAGATCGGCGGCGGTCACGAGGAGCGTGGGTTTTTGCGAAGTCGTCGACATTACAGTGCCTCGCCTTCGGCCAGCATGCCGAACGCGCGCAGCTCCTTTTCGAGCCACGCCGGACGCAGTTGTTCGCCCTTCAGGATCCCGGCGATGCGGGCGGTTTCCGCATCGAGCTTCTTCTGCGCGAGTTCGACGATGCGCGCGACATCGTTGCGCGCAATCACGACGACGCCATCCGCATCGCCGACGATCAGATTGCCCGGATTGATCGATGTGCCCGCGACCGAGGCCGGCGCGTTCACCACGCCCGCGACGCTCTTGGTCGGGCCGCACGGATTGAGGCCGGAAGCGAAGATCGGGTAGTCAGTCGCCCTTCGCGAGTTCGTGCGAGTCGCGCACCGTTCCGTCGATGACGATGCCGCTCACCTTGGCCTGCGTCGCCATGATCTCGCCGAGCAAGGCGCACGACAGATCGCCCTTGCCGTCGACAACGATCACATCGCCCGGCTTCGCGATCGCGAGCGCGGCATGGATTGCGAGGTTGTCGCCGGACGCACTTCGACCGTGACCGCCGGACCTGCCACTTTCATCGACGGCGAAAGCGGCTGCACGCGTCCGTGCAGCGTGCCGCGGCGGCCGGCGACATCCGCGAGGATCGCTGCCTGGAACTTCGCGGCGGCCTGAACGAGTTCGGACGATACGCGTTCGATCTTGCGATTGATGGGGGAATGACTTAGGGAAGCTGCGCTCATGGATCTCACCTCGTTGCATTGTACTATGTACACCATACGTGTACTCAGTGAAATCACTATATGACAACGGGCAGGCAAGCGGCCACTAGCGTTTACCATTTTACGGTGTAAATCGTTGTTTTACTGTGTAAAATTCCTCGAAGCTGACTGCGGGAGGCAGAAATGGGAAACGAAGGGGTGGCAGCCGTGGAGAAAGCGTTATCGCTGTTGGACTGCTTCAGGCCGGGAGCCGAATCGCAGTCGCTTGCGACGCTAGCTCAGGCGTCCGGCATGCACAAGACGACCGTGTGCCGCTTGATGAATTCCCTCGAGCGAATGGGCTATGTCGTGCGCTCGCAGACGGGTAACTACTCGCTCGGGCATCGCGTGCTGTACCTCGGCAAGCTCTACGAGCAGTTGTTTCATCTCTCGTCGGTGGTCGAACCGGCGCTGCATGCGCTCGCGGCGCTGACGAAAGAGAGCGCATCGTACTACGTTTACGAAAAAAACGGAGAGCGGCTCTGCCTGTTCAGAGTCGAGCCGTCCGAAGGGCTGCGCGAAACGCGGCTTGCGGGCACCTCGCTTCCACTCGACGATACCGCTATCAGCCAGGTGATCCGCATCTGGGGGGCTGGGCGAACTGATCTATGAAGATCAGCCGAAACTGCCGCTCTTCACGGCGGGCGCACGCGATGTGCACACCGCCGCTTTCGCGACACCCGTGTTCGGCGCGGGCGACAAGTTCATGGCCGCGTTATCGCTGTCGGGACCCGCATCGCGTCTCAGTGCGGCGCAATCGAGCAGCGCCCTCGACCGCGCACAGCTGGATGCGGCGGCCGATCTGTCCCGGCGTTTAGGCGCGAGTACGGGATTGTGCAGCAGGTTTTATGGTGTTTGATCGAGGCGAGCTTGCTTGCCGCTGGCTTCGCCGAACCGCCGCCGACCGATGACTCAGCCGCGATCTTTCGAAGCGGCCAGCACGCGCGCCGGATTGCCCACCGCCGTCGCGCCCGCCGGCACGTCGCGCGTGACGATGCTGCCTGCGCCGATCAGTGCATCGTCTCACCGATGGTCATGCCCGGCAGAATGATCGCGCCCGCGCCGATCCACACGTTGCGGCCGATCCGCACCGGCCACCCAAACTCCTTGCCCGTCGCACGCACCGCCGGATCGCACGGATGATCGGCGGTCAGAATCTGCATGCTCATCGCAATCTGCGTCATGTCGCCGATTTCGACGGACACGACATCGAGAACGATGCAGTTGTAGTTGAGAAAGACGCCCTTGCCCAGACTGATGTTGTAGCCATAGTCGCAGTGAAAGGGCGGACGAATCATCGAATCCACTCCGACCGCCGCGAGCCACTCTTGCAGCAGCCGATATCGTTCGTCGAGCGGCATGTCCATCGCGCCATTGAAACGCGTCATCCATGCCCGGGCCGCGGCCTGATCCGCCTGAATCTCGGGCACGCTGGCTGTGGTAGAGTTCGCTGGCCAGCATCTTTTCTTTTTCGGTTCGGTTCATCGTAATCTCGGGTTGTTTGCGGATCGAGGTAGGACTAGCGCGCGTTGAAGCGGTTCACCGAAAAAGCGCGAAGTTCAACGGGCGTATGCCGCGTGCAGATCGCTTCGACAAGCAGGCGCCCTGTCGTCGCGGACGATGTCAGGCCCAGATGACCGTGTCCGAACACGAGCCGCAGTCCGCTCTGTCCTTCGAAGGGACCAGCACCGGCATCGAGTCCGGCGGGCAGGGACGATGTCCCATCCATGTGCTCGCACCGCGCGACATATCGAGCGCGGGCAATCCTTCCTTCGCGTGCCGGGCAAGCAGCGCGGCTCGGCGCGCGTTCGGCGCGCGCCGAAGTCCGCCGAATTCGACCGTGCCCGCGATGCGCAGGCCCGTGTCCATCGGCGTGGTGAAGACCTTGTGGTCCGTCGCACGACGGTGCGCGATAAGCGCGTGCCGCTCTCCGGAACATGGACGTGATAGCCGCGCTGCGTTTCCAGCGGCACAAGTACGCCGAGCGGCTCGAGCAATTGCGCGGACCATGCGCCTGCCGCGATCGCGACATCGCGGGCGAAGCGCGGCGTATCGCCGGTGTCGATTCGCCAGCCGCCTTCGTGCGGACGAATCGACCGAACGTCGGCGCGTTCGATCGACACACCCGCGTCCGCGATGCTGCGCGCCATCGCAAGCGCGTAACCATGCGGATCGGTGACGGAATGGTCGTTCTCGAGGAACAGGCCTATCGTGTAGTCCGGCGAGACATCCGGTTCCACTTCCTCGATCTGCGCGCGCGACAGGCGCGTCAGCCGCATGCCATGCTCCTGCTTGATCGCCCAGCCGAGCGCGTCCTTCGCGTACTGCGCCTCGGACCGATACAGATGCAATTGCCCGTTGCTGCGCAGATGAGCCACATAGCCGACTTCGGCCGCGAGTTGCCGCTGATCGGCCTCTGCGATCCTAAAGAACGCAGCGAGCGACGCGGCGATCTCCCGCACCCGCGTCTTGCTCGCTGCGCGCACGAAGCGCCAGAGCCAGTCTGCCGCCTGCGGCAGATAGCCCGGCGGCAGATACAGTGGGACAGTGGGCCGTCGGGATCGCGGATCATCGCGATGGCGCTCTTGAGCACGCCGGGCATCGCAAGCGGCGCGACGGAATGAAACGAGAGCGCGCCCGCGTTGCCCTTCGAACATTGCGAAGCCGGTTCGGCGCGATCGATGAGCGTCACGCGCCGGCCGCGCTTCTGCAGATGATGCGCAAGCGCGAGCCCGATCACGCTCGCGCCTACGATCGCCACGTCGGCCGGTTCGGAAGAGGATTGCATCGGGACGGATCCGTAGTCAGACGGTCAGATCCGCCGCCTTGCGTTCGCGAGCGCGGCGCGGCGCCATTTGATCGCGGCTGCGCCTGGCGCGAATCATGTCGGCGAATTCCACCGCATCGCCCTCGGGCGCGCTGGAGCGCAGATGAGGCTTCGCGATCAGCAGATACAGTACAGTCCGCCCGACACCACGACCACCGCAATGCCGATGAGCACGATCCATCGGTCGAGCGTAGACAGCGACATGTCGTTCGACAGCATCGCTATGACGACGCACGCGAAAATGCCGTATCCCAGCGCGCCGATGTTCACGACATAGCCCCACTTGCCGAGACTGAACGAACCGGCGGGCCGCCAGCCTTTGGCGCGCGTCCGCAACGCCGGGATCACGACCATCTGAAACGCGATGTAGCCCGCCAGCATCTGCATGCCGGCGATGCGGAACAGCGACCCGGGAACGCAATACACGAGCACGATGAGAAGCGCCGACAACGCGTTCACGGCGACCTTCGCCCAAACCGGCGTGTGGTTCATCATCTTCGCGAAGAGCGCCGACCCGGGGAACATGTTATCGCGCGCAAACGAATAGACGAGCCGGCTCGCCGATGCCTGCTGACCCATGACGCAGGCCAGGAACGACAGGAGCGCGATGATCGGATCGAGAACCTTGCCGACCACGATCGAGGAAAGATCGGGCGCTGCAAGCACATAACCCGCGAACGAGAAGATGGCCGATCCACACCCGACGACAACTGTCAGCATCATCACCTTGGGAATCTGACGACCGGGATTCGGCACTTCTTCCGCCACTTCACCGCAGGCTTCGAAGCCATACACCATCAATAGGCCGACGAGCGCAGCGCCGATGAACGCAGGCGTGTAGTTGCCGCCAATGCCGGTGCCCATCGTGTCGTGTCGAGAAAGGTGGAGAACGGATGTTTGCGCTCGAAGATCAACAGATACAGACCAACCGCGATGACACCGATGAGCTCGGCCACGAGACCCGCTCCTGCAATACGCGAAAGTGTCTTGGTGCCGGTGAAGTTGAGAATCATGCCGAGCAGAAGCATGCTTCCGGCGACGCACGCCGTGATGCCAGGCGTGATCTCCACGACCGGATGCTCGCGCGTGCCGACGAACAGGTTCGCGACAAATCCGGAGCCGAAGATCGCGGTCGTCGCAATCGCCACGATCAAGCAAGACAGATAGATCCACGACAGCAGCCATGCATACTGCCTGTTCCACAATCGTCGCGCCCATTGATACAGGCCGCCCGCGATCGGATACTGCGCGACGATCTCGCCGAAGACGAGCGCGACGAGAAATTGCCCACAGCCGATGATGATGATCCAAAACATCGAAGGTGGACCTGTGGTGGACAGTCCTTGCGCGAACATCGCTACCACACTGGCGAGCGGCGACAGATACAAAAATCCCAGCGCGAGATTCGACCACAGTGACATGCTGCGCTCGAATTTCTGCTCGTATCCAAGAGACTCCAGATGCTCTGAATCCGAGCGGTGATGATGGTTTGCCACAGTCTTCCTCCAGACACTCAGTTGTGCGTCTTCATGTCGCCGACGTCGTGTCCGACGCCGGCGTCTCCTTGCCTATTCTGGGCTCCTGGACTTGCAAGTCCGGTGCCAATCGATTTATTTCCGCGTCATGTCGTTGTTCGATATGCGCTTTCCCCTTCCGCGACATTCGGGTGCCTGCTCCGCTTGTCGCACGCTTGCGAACTGATCCATCGCATTCGTGCGACGGTCTGTTTCGTCATCCGAATGTACTGTGCTTTGCCGGACCACTGAATCGGCTCCGGCGTTGCGTTCGGAACGGGCGTCAGACGGTCGCAATCGCCGCATCGCGCTGCTGCGCGGCGTCGACCACGCTGGCGAGAATTTCCGCGGTTGCCATCGACAAGGTCCAGCCGAAGTAACCATGTCCGGTTGTTATAAAATACGCTGGGCGCTTGCCCGCGCCGACACGCGGCAGCATGTTCGGCAGCATCGGCCGCAAGCCCGCCCACGGAATGACGCGCGACGTCGAAACGTCCGGAAAATAGCGGCGTACCCATGCGACGAGCGGCGCGATACGGTCCGCGCGAATGTCGCGGTTGACACCGTTGATCTCGGCCGTGCCCGCCACGCGGAAGCGGTCGTGGCCGAGCCGGCTGGTGACGATCTTCGCGGCGTCGTCGAGCAGGCTGACCCACGGCGCACCCTGTTGGCTTTCGATACCGTCGAGACAGACGGTGATCGAATAGCCCTTGACCGGATAGACGTTGACGTGATCGCCGAGCATCGACGCGAACTGCCAGCTGCCGACACCGGCGCAGATGACGATCTTGTCGAAGCGATGTTCTTCCCCGCCGCCCGAGCGCACGACGTCGAGCGTGAAGCCGCCGTTTGCCGCACGGATGTCCGTGATATCCGAATCGAACCGGAACGCCATGCCCTTGCGGGCGCACGCTTGCGCAAGTCCGCGCGTGAACTTGTGGATGTCGCCCGTCGAATCGGAAGGCGTGAAGAAGCCGCCATAGAAGTTGCCGCGAATCGCCGGTTCGATGGATGCGATCTCGCTCGCCACCACGGGCCGGCAATCGAGGCTGCCTTCGCGGTACATCACATTGACCTTCGATGCCGCTTCAAAACCTTTGCGATCTTCATAAACATGCAGAATGCCGCGCTTTTCGAGGTCGAACTCGACGCCCTCGCGCTTTGCGACGGAGAACAGATGCTCGCGCGCCTCGATGGCGAGCCGCACCGTCTCCATCGTGTTGTCGCGATAATTGCCGATCTGTCCGAGGAACGCGCCGATCCACGAATACTTGTGCCACGAGGGCTTCGGATTGAACAGCAGGCGCATCCGAGCGCAGCATCCACTTGATGCCCTTGAGCACGGTGGCCGTGCTGTTCCACACTTCGGCGTTGCTGGCCGAGAACTGGCCGCCGTTAGCGAAGGACGTTTCCATGNCCGACGATGGCGATTCTTTCCATCAACAAGGTCCAGTGAAGATTCCCCGCCGATGCACGCCGTGCATGTGGCGAGAGAAGCCCCATCTGTCCCGTTTCCCTGAGAGTTTCGATTGCGAAGCGGGCTCGCAACTCTCCTTCGGCGGGCGCATCGTGCGCCGCTCTCCAGATGTCTGTCGCGCGCAGCGCGGTCCTTTTGCCTGAGAGTTTCCGGGGCGGTTGCTCCGTCGGCGCCATCGTCGAAGATGGTCTCTCCCGCGCTGCGCGATACTTTACTTCCTCTTACTTCAAGACGCGACTTCCTCTTTCCGATATGGCGCAAGATCGACAGCAACGGAGGGCGTCGTGGCCGTGCGAGCGTTCGTCTTGATGAAATGCGCAAGACGCTTGCCGAGCATCATCGAAGGCGCGTTGGTGTTGCCCGACAGGAGCTTCGGCATGATCGACGTATCCGCGACGCGCAGGCCTTCGATGCCGTGCACGCGGAAGATCGGATCGCCCACCGACATGTCATCCACACCCATGCGGCACGCGCCCGACGGATGCAGCGCACCCTGCACTGTCTCCTTCACGAAACGGATGCGCTCTTCCTTCGTCGTCAGAATGCGCCCCGGACGATATGGCGCGCGCACGTACTTGCTCAACGCGCTTTGCGCGAGCGTTTCCTGACCAATGCGCACGCCCTCTGCGAGCACTTCGGCACGTAAGGATCGGACAGATAGTTCGGATCGGTGAGCGGCGGCACGGCAGGATCGCCGCTCTTCAGGCGCACGGTGCCGCGCGAACGCAGACGCGTCTGATACACGTTGAGCGTCAGGCCGTTGCCGCTCGGCGCCCGATCCGCGCCTTCTTCGACACCCGCGCCCGGCAGGAAGTGATACTGCAGATTCGGCAGCGGCGCCGTACCAGAGCAGTGCGCCTTCGCAAATATTCGATGCCACCGGGCCGCTCTTGAACAGCGCATATTCGAGCCCCGCGAGCGCCTGATAGCAGCTTCTTGTACTTGTCGTAACTGTGTGGCCCCGTCAGATCGTAGATCAAGAACATGTCCATATGGTCCTGAAGATTCTCGCCCACACCCGGAAGGTCATGCACGACCGGCACGCCGACGCTTGCCAGATGGCTCGCCGGTCCGATACCCGACAGCATCAGCAGATGCGGCGAGCCGATCGCGCCCACCGACACGATCACTTCTCGTTCGGCGCGCACGAGCTTGCGTTGACCGCCTTCGAGATATTCGACGCCCACCGCGCGGCCTTTTTCGATCACGACGCGCACCACGCGCGAATCGGTCTTCACGGTCAGATTCTTGCGGTCGCGTGCGGGCTTCAGATACGCGGTCGCGGCGCCTGCATCGCTTGCCGTCGCGAGTCGTCGTTTGATACAGGCCGCAGCCGGCCTGTTTGCCCGAGTTGAAGTCCGGGTTGTAGTTGATGCCCATCTCCTGGCACGCGCGCAACCAGGCCTTTGTCAGATAGTGCGTGTAGCGCTGATCCGATACACCGAGCGGCCCGCCTTGCCCATGCACTTCGCCCGCGAAGCGTTCGTTGTCTTCGGCCTTTCTGAACCACGGCAGCACGTCGGCGTAGGCCCAGCCATCGCAGCCCATCGCGGCCCAGCTGTCGTAGTCTTTGGGGCATCCGCGCATGTACACCAATCGCGTTCACCGAGCTGCCGCCGCTGAGCACGCGGCCTTGCACCATTTCCGGCGTCGCCATGTTCTGCTGGCGCTGCGGCTGGAGACGATAGCGCGTCAGCAGATTGCCCTTCGCCGTCTTGAAGTACGTGGCCAGCATGTGGATATACGGATTCGTATCGCGCGGGCCTTGTTCGAACAGCAGCACGGATGTCGATGCGTCTTCGCTCAGCCGTCCTGCCGTCGCGCATCCGGCGGAACCGCCGCCGACAATGATGTAGTCAACCACGTCACTCTCTCCTGGAATTGCCTTGTCTCGCGCGGTTCGCAATCGCGGCCGCGCTCGCCATTCTTCACTCGTCCTTCGATGCCCTCGAGCATCGCGGGACACGTCTTCATCTTTGAAAAGCAAGCTGCGGGCCAATTTAATGACCCGCCTATCTCATTGTTTCGTATCGATTTTTTGCGAGCGCCGGGATGCTTGTCGGCGCTCGTCTCAGGTTTGCGACAGCCTGCGGCCGGACTGAGACGAGACGGCGTCGGATCAGAACCGGTGGCGAATGCCGATCGCCGCCATTTCCTGCGTGCGCTTGCCGGCCGCGAAACCGAACGAGCCGATCGAGGCTTCGGCCGCGCCCTGCCCGTTTTCGCCGAGCGCATGCTGATAGCCCGCGAACGCGTACACGTCGGTGCGTTTGCTCAACAGATAATCGACGCCGACATTGACCTGATGATATTTCGCCGATGAATTGCCAAGCGCGCGTGTAGTTATACGCCGCGATCACCTGAAAATCCGGCGCCACCGACCACATGCCGAACACGGATGCATTGTGATACTTCTGCGCCTGCGCGAACGTCGAGGCGGCGTCCGCCTCATAGCGCGAATAACTGTATGCCGCACCGAGCGTGAACGGACCGAACACGGCATTGCCGCCGACGCGGGCGATATTGATGCTGCGCGCAGACGCATAAGCGGCGTTCACGGGCGAGTTGAAGAGCGTATCGCCCGTCGCGTGCCGCGCGCCACCGCCGCCGGATTTCCGTTGTCGATATGCAGAAAGCCGCCCGCTCCGACGTACGATGCCGCCGCGCTCCAGCTTTGCCCGATCCGCTCGCGCCCGCGACACCACCAAGCGCGTAAAGCCCTTCGACCGTCACGCCGCCCCATGTCGGGCTGACCCATTTCACCGAGTTGGAGAAACGCGCGCTGTCGTCGTAGTTGTCGACGTCGCCGGGGGTGACGAACCAGCCACCGAATACATCGGCGGTGAGCGGCTGAAGCAGGCCGGTCAGCGGATCGTACTGGCGACCGAAGGTGACCGTGCCCGCTGTCGCGCTCGACAATCCGACATACGCCTGCCGTCCGAACTCCCTGCCGCCGAAACCGAGTTGCCCGTTGCCGCTGTCGAAGCCGTTTTCGAGCGTGAAGACCGCACTCAGCCCGCCGCCCAGGTCTTCGGCGCCCTTCAAACCCCACTGCGTGCCGTTGATGTTGCTCGTCTGCATGCGCCACTGCGAGGATTGCCCGCCGCTGTTGTGGATGTAGGCGATACCCGTATCGATGATGCCGTACAGCGTGACCGAGTTCTGCGCATGCGCCGCGCTCGCGCTCATGGCCAGTGCAATCGTCCCTGCGATGGTTCTTTTTCTCATCTCTTGTCGTCCGAAGTTTTCGTCCCGCCGTTTTCGTCCCGATGTTTCCAACCGGATGGTCCGAAAAACGCACAAAAAAGCCGGCGACGATGCCGGCCACGTTCGAGCGGATTGCTCGCGCTAGTACTGCAGGCGCGCGTCCACCCGGTTCAACGGTTCGCGTCCGTCGAGCAGACGGCGGACGTTCTCACCGAATATCGCCAGGCCCGCTTCGACATAACCTGCGGGCGAATCGCACGAGATGTGCGGCGTAGTGAAGAAACCGGGCGTCGACCATAGATACGATTGCTCCGGAAGCGGCTCCGTATCGAACACGTCCGTGACACAACCGCAAAGATGTTCGGTGGCGAGCAATGCGGCCGTCGCCCCGTAGTCGACGACGCCGCCGCGCGCCATGTTGACGATCTCGCAGCCCGGCTTGAGCTTTTCGAGCCGCGCACGCGACATGAGCCCGCGCGCTGCGTCGGTCAGTGGACACGCCAGCACGACGAAATCGGCGTCGGGCAGCACATCGTCCAGCGCGCGCTGCGCCACCACGCGTTCGAATCCTTCGACCGCCGCGCCGGAGCGGCTCACGCCGACGACTTGCAGTTGCACGCCACGCGCCGCCCGTGCCCACGATCACCACGCGCTTGCCCACGATCGGCGTGGTGAAGACTGGCTGCCAGCGGCGCACCGTTTGCGCCGACGCGAAGCGCGGCACGCCGGTGTTCAGCATGAGAGGCGCCATCAGGCCGAACTCCGCCGCTTTCGCCGCATGAATGCCGCTGCTGTTGGTCAGAACCGCGCCGTCGGGCAGCCAGTCGAGCGGCATGTACCGCTCGACGCCCGTGTTGATGCAGTGAATCAACTTCAGCGACTTGCCGTGCCGTGCTATCAGCGCGGTGTCGAAATCAGCGCGGTGTCGAAGCGCGGTGCAACGAGCGCATGCGCGGCTTCGAGTGCCTCGATCCGGGGCTCCTCGTGCCATGCGAGCGTGATCTTGCACGCCACTCCGGCGGCATCCAGGCATCGCTCGACCTGTTCGCCGAAGATGGCGTACTACCGCTCGCGGCTGTGGTTCTCGACGTAGACCCTGACTGTCATGCCAGCTCGATCGCCTTGTGGAAGCTGCGGCCTTGCCACAGCAGACAATGGCCTTCGCCCGCATCCGGCAGCACGACGTTCTCCACGACGCCGACCAAGATCGTGTGCGAGAAGCCGTCATGTGCCTTGGCAAGCGTGCAGTCGAGGCTCACGCGCGCACCAACGATCAACGACGCGCCCGTTTCGCCCGCGACCCATTCCGTGCCGTCGAAGCTCGCCGCGCCCTTGCGCTCGCCGAAACGCTTGACGATGTCGGAATGATCGGCGGTCAGTACGTTCACCACGAAAAATCCCTGATACAGGATCACGTTGTGCGCCGACACCGACTTGTTGACGCACACGACGACGGACGGCGGGTCCATCGACAGGCTGCACACCGCCGTCGCGATGAAGCCGAGCGGCTCGCCGGCTTCGGCAGTGGTGATGGCGGTGACGGCGCCGGGAAAACGGGCCATAGCTTCGCGGAAGGCTTGATCGACGTTCATGACATCACTCGCTCAGATGGGAGACAAACTTCGTGTTGAGATACGCTTCGACCGCTTCGGGTCCGCCTTCGGAGCCGTAGCCCGATTCACGGATGCCGCCGTACGGCGTTTCGGGCAAGGCCAGCCCGAGATGGTTGATCGTGACCATACCCGACTCGATGCCGCGCGTCAGCGCCGATGCCTTCTTAGCGTCGCGCGTCCACACGTATGCGGCGAGTCCGAACGGCAGACGGTTAGCTTCGGCGAGCGCGTCTTCCGGCTTCGTGAAGGGCATGAACAGCGCGATCGGGCCGAACGGTTCGTCGTTCATGGCGGCCATGTCGGCGGTTACGTCGGCGAGCACGGTCAGCTGGAAGAAGAAGCCGTCGCCCGCGATACGCTCTCCGCCGCCCTTGAGCGACGCGCCCTTTTCCACCGCATCGGCGATCAGCCGCTCGACGCTCGCGCGACGCCGCTCGTTGATGAGCGGGCCCATCGTCGTGCCGGGATCGAGACCGTCGCCGACCTTCAACGCCTACGCCTTCTCCACGAACAGATCGGTGAACTCCGCGTACACGCGTTCGTGGACGATGAAGCGCATCGGCGCGACACACACTTGCCCTGCGTTGCGGAACTTCGCCGTTGCGAGCGTCGATGCCACCGCTTCCAGGTCCGCATCCTCGCAAACGATCACCGGACCGTGACCGCCGAGTTCCATCGTGATGCACTTCATGTGGGCGCTCGCCATCGCCGCGAGATGCTTGCCGACCGGAACCGAGCCGGTGAACGACACCTTGCGGATCGCCGGATGCGGAATCGCGTACGCGGAGATGTCGGACGGCTCGCCGTACAGAAGGCCGATGACGCCCGGCGCGATATCGGCATCGACGAAACATTGCGGCAGCGTAGCGGGCGACGCGGGCGTTTCCTCCGGCGCCTTGATGACGATCGAGCACCCCGCCGCGAGCGCCGGCGTGAGCCTGCGCGTGACTTGTGCGACCTGGAAATTCCAGATCGCGGGGCCGACCGGCTCCTTGACCGTCGTCGCGCTCACGCCGACCTGACGCGAGGGAATCACGCGCCCGTAGGTGCGACGCGCTTCGTCGGCGAACCAGTCGATGAGATCGGCGCAGTTGGTGACTTCGGTGCGTGCTTCCGCGAACGGCTTGCCTTCTTCAAGCGTAAGCAGGCGGGCGATATCGTCGGCGCGCGAGCGTGACGATATCGAGCGCATCGTGAAGTCGATTCTCGCGCGTTGCTCGGAAGGCAAGCCCTTGCGTTTCGATGAATCCGCGCTTGCCGCGATTCGCGCGCATCGCTGGCCGGGCAACGTGCGCGAACTTCGGCATGTCGTGCAGCGCGCGGTGAAGCTGTGCGAAGGCCACGCAATCACCGAAGCCGATCTGCTGCTGACCAACCTGCCGCTCGCGCCCGGTGCGCCGCGCCGTCCCGCGCCCGCCGTGCAGACCGCTCAACCGATGCATGCGGCCGAGGCACCGTCCACGACTCCGTCCGCGATGCGCTCGCGAATGCCGAACGCGCGGTCATCGTGCGTGCGCTCGAAAAAAGCGGCAACAACATCGACGCCACCGCGCAGGCCCTGTCGATGAGCCGCGCGACGATCTACCGCAAGCTCAAGCGCTACGACATTCGTCTCTGACGCCCGCCGCTGCCCGGTTTTCTGCGCCCGCCCTTACGTTGCGAAAGGCGGGCGCTTTCATTTCTCCCATGATCGAACCACGCCGCGTCTCACGCGCGATGCCGCCGTCTCGCCGATGAGACGCGAACCGCTAGCCTCTTGTTTCTAAGGCAGATTTTTGCTCCCAGAATCAATCGTTTAGCGCGGCAAAATAAATTGGCATGTCTTGTGCGGAGTGGAGTGCAAGCCCCTCCCAACCTGACGACAAGGACATCCATGAGACCTGATCCACTGCATGCCGAGCTTGCATCGACCATCGAAGGGTCGTCGCTCGAACGTATAGCCAGACGTGAAATGAGCCGTCGAACCTTCCTGCTTGCCGGCACCGCGGCCGCAGCGAGCGCGACGCTCAGTGCGTGGTCGCCCAATGCGCGCGCGAACATCGGCGGACGACTCAATCTGATGTCGTGGGAAGGCTACTCTCTGCAAAACGAGACCGCGCGCTGGCGCAGCCAGAGCGGCGTCACCGTCAACGCCGCCGTGATGAGCAATCAGGACAACGTGACCGCAAAGCTCGTCGGCTCGCCGGTGCGGCTCGACGTCGCCAAATATTCGAACGGCTACAACGCGATCTACAAGGAATTGAAAGTCCTCAGGCCGATCGATGTCGCCAAGATTCCGAACTACAACAAGAGCGACATCTTTGCGCGCTTTTACGATGCAGACATGTGGTACTGGAACGGCCAGCGCTTCGCGATTCCGTGGATCTGGAGTCTCGACACGCTCGTCTACAACCCGAAGTACGGCGCGGTGAACAGCCATAAAGATCTCCTGAAACCCGAGTTCAAGGACAAGCTGACCTTCGTCGACAATCCGTTGACGACGTGGCCGCAAATCGCCCTCGTCTCAAGCTACGGCAACAAGTTCCCGAACCTCACGACGGACGAACTGAAAGAGTGCTTCAAGCGCATGGAGCCGTATCGCAAGCAATGCCGCGGATTCGCCGGCTCGAACGGCGACGTGATTTCGCTATTCGCATCGGGCGAGATCGCGGCGTGCTTCGTGGTGTGGTCGGCGGTGCCGCTCGAAACGTCGAAGCAGAACGTCAAGACCGTGGGCGCCATGTTCAAGAGCGCGGGCGCACTGTGGGCCGACGCATGGTTCCTGCCGACGACCTCGCAGAACATCGATACCGCACACGCCTTCATCAACCAGGCGCTGTCGCCGCAAGTGCAGGCCGATGCGTGTTCGTCGACCGTCGGCGACTGCGTGAACCGCAAGGCCATTCCGCTGCTCGACGCGAAGACGCGCGCTGTTCGATTACGACACCATCGATCAGTTGCTCGCCTCGACACCGCTCAAGGGACAGCCACCGCGCACCTCGACGCAATACGCCACGTATGCGGACTGGCTGCAGGCGTGGTCCGACTTCCGCGCGACCATCTGAGCGCACGCCAGGAGACCAGACCGTGAGCTTGAATCTCGTACAGCGATAGAAGCTGACCGGAGCGGGCCTG
>JAQFVI010000407.1:40136-92064 GCA_029439495.1 Caballeronia sp. BR6202001590007
CCGCGCCGCCGGTCGTCTACTTGCTGGTTTTTTTCGTCGCGCCGTCATTGCTGCTGTTGCTCTACAGCTTCTGGACGCCCGGCGACTTCACCGTTTCCCCTGTCTTTACGCTCGAAAGCTATGCGCGCGCACTGCGCGCGAACGCCTTTTACCAGGCAACGTGGACAGGCTTCAAAAACGGTTTCTGCACCGCGCTCGTGTGTGGTGACAGCGTTTTCGGTAGCTTACTACATCGTGTACTGGGCAAGGACGAACTTCATCTTCTACACGATCCTGCTGTCGTGGTTTTCGAGCTATCTGGTGCGCGTCTATGCATGGCGCACGATTCTCGGCACCAACGGACTCATCAACAGCACGTTGATGAACATCGGCGTGATCGACGAACCGATGCGCTTCCTGCTCTTCAGCCCGCTTGCGACGACCGTCACGCTGATCCACATCATGTATCCGTTCGCGTTGCTGCTGCTCGTTTCCGCGTTGCGCGACATCAAGCGCGATTATCTCGACGCCGCCCGCGATCTCGGCGCGACCTCCGTGCAGATGCTCACGCGCGTGATTCTGCCGATGTCGCATAAGGGTCTCGTCGGCGCGTTCATGTTCACCTTCATCCTGTCGGCGGGCGACTACATCACGCCGCATTGCTCGGTGACGGCGAAGGCGTGACGAGCAGACTGCTCATCGCAAACCAGTTCCGCAGCGCGGGCAACTGGCCGCGCGGCGCAGCGATGGCCTTGCTCCTGCTCTGCGTGTTCGCGGCGAGCTATGCGCTGTTCGTGGCGTTTCTGCGCGCGTGCAAGCTGTCCCAGGACGCCGTTATCACGACCCCATAGAGAGCTGAGGAGCGCATCGACATGCTATTCATCTTCGTCCTGTTCGCGCTCGCGTTTCTCTACGAGCCGATCCTCATCATCGGACTGTTCAGCTTTCACAGTTCGCCGTCGCTGGTGTTTCCGTTTCAGGGCGTGAGTCTGCGCTGGTATCACGATCTGATGGCGAACGACACCTTCATCACTTCGCTCGGCAATAGCGTGCTGGTCGCGGCTTGCGCGTGCGTGATGACGACCGTGCTCGGCTGCTGCGCTGCGCTCGCGCTGATGCGTCTCAAAGGCCGGCCCAAAGCCATGCCCGGGTTTCTGAGCACCGCGCCTGTCGCCTTGCCTGGGCTGTTCCTCGGCATCGGTCTGGTTGCGTTGTTCGCGCAGTTCGGCGTTTAGCGTTCGCTCCTGACAGTCACGCTCGCGCATGTGCTGTACGCGCTGCCCTTCTTCGTCGAAGCGATGCGTTCGCGCATCCAGTACTTCGATCTGTCGCTCGAAGAAGCGGCGCGCGATCTCGGCGCCAGCGGCTTTCAGGCGTTTCGCCGCGTCACGCTGCCGATACTCGGCCCGACGCTCGCGGGTGCGGCCATTCTCACCTTCGCGCTCTCGTTCGACGAATTCATCATCACCGTGTTCGTGAGCGGCAACGACACCACCTTGCCGCTGATGATCTGGTCGATGATGCGTCGCACCGTGAATCCCACCATCAACGCCGCATCGATGGTCGCGCTCGCGCTGTCCATCTTCATCACCGCCGCCGGCGGACTCGTCTTCTGGCTGCAACGCCGTTACGTCATCAACGGAAGGTCTCGCAAATCGAGGAAGGATCATGGCTCAAGACATCGTGCAACTGAAGAACGTTACGAAGAAGTTCGGCCACTTCACGGCATTGGACAGCATCAACCTGAACGTACGTAAGGGCGAAATCCTGACACTGCTCGGACCAAGCGGATGCGGCAAGACGACTTTGATGCGCATCCTCGCCGGCTTCGAGGATGCGACGAGCGGCGCCGTGCACATCAACGGCCGCGAAGTCACCGGCGTCATACCGGAGAAGCGTAACGTCAACATGGTGTTTCAGCGCTATGCGCTGTTTCCGCATCTCGATGTGTATGACGACGTCGCGTTCGGTCTACGTCTGAAGAAGGTGCGCGCGGACGAGATCGACTGGCGCGTGAAACGCATGCTCGAACTCGTGCAGTTGTCGGGCCATGCGAGCCGCTGGATTCATGAACTGAGCGGCGGCCAGTCGCAGCGGGTGGCGCGCGCGCTCGTCAACGAACCCGACGTGCTGTTGCTCGACGAACCGCTCGCCGCGCTCGACCTCAAGATTCGCCATCACATGCTGCGCGAACTAAAGCGGATTCATCAGGAAACGGGCACGACGTTTACCTACGTCACGCACGATCAGGACGAAGCGATGGTGCTGTCCGATCGCGTCGTGCTGATGAATCACGGCACGATCGAACAACTTGCCGCGCCGGAAGCGATGTACGCCGCGCCGGAAACGCTGTTCTGCGCGCAGTTCTTCGGGGAAACCAATATCCGTGCCGGGGCGCGTGGCAACGCTGGATCACGATCTGGCTTCGGTAGCGGCTAAAAGCGGCGTGATTCGCGGGGCGACGCGCGGCTGCCGCGTCGGCGGTGACGTTTCGTTGTCGATCCGGCCGGAGTGCATCAGCCTGAGTCCGGACGATCAGGCGACGCCCGCGCCGACGGTCAACGCCATGCTCGGCACCTTGCAAGACATCGTGTTCATCGGAAGCCGCGTGGTGTATCTCGTGGAAGCGGAGTCGGGCGATCTCATGACGTGTCAGACCGCTCGCTCGTCGTCGGGCATCGGGTTCGAAGTGGGAACCCGCGTGCGGCTGGGTTGGAACGACGACGCGGTAGTCGTGCTGCGTCGATAGCTGTCTTGAAGCCGGGCCCGCGCGGCCCGGCTCTTCTTTTAGCGGCTAAAAGCGTTCGTGCCTGCTGCCGCGATCTGCGCGTCTTCGATCGACATCACGCCGGACACGTTCGCCGCAAACGCTCTCGCTTCGACATCGTAAAGTGCCGCCGCGCGTGAAGCGCGCCGGCGCAAGCGGTCATTCAAGGCACATCAGAGCTTGCATTCCGCCCAGAGGAACGGCTTCACGTTGTCCTTCGCGAGCGCGACGCCCAGGCCCAGCTTGTCCTCGACCTTGAGGCGACCGTCCTTGATGCGCGCTTCCGGCGGGTTTTCCAGCACGTTCACGAAGTTCGGCGAATCGCTGAAGTACGGATAGATCTCGAGCGTCATGAAATTGGCCAGCGTGACGGACAGCACCTTGCGGAAGCCGTAACGCGTATAAAGCCGCTCGCCCGCCGCAATAGACATGTTGGTCGAATCCGCGATGCGCTTCAGTGCGCCGACGTCGAAGGCGTCGCACGGCTCTTCCAGCCAGCGGATGCCCAGGTCTTCGTAGCGCTGGCAAAGGCGGATGGTCTCGCCGGTCGTGAGGCCACCGCTCAGATCGAGCATGATCTCGACGTCCGACCCGACGAATTCCACGAGCTTCTTCACGCGCTGATACGCCAGTTCCGTGAACTCGCGATCGTGCGCGCGTCGCGTGACGTGCTTGAGCCGGCCAAACTGATCCTGCGTCGCGAGCGGATAGCATTTCAGCGCCTTGTAGCCGTCTTCGATGGGACGCACCGCTGCCGCCGCCCATTCTTCCGCGCCGAGACAATGATAGTTCCAGCCGTTCGCATAGACGGGCACATCGTCGAAAATCTTGCCGCCGAAGAACTCGTACACCGGCAGAGTCCCGCAGCCTTGCCCTTGATGTCCCACAACGCCTGTTCGATGGCGTTGATGCCGGCGAACGTAATCGCGCCACCGCCCTTCGCCCAGAACGACATGTCGTACATCTCCGACCACAGTTCTTCGATGCGGGGCGGGTCGCGTCCGAGAATCAGCCGTTCGACGAGATCCTTGATCATGCCCGCCGCCGTGCTGCCGATGCCGTAGGCGATCGTCGCTGCGCCGATGCCGGTCACGCCTTCGTCGGTCACGAGCTCGACGATGACCGGATTCACATAACCGCTCTTGATCAGATAGACATTCAGACATTCGCGCTTTGGATCTTCATAGTGCCTCAGGTTGTTGCCCGAACCGACGCGCGCCACCCCAATCGGACGCGCGATCGGCTGGAAAAGAAAATGTCGCCAGCTTTGGGGTTTGATCAGAACGTTCGTGCTCAGGCGGCGAGCGCTACCTGCATGTGCGTCGTGTCGACATCGGAGAAAAGCGGACATGCGACTTGCAGATGCTCGAGCATCTGCGACACGACCTCGCTGCCGCGCGCATAGACCTCGTTCAACTGACGCACGCTCAGCGTCGTCGCTTCCGAGCGGCCGTGCAAGTTCAGCATCAGCAGCACGGCAGTGTCCGAATCGGCTTGCGCGAACAACGCCTGTGCGAGCGCGCCTTGCGGATCGGAGAGCGATTCGTCGATCCACGCGGCATGCACCTCGCGCACTTCGAGATAGACCGTCATCGGTCCTGACCCGCACGGCTTGCCGCGGACCAGCGCGACATGCTCGGTTTCGGTCACGCCGTCTCGAAACACGATGCGCCGGAACGGTCCGAAGTCGCTCATCACTTCACGCGTCAACGATGCCCAGATGCGCGCGTCATACCGGCGGCGGTACGCGATCAGATCCTTGATGGTGCCCACGCGGAGCCCGCCCGATGCCGCGCGAGCCGCCCGTCACGACGACGACCTTGTTCTCCAGCAACATGGACTTCCCCTTTCGTTTTGAAGCATGTTCAGTGCGTATAAGGCCGCGCCAGTGAGCATTCCGGATTCAGGCGCCGAAGCCGGGCGTCTCGGGCACCTTCATGCGGCCGTTCACCGGTACGGGTTCGTCCAGCAGCAAGGGCGTAAACATCGGCACGACCTGATCAGCCTTGGGCGCCATCATCAGAAATTCGGCGAACGGCGAGTTATGGCGCGTCACGACGAAGTGATAGCTATAGACTGACAAACTGTGCGGCACGACCAGCACGTTATGTGCATCCGCGAGCGCGGAGATCTTGATGAGTTCAGTGATGCCGCCGTACCAGCCGACATCCGGCTGCACGAGATCCGCACAGCCCATTTCGAACAGCATGCGAAAGCCCCAGCGCGTCGCCTCGTGTTCGCCGGTCGTCACCATCATGCCGCGCGGCACCGAGCGGCACAGTTCGGCATAGCCCCAGTAGTCGTCGGGCGATAGCGTCTCTTCGAGCCATTTGAGGCCGTATTCATGCGCGGCCGTCGCGAGACGCTTCGCATAGTTGAGATCGAGGCTCATCCAGCAGTCGAACATCAGCCAGAAATCGTCGCCGACCTTCGAGCCCATGTCCGCGAGCTTCGCGATATTTTTCGCGAGCCCTTCCTCGCCTTCGGCTGGTCCGTGCTGCAGCGGCATTTTCCCGCCGATGAAACCCATCTGTTTCGCCAGATCGGGACGCGCGCCGGTCGCGTAGAACTACAGTTCATCGCGCACCGGGCCGCCCAGCAACTGGAAGACTGGTTCCTTGCGCACCTTCGCGAGCAAATAGATCGACACCGGAAATCGCGTTCAGCACGATGCCTTTACGGCCGTAGTACAGCGTCGCGTTGAACATCTGATCTCACATTTTCTCGATGTCGGTCACGCGCTGCCCTTCGACGAAGCGCGCGAGATGCTTCTCGACGATGAACGCGCCGATCTCGCCGCCCGTCGTCACGGCGAAACCGACCGTACCGTCGCTGGCCTCGATTTCGACGACGAGCGAACCGAGCATGTCCAGTCCGAACGACTGACGGCTTTGCCGGTACTCCGGATAACGCGCCATCGGCGTGGCGATGTGATCGTCGATCCAGTGATCCGCGCCCTGGTCGTGATAATCGGCGCCGCCGCCGCGGACGGTGAAGGCGCGCACATGACGAATGGTCGGCATGGACATGATGGTGTCTCCTTGATGTTCAGGAAGCGCGGACGGGCTTGCCCGCTGCAAGGGAATCGCGTTCGGGCATGCGCACCAGCAGCACGATGACGGCCGCGGCGAGCAGGCTTGCGCCGCCGAGCACCATCAGCCCCGCGCCCGACGAATGGAACGATGCCTCGGCGGCGTTCTGGCCATCGGCGCGAAGAATCTGCCGAGCGAATTGATCAGCGCGATGCCGGCCGCCACTGCCGCTCCGGTCAGATAGCGGGTCGGAAACGTCCAGAACAGCGGCTGCGCGGCGAGCGGCACCAACGGCAAGCCCGACACGCAGATGGCGGCCCGTGCGGTCCGCATGACGTGGCACGATCCAGGTGACGATGACCGCGGCGATCCACGGAATCGCCGTCACCAGGCCCACGCGCAGACTGACTTTGGTGCCGAGCAGCGCCGCCACTTGTTGCGGCAGATAGAAAACGACGCCGTACACCGCTGCCTGAATCAGGAAGTAGACACAGTACAACACGAGTACACGCGGATCGACGAACGCGGCAAGCACGTCACGCGGGCCGTGCGCCGACGCGGCGCGGTGATCGTCGGCGAGACGCGCGAGCAGCAGCGTGCGCTGCGACGCATCGAGCCAGCGCGCCTTGGCAGGATCGTCGTCGAGATACCAGAATGCCCACACGCCGACCATCGATGCGAGCAGGCTCTCGACGAGAAATAGCCACTGCCAGCCCTTGAGACCGAGCGCGCCGTGCAGATCGAGCAGCAGCCCCGACAAGGGCGCGCCGAAGATGAAGGCGAGCGGCGCGCCGAAATAGAACACGCCGAGCACGCGCTCACGACGACTGCGGAAACCAGCGCGTCAGGTAATAGACGATGCCGGGAAAGAATCCCGCTTCTGCGACGCCGAGCAAAAAGCGCAGCACATAGAACGTGGTGGCCGTGTGCGCGAAGGCCATCGCCGCCGAGACGAGGCCCCAGGTCACCATGATCCGGCACATCCACAGCTTCGCGCCGACGCGATGCAACAGCAGGTTGCTCGGTACCTCGAAGATCGCATAGCCGACGAAGAACACGCCGGCGCCGAATGCGAATGCGAATGCGGCGTTGCTGAGGCCCGTGTCCTGTTGCAGGGCCTTCGCGCGAAGCCGATATTGGTGCGATCCAGAAACGCCAGCACATACATGAGCAGCAGAAACGGCAACAGGCGGCGCATCACGCGCGACGTGACGGCGTCTTCCGCCAGAACGGAATCGTTCATGCCCTTCTCCCGAAAAACCAGATGGACCGGACGACTCAGTACGTGGCGCGCCCGCCCGACAGGTCGAAAACCGAACCGGTACTAAAGGCGCAGTCTTCGGACGAGAGCCAGAGAATCAACGACGCGGCTTCCTGCGGCAGCAGAAAGCGGTTCATCGGGATCTTGGAGAGCATGTAGTCGATGTGCTGCTGCGACATCGAATCGAAGATTTCGGTTTTGGCGGCGGCGGGTGTGACCGCGTTGACGAGGATGTTCTTGCCCGCTAGCTCCCTGCCGAGCGACTTGGTCAGCCCGATCAGTTCGGCCTTCGACGCACTGTAGTGCGAGGCGTTCGGGTTGCCTTCCTTGCCCGCGATCGACGCGATATTGACGATGTGGCCGTAACCCTGCTTGAGCATGTGCGGCACGACGGCGCGGCAGGTGAGATACGGCCCTATCATGTTAACGTCGATCACGCGGCGCCAGACGTCCGGCGCGAGTTCCCATGTCGTGCCGTTGCCGCCGGTGGTGCCCACGTTGTTGACGAGGACGTCGATCTTGCCGTGCGCGGCGAGCGCCTTCTGGACCGCGGCGTCGACGGAGGCTTCGTCGGTGAGTTCGACGACGGCGTCGCTGACCGCGCGCTCCTTGTAGGCCGCCTGCAGTTCGGCGCTGGTGCGGGCGAGCCGCTCGCCGTCGACATCCCACAGCGCGACGTTCGCGCCCGATTACAATGCCCGTTCCGCTACTGCGAGTCCGATGCCGCGCGCGCCGCCGGTAATTACCACGGTGCGGTCGGCCAGATCGATACGGTTCATGCCTGTGTCTCCAGTCGTTCTATCGTTGTCGGGTTCATGCCGTGACAGGCACTATAGTCCTGTGCCAATAGCGCAACAATTCGAAAGGGCAATCGTTCGATAGCGAAACCGGATCGCTTGCTTTACCGTTTCCTGAGAGACGTCTTTGCGCGCATGGGTTCGCGAGAATGCGCGAACCCATGCGCATATCGTCGGCCAGCCGAGGACCGTGCAAATAAGCTAAAGCGTCATTCGTCTGCCAATTCGCTCGCAACGACACGCGATCTATGCGTCCAACCGCATTCCGCATCACACCGCTCGCATCGAGACATGATCCGCGGCCGACGCCCAGGTCACGCATTGTTCTACCCACACGCCGCCGGGTGCTCTGCATGGCGCGCCGCGAATGAACGACGACTACATATTCACAACGAAAGCCTGCAAGGCCACCTGCATTCTCGACGGCATGCCCGTCACGCTCACGTACTACCCCGACACGACGCTTCTGCGCATCACCGATTCCTCCGGCACATGCGTGCGCGAAACGCGCAGGCCCGCACCGTGGCGCACCCTGCTCGCGACGCTGCGCGAATTCAGCGGCAGCGACGTGCAAGACCAGTTGTCTATGCTGCTCGACGAAGTCCCCGCCGCACCCGCTGCCTCCCGGCGCGAACTGCACGCGATGGCCTGAGCGCCGCTCATCAATCGATTCACCCCGCAAGGCATCGCCTTGCATAACACTGCTGCACACAAGAGGAAAAGATGGCAACTGGCACCGTGAAGTGGTTCAACGATACGAAGGGCTTCGGATTCATCAAGCCGGATGACGGCACGCCCGACCTGTTCGCGCATTTCTCCGAGATCCGCGCGGAAGGCTACAAGTCGCTGCAGGAAAATCAGAAGGTCGAGTTTGACGTGCGTCAGGGTCCGAAGGGCCTGCAAGCCGTGAAAATCTTGCCCCAGTAATATGCGAAGCGTTGCATCGAATTGACGATGCACGCGCCGCGAAGCGAAGCCGCCTTCGCTTCGCGGCGAACGAAAGACGCTCGCCGAAACGTTTGCTGAAGACACCGCCTTTCGCCAAAGAACGGCTGCATCGTTAAAGCCGTTTTCTGCTCCTGGCGCCGCTTTCCCATCCTCACCTGCATCGCTAAAAAACGCCGAAGTTGCGCGAGCGCGGTCGCGTGCGCCCATTACAATGGCGTCTCGACCGGCTTCGCCTCACGCGACGCGCCGGTCGCAGCGCGCATCGCTCCACTCTCGGATCCATCGTTACGCATCAGCAACGGGCTGTATGGTCACTGAAACATCTTCATCGGAATCCCTCGCCGTCGCCGAACGCGTGCGCGAGCTCATAGCCGTCATGGGATCGGCAAGCGTCAGCAGACCGCCGAGTTGTGCCGTATCCTCGATCTGAGTTTTTCGCAGGGCCATCGCAAGCTGCGCGGCAACAGCCCGTGGACGCTCGCGCAGATCCGCCGCGTCGCGGACGCCTCCGACGAGCCCGCGCTCAAGCTGTTCGACACCATCAACAGTGCCGACGAAACCGAAAGCATTGCGCACGACGCCGTGCTCAAGCTCGGCAACGTCGAGATTCCCCGCATGGCATGGATCGGCACCGCGCTCGAAGCAGGCAGCCGCCCCGACTTCATTGCGCAGAAGCTTAATACGCGCTGGATCGTCAGCAAGCACGAAGGCGTGCTGCTGTGCTGCTCTACGAAGCGTGCGACGTCCACAAGATCGAGATCCTGCCGCGCCGCGCGGATATCGAAAAGCCAGTCATCGCGGTCGTCGACGACAATCACGCGTCCGCCGACAATCTGCACGACTACCTCGACGCCACCGGCTTCACCGCGATGGCATTCTACAATCTCGACACTTTTCTGGAAGCGCTTCAAAGCCAGGTCTTCGATGCCGTCGTGATCGACCGGCTGTTCGGTACGCATACGTCGGCGGGCGCGATTCGCGCGGTCCGCGAATCCGACAATCCGGACGCGCCCGTTTTCGTGCTGACCAGCGAACTGACGACCGGCAAGGCCAGCGAGTCGGAAATCAGCCAGATCATCCGCGACTACAACGTCACCTGTTTCGAGAAGCCCGCGCGGCTCGGCATTCTCGTCGCCGATTTCTCCAAGCGCCTGCTGCGCAGCTAGGCCGTGCGCTGGCGCGCCGTCACCGCGCGGTGCACGGCGCCCTTCAGGACTTTGTAGCGCACCGGCTTCAGCAGATAGTCGAAGAACAACACGGCCGTGCTCGGATCCACCAGTTCGGGCGCATACGCGCTCACCGCGATGATCGGCACGCTCGCGCCCGGCGCGATGCGCGCGCGATATTCGTTTGCGAAGGAATAGCCGTCCTTGCCCAGCATAGCAGGTCCACGAGTATCACGTCGGCGTCGTTGGCGCGCAGCCAGGCGAGCGCGCTGTCGACGTCGGGCATCGCGACGCTCGTGTAGCCCAGGTGCGTGAGCATCTCCGTCAGCGATTCGCGGATCGATTCGTGATCGTCGATCACTAGCACGCGCGACTTGCGCAGCACCGTCGCGGCGGCTTCTTCGTCGGCAGGCTCACGCGAAAGGTCGTGCCCCAGCCGACTTCGCTCGATACGTCGATGGTGCCGCCGAGCAGTTCGACGAGCCCGCGCACCACCGCGAGCCCGATGCCCGCGCCCTCGACGTGCCGCGTGCTCGACGAATCCAGTTGCGTGAATTCCCGGAAGATCAACGGCAATTGTTCGCACGCGATGCCCGGCCCGGTGTCCGTTACCGAGATGTCGAGCCGCTGTTCCGTGCGCGCAAAATAGACTTCGATGTGCCCAGCATCGGTGTACTTGATCGCGTTGGTGACGAGATTGGTGACGATCTGCCGCACCCGGTGCGGATCGGATTCGATCGCGCCGCGCTCGCCGACGAACGCGCCGGATAGCGCAAGACCCTTGGTATGAGCGGCGGGCGTGTTCGCATCGACGATGAATTCGAGCAACTGCGCGGCATCGAAGATCGATAGGCGCGGTTCGAGCTTGCTCGCGCCCAGACACGCGTAGTCGGTGAGATCGCGCATCTGCGCTTCGAGATGGCGCGCGCCGGCCTCCAGCCGCTCGATGATCTTGCGATCGCCTCTGGGCCCGCAGGTTCAGGCTCAGCAACTCGACCGACGAGACGATCGCATGCAGCGGCGTGCGCAGTTTGTGACTGATCATGCCGAGGAAGGTGTCTTTCGCGACGCCCGCCTCGCGCGCCGCGCGTTGTTGCTCGATCAGGGGCGAGCGGCGGTAGCCGTTGAGCAGCACCGTCGCGGCGGCTGACAGCAGCCCGAGCAGGATGCCGCCGTAGATCAGATAGCGGTGTTTCGCCTCGAAGTCGCGCACGACGGCTTCGCGCTCGTCGACGTCCATCAGCCGCCGTCCGCTCGACAATTCGGCGACGACGGGCGCGTTCTGCCGCATCGTGCCGATCACCCGCAGCGTGCGCTGACGCTCGGCGTTCAGGCCAGCGATGTCGGGCGCGATCGCGTCGAGCGCGTTACGCAGTTGCCGCACGATTTCCTGCTGGCGGCTGCGCAGCGCTTCGTGGCCTTCGGATGCGCCGCCCGACTCCGCGACCTGTTCGAGACGCGCGCGCAGCAGTCGGTAGCGCTCGTGCACGGCATCGGCGTCCTCGTGTCGATGCCCGCGCGATACGCGCGATACGCGCGATACATCAGCACCTGGCTTTCGAAGCGCTCATAGGCAATCTGAAACTAAACTGTGCGGCATCCCAGTACAGCCCGTCGTAGGGCCCGACGTAGCCCGTGGTCTCGCGCGCGAGCAGGCCGCATGTAGCCGACCGCGTCAAGCATGCGCGCCGCGCGCTCGGAGGCGACCACGATCAGCTTCATCGTCGCGCGGGTCGCACCGACGAAGATCTTGCGCGCGTCCTGATCGTCGAGCGTGTCGAAATCGACTTCGGTCAGCACCACGCACGGCGCCGATTGCCCCTTGAAGCGGTAGATCGATTCGAGCAGGACATCGCCTTCGCGATACTCCGGATTGCCGAACAGATCGCAAGCGCCCGTGAACGCCCGCAGCCGATGCGGCCTGAGCTGATCGACGCCCGTGAGCGCCGAGCCTTCGCGCCCGCGATATGACAGCGCCGCGATGTCCTGCTTGCGAAAGCCGAGCGACAACGCGTGCGTGATCGCGCGCTTGGTGGCTTCGACCACTTCGTCGGGACGGCCGTCTTCGTAGGTGGAAATGCTCACGTCCGAGCCGTCGAACGGACTGCCCGCATCGAGCCGCACGTCGCGCCCGACGATCTTGCGAATGAAGCCGAGCAGATCGCGCGGGCTGCGGTAATTGGTCGTTTCGCGCAGGATCGTCCAGCCCGGCAGCGGCATGGGCTCGCGCAGATACAGATTCTGCATCGGATCTTCGAGCCACCACCACGCGCCCTCGGGGTTCAGCAGGCGTTCGAGCGCGTCGACCCACGCGGTCTGGAAATCCTGGCCTTCGTCGACGATCAGCACGTCGGTCTTCCAGCGCTCCGGCACCGGCACGGCGGCGAAGCGCTCTTCCAGTGTCTGAAACACATCCGGCTGGCTGAAGTCGGGCGGACTGCCGGCATCGCGCGCGACGACCGCGCTCAACTAATGGTAGTTCGCGATCTTCGCCTCCTTCGGCGCGATCGCGCGGATGTGATCCGCGAGCGGCCGGTTGAAGCACACGTAGAGCACGCTCTTGCCGGCGGCGATGTCATCGCGCATCACGCGCACGGCGAGCTGCGTCTTGCCCGCGCCCGCCGTTGCGATCACGCGCAACCGGAACGGTTCGAATTCGAGCCGGCGCGCCCAGGTCGCGAGTCCGCCGGACAGGCGCGTGACGAGCGTGTTGGCCGCGCCGACGAGCGCGTTGGTGTCGGGCGTCAGCGAGAGTTCGTCGGCGAGAAAATGATGGATGCGGTTCGCGGCCTCGAAGTGCGGCTCGTCGGGCGGCAGGATCTCCAGCACGACCTTCGGCAACTGCGCCTTGCGGCTCGCATCGACGATGCGCCCCGCCGGCACGCCCGCGATGGCCGCATCTTTGACGATGTAATCCGGGCAATACAGCAGTTCCTCGATGCGATAGGTGCCCGCGCCGAACACCGCCGTGAATTGCCGATGCAGGTGCATGCGCGCGAGCTGAATCGCGACATTGCGTTCCTTTTGCAGATACACTTTGACGAGACCCGCGCTCGTTTCGTGCAGGAAGCCCGCCTTCATCTCGATTATCAGCACGCGCCCGGACGGCGCGACCACGACGAAATCCGCTTCGCCGAGTACGGAAAAGCCTTCGTTGATCCGCGTCCAGTGGACGCCGTGATAGACGGTGTAGTCGTCGGGCAGCTTTTCCAGCAGCGCGAGGGTTTCGAGTTCGCGCGCGGCGGCGCCGGTTGCTTCGAGGTTCTTCCAGTCGTCGGGAACGATGCGAGCCATGCGTGGCCTTTGTGCTGAAGTGGATGGTGCGTGCGCGCTCATTGTACGCAACGCGCGCGTCCGGCCGGGCGGCTAGCTCGCGTAGTCGTATTATTGGCCGCCCGCGTTCGAGCGCGCGCCGATAAGCCAGCTGCGCGTGGATGCGGCAGTTCGCCCGCGCCCGCGCGCTGCGTGCCGGTTTCGAGCGGGAAGCTCATCTGCACGTCGGCGGCGGTGAAGTTTTGCCCGACGAAGTACGGCGACTTCGCCAGTTCGCTCTCGATATAGCTGAAATGCAGCTTGAGCTGCGGATCGATGAAGCTCGCCTGCAGGCCTTCACCGATGCGCCGCGCGATCGGCCTGACGAAGAACGGCATCTTCGCGAGGCCGAGGCGGATCGCGATCAGCTTGAGCAACAGCGGCGACATCGCGGAGCCTTCGGCGTAGTGCATCCAATAGTCGTAGGTCGTAGCGCACGCGCACGGGCGAGAAGCGTTGCGCACCATAGCGTTCGACCAGATATTCGAGGATCGCGCCCGACTCGGCGAGCACGAGTTCGCCGTCGGTAATCACCGGCGACTTGCCGAGCGGATGGATCGCGCTGATAGCGCTTGATGTCGTACTCGACGCCGAGTTCTTCGAGCATCCACAGCACGCGCTGCGAATGGCTATTGTTGAGATGGTGGACGGTGAGCATGGATGACGTGGAGAAGGACACGAAACGAGGCAGGCAAATACGCATGACATCCGACAGGAAGGCATGCCTTTTGCATCCGCAACACGCGGCCTTTCAGGCAGGCCGCATCGCGATTACGTCACTACAACAAAACGCTAGGGAGAATTCAATGACGCTGATCATCTATCTCGTGGGCTGGCTGATCTTCATCGACGGCGTGTCGTGGGCGCTGGTCGCCATGCACGTTTCGCAGCACACCATCGCCATCGCGGTCATCGCGTGCCTCCGTCGTGGCCTGCGCCGTCAGGTCACGACGGAGGCACTGAGCGCATCCTGAAGCAGAGCCACCAGTTCGTCCGGATGCGCGGGCTTAGTCATGAAGTGCTGAAACCCTTCGCCGATACTTCGTAATCGATACTCGTCGCCATCGTGCCCGGTCAGCGCGATCGCCACGGAAGGCGGGAGATTTCCGCGTATTTCGTGATCGCGCAAACGTTGAATCAGATAGAATCCGTCCATGCCGGGTAGGTCGAGATCGCAGATCACCGCATCGGGAAGGTGCGAGATCGCCGCTTCCGCGCCGTCTTCTGCGTCGGCCATGGCCACCACTTCGGCGCCTTCCTCTTCCAACAACGTCTGCAGCGATGCCCTGCTTTCGGGATCGTCTTCGATGAGTACGATCCGCGCATGCCCCAGTCTTGCCACTTCGTTCATGATGTTTTTCGACTGCCAAAAACGGAATTCTCGCGCAACGGTCTCCACGGTTCGCCGCTTCCTCCTTTCGCGCCAACGGCTTGAGTTGACACGAAATCACGGCCAAAATTCCGAGCGCACCGTGTTTTGAGTCCCGCGCGTGCGCCGGTGCGAAACGTCGCGCGGTTTGCGTACCGAACCAGTGCAGCAAAAGTTGCCCGGAGACGGCATGGTTTTCAGAGCAAAATCCGGACCGATCTGCGTGCAAGGCGCCGGAATGCCGGTCGGAAGCACTTCGGCGAGGACGAAACGACTGCTTCGCCAATCCCGATGCGTACGAACGTGTAATTTCTGGACAGGCCGCGCCCTCTTTTCCCGTCAGACTTTTTCCGCCTGCGATGAATCGGGGCGCAACGGGCTTTGCAACAAGGCACGGTATTCGGTCGGCGTGATGCCGACGGTCGCCTTGAACTGTCGCGTGAACGCGCTGTGATCGGTGTAGCCGCACAGCGCCGCGACGTCGGTGACGCGTTCGTTCGTGATGAGCAGCGAGGTCGCGGCATCAAGCCGCGCGTCTTGAGCAACACCTGACGCGGCGTCAGATGGAAGACCTTGTGGAAATAGCGCTCCAGTTGCGCGATGGACATGTTCGCCATCCGCGCGAGTTCGCGCATGTTGAGCGGCTGCACGAAGTTTTCCTGGATATGCTGCACGACGCCGCCAGCCGGCTGTAGGCGGGATGCGTGCCCTCGGCCGCCTGCAGATCGCGCGAAAATGCCCGCCAACCCGACGATCTCGCCCTGCGCATCGCGCAGCGGCAGCTTGCAGGTCATGCTCCAGCCGGGCTCGCGGCCGGGAGGGATACAGATGCAGTTCGAGCTGATCGATGTTGATGCTTCTGCGCGACGACCGCCTGATCCTGCGCCGTATAGATGCGCCCGAAGCGGCTCGGCAAGACCTGTTCCGCGGTCTTGCCGAGCAGCCGGGTCTTGTCGTCCTTGTATCCGCAGCGGCAGGCGAGCGTGCGGTTGACCATTGCGTAGCGCGCGTCGCGGTCTTTCACGAAGAACACGATGTCGGGCATCGCGTCGAACACCGGTTCCAGCAGCATGAAGTGCGCGAGCATGTCGCGAAGCGGCGCGGCATGCTCCGTGGCGGCGCGCGCGACGGCATGCCCGATGCCGTCGTCGCGGGTCTTCGTGCGTGCGGCGCGGGTGGATCGGCCGGTCGGGTCCGTCGTGCCGGATGTCATGCGTGTGCATTCGGGTCGTGGCGAAGGTGCGCGGCCGGGAATCGGCGGGCGCGATGGCATCGCATCATTAAGAGTGCATACACGCGTGAACCGTCGTTCACCGGCGTCCGAAAACGAACATGCCGTCTTGCGACGGCATGTCGGGTGCAACTGTGTGGATCGCGCGTCAAGCGGCGGCTTCGGCGTCGGGCACCGCATCGCCGGCTTCGAGCGATGCGGCGCCTTCCTCGGTGCCGTCGGTCTGATTGTAGAGATGAAGCAGCCGGTAGCCGCTCTTGTACACCGGTTGCAGGCGGAAGTGATTGACCGGCTCGATCTCCAGCGCGAGCCGCAAACGCGACATATGGCTGTCGATGGTGCGCGTGGTTTCGCGGAACTCGCGGCCCCAGACCATCGCGAAGATGTGATCGCGCGACAGCACGCGGCCGATGTTGGAGAAGAACAATTGGGCGAGCCGGAACTGCGTGCCGCTCTCAATTGCACCGGCTTGCCGCGCACGGTGACGGTCTGCTGACGGGAATCGAACCGGTAAGGTTCGACTTCGAGGAAGGCCTGAGCGTGCGCCGGATATGCGCGCCGCAGCAGCGCCTCGATGCGCGCGCCGAATTCGCCCGGCCGCAGCGGATAGACGACGTAGTCATCAGCGCCGGCCGTCAGCAAGCACACGATATGATGTTGTGCTCGGCGTTGTCGGGCGTGGCGAACAGCACCGGCACGCGTTCGCCTAAGCTCGCACGCACGGATTTGAGCAGATCGAGGCCGCACAGGCCGGTAGAATTCCAGTCAAGCACGAGAAGATCGACCGTGGAGCGCCACAGGGCCTTGGACAGCAACAAGCCGTCGCCGTAGGTCACGCAGGTATGGCCCAGCCGCTTGAAGATATCGGAGATGAGATTTCGGTAGCTGAGGTCGTTTTGCAGTACGGCGACGCGCATAGTCAGGCCTGATGAGTCTAGAGATACGCGATGCCCACGGTCAGCGGGCATCGCCGGGCGTCTCGTCGCGGGATGAAACGTTTAATACAGGCCCGCATTCTGGGGAGCGACTCGAGGCTTTCTCATCGGACTTGTCCGAATGTGTCAAGCTGTGACGCTTCATCTGCACAATCTCGCTGCCCGCAGTCCGTTACATCGCCGCAACCCTTGCGCGGATCACGCGATTTTTGTCCTATTTCGTCTAACGATCCGGTAACATGCCGCCTTTGGCTCAAAGCATTCCCGCTTCCGTCGTTTTTACCGAAACGCCGTGAAGACCGTTGCGAACACGGCTGTCCGTCGTCCTCCGCAACGCGGTTGACGGGCGCCGACATCGAATCCGCGTCCGAGTCGTTTCCGCCTCGCGCTCACCCGGCGCGGCTCTTTCTCCGCAGGGCAAGACCTGAGCATCACTGGCCGACCGGCGCTCGTCCCGACGGCCTATCCGCTTTTTTCGCCGTGCGTCGCGCACGGCGTCTCACTTACGGATTTCTTTTTCGATGCAGGCCACACCACTGTCCGGCGGCGAACGCCCTGCCGGCCGTCAACGTCCGCGGCCAGGCCGACGCGCCCAACTTCCAACCCGACGTCTCGAGCGTCGACGCAAAAGTCCCGACCGCGCTGCGCGACATTCCGCAGGCCGTCGTCGTGCCGAAGTCCGTCCTGCAATCGCAGGCCGTTAGTTCGTTCTCCGACGCGCTGCGCAACGTGCCGGGCGTGACCATCGGCGCGGCCGAAGGCGGCTAAATCGGCAACAACATCAACCTGCGCGGCTTTACGGCGCGTACGGACATCTACCTCGACGGCTTCCGCGATCGCGGCCAGTACTATCGCGATACCTTCAATCTCAAATCGATCGACGTGCTGTACGGCCCGTCGTCGCTCTACTTCGGACGCGGCTCGACGGGCGGCGTCATCAATCAGGTCAGCAAGCAGCCGAACCTGAAGCCGCGCGCGGATGTCTCGCTGCAGGCGGGCACGCACGACCGCTATCGCTCGACGATCGACATCAACCAACCGCTGACCGATACCGCCGCGTTCCGCGTCAACGCCTTCGCACAGTTGTTCGGCTCAAATCGCGACGAGATGCGCAGCAAGGACGCGGGCATCGCGCCCGAAGTGAAGTTCGGCATCGGCACGCCGACGCAGGTCACGCTGTCCGCGCTGATTCAGCACAACCGCGATCAGGTCGACTACGGCATTCCGCCGGTCAACGGCCATCTCGCGCCGGTCGATACGAAGACCTTCTACGGCTTCACCGACGACCGCCTGGTTCAGCGTGCAGACGCTCAACGCGCGTGTCGAGCATCGTTTCAACGACATGTTCACGCTGCGCAACCAGACGCAGTTCAACTACTACAGCACCGAGTCGCGCGAGACCAATGCGGCGGCCGTGCTGACAGGCCCACTCGGCTCCTCGCCCGCGCTCGCGAACGGCAACTACACGACGCTACCGCTGTCGTCGCTATACGTGCGCCTGCAAGGCAAGGACCGCAACATCAACGATCACTCGGTCTACAACACGACCGATTTTCAGGCGAAGTTCGCGACCGGCTTCCTCAAGCACGACATGCTCGCGGGCGTCGACCTGAGCCACGAGACGTACAGCACCAGAGCTTCACCGCGACGACGCCGGGCCTGCCGTCCAACACGCTCGCGATCGTGCCGCTCGTCAATCCAGCTTACGTGCCGCGTCCGGCCAACGTCAACGAAGTCGCGACCAACCTCGCGGAGTCGAGCGCGAACGGCATCGGCCTCTACTTGAACGACACGATCTCCATCGGCGAGCACTGGAAGTAGATCGGCGGCGTGCGCTGGGATCGCTACGAAGCGTCGATCCACAATTCGATCAACGCGCCGGGCTATGCGACGCAGACCAACTACTTCACGAGCGTACACACGGGCCTCGTATGGCAGCTGACCAAGGCACAGTTCTACTACGTGTCGTATGGCACCTCGTTCAATCCGTCGCTCGAAGCGCTGACGCTCACCAACGGTCAGCAGAACACGCCGCCCGAGCACAACAAGTCGTATGAGATCGGTTCGAAGTGGGACCTGCTCAACGGCGAGCTGTCGATCACGCAATCGCTCTTTAACATCGAGAAGACCAACGCGCGGACGCTCACCTCCACCAGCGACTACACGCTTGACGACGACGTGCGCGTGCGCGGCTATCAGCTGGGCATCGCCGGTCATGTGACGAAGCAGTTGCAGATGTTCGGCGGCTACACCTACATGAACGGCACCGTGCAGAAGGCCTTCGACGGCACCACGGGCAACACGCTCGCGAACACGCCGCGCCACATGCTCACGCTGTGGACGACCTACGACTTCACGCCGACGTGGCAGATCGGCGGCGGGCCGTCGTATGTGTCGTCGCGCTATGCGGCGAACAACAACCTCGTCGAAGTGGGCGGCTACGTGCACTGGGACGCGATGGCCGCGTATCACCAGAAGAGCTACGATATCCAGCTCAATCTGCTGAACCTGACGGACAAGAAGTACTATGACGCCCTGATTCCGTCGGACGGCGGACACGCGGTGCCCGGCCTCGGCCACACATTCCTCGCGACTTTGAACTACCGCTTCCCTTGAACTACCGCTTCCATTGATGCAATGACCGCGATGCGCGCGCGTCTCGAAGCTAGCGATGCATGGGGTCGATGGCCGCGCGACCGCGGGCTATCAGGGCGCGCCCGTCAAGCGCAATCAGCAGATCGCGGAAGGCTCGCCGATCGCGCGCGAACTCGGCAACATCATCGTCGGGGCGCTCGAGACGCATCCGCTCTTCATCAGCGCGGTGCTGCCCAACCGCGTTTATCCGCCGCTCTTCAACTATTACGAAGGCAGCATGCATTTACGAAGGCAGCATGCATTTCGGAAGTCATGTGGACGGCGCGATCCGCATCGTGCCCGGACACGGCGCACGCGTGCGCACCGATGTCTCCGTCACGCTCTTTCTCATGCGTCCCGAAGACTACGACGGCGGCGGACTCGTGATCGAGGACACCTTCGGCGTGCAGGAAGTGAAGCTGCCCACCGGTCATGCGATCGTATATCCGGCGACGAGTCTGCATCAGGTGCGGCCGGTGACGCGCGGCACGCGCGTATCGAGCTTCTTCTAGGTGCAAAGTCTCGTGCGCGACGACGCGCAACGTGCGCTGCTGTTCGATCTCGACAATTCGATTCAGCGCCTGAACGCGAGCGACGGCGACGAAGCCGCCAAGCGCACGCTGGTCGGCTGCTATCACAACCTGCTGCGCATGTGGAGCGAGACCTGACCAAAGCGGCACAACGCGGCACGGCAGCCGCAACGCTTCATGCTGCGATGCAAGCCTAGCATTATAGCATTATTATGAAGTCTTAGTGCGCGCAAAGAGCGCACAATGGTGAAAACCCGCTATGGGCACGCGCCACGGAGGATCGCCATGACGGTCATCACCTGGGTTCTTGCCGCCGACGGCAGCCGCGCACGCATCTTCGAGATGCGCGGACTGAAGCTCGATCTTCAGCAGGTCGAGGACCTCAGAAATACCGTCGCGCGCGCCGCCGATGCCACGCAAAAAGACTGTGAACGCTTCGCGCACGACGTCGCCGATCTGCTAGAATGCAGCCGAGACCAGCATCGTTTCGATCGACTGAGACTCGCGGTCAAACCCGCGTTTCTGGCGCTACTGCGCGGTCGTCTGAGCGTCGAAACCTGCAGGCTCGTGTACGAACCGCGCGACGACGACGAGTCGCCCGACGAGAGCTTCGGCTTCGGCGCGCACCGTCAACTGAAGCGGCGCCGATAAGGACGCGCCGCGGGGCGCGCCGCGAACACGCCGGCCTTGTCCGACAGACGCACGAGTTCGGCGAGCGATCCCGCCTGCATCTTCTCCATCACATGTGCGCGATGCACCTTGACAGTCTTTTCGACCGTGCCGAGTTCGCTTGCGACCTGCTTGTTCAGCCATCCGCCGACGACGAGCGCGAGCACCTGCCGCGCGCGCGGCGTGAGGCTGTCCACGCGTTGCCGGATCGTTTCGATTTCGGCGCGTTCCGCAAGCGCGCATGACGAGCGTTTGATCGATACGCCGATGGCCCCGAGCAACGCGGCATCGTCGACGGGTTTGGCGAGCACGGTCGTCGGAATATCGCCATGATCGGTGATGAACACGATCGGCAGCGTGTCCTGCGATGCGCCGAGGGCATGCTGCAGGTCGAGCCCGTCGACGCCCGGCATGCGCACGCAGCCTTCGCTATCCTGCACGGCGCCGATGCGCACGATGTGTCCCACATCGCCGTTTTCCATCGCATCAAAGGCGTTGAGCAGCAGATTGAGCACGACCTACTGCAACTGGACTTTATCGCCGTACACGGGCGGCAAGCGCAGTTCGATATCGAGCGCGAAGCCGATACCGCGCGCGACGGCATCGCTCTGCACGAGCAGCGCGACATCGCCGATCACGTCTTCGATCGACAGCGGCGCGAACTCGAGTGTGTCCTTCCGCGCGAGCGCGCGTATGCGCTTCAGGATCTCGCTCGCGCGATTGTTGTCGACGACGAGATCGGCGAGTATCTCGCGCACTTCGTCGAGATCGATCGGCGCGAGATTCATGAAGTGCTGCGCAGCCTGCGCGTTGCTGAGTATCGCCGTCAGCGGCTGATTGAGTTCATGCGCGAGCGATGCCGCGAGTTCGCCGAGCATCGACACGCGCGACAGATGCGCGAGTTGTTCGCGGCTTCGATCGATGACGAACGTATGCAGCGTATCGAATCCGTCCATCACGCTCGTGACGACATCGACGGGAAACTGCGTGCCGTCCTTGCGCGAGGCAAAGCGCACAGGCGCGGACGCGGGCGCGGACGCGGCAACGAGGGACACGACGAGATGAACGAGCCGGCCGGTCAGCTTGCCCGGCGCGAAACCGAAGAGCGTTTCCGCACTGGCGTTCGCAAATGCGAGGCGCTGGTCCCGGGCGACGACGAGCATCGCCAGCGGCATGCGTGCGACGAAATCGAACATCGGCATCGGCGGGGATCGCCCGCTGAAGGGCGCGAGCGACATGCCGATCACGTAGCGGCATGCACGATAGCCATGACCCCGTGCTCCTGTCATGAGCGTGGCGCGCATCGTCGTCGCGGTCTCATCGTTCGTTGTTTGCCGAGTGAGCCGAATGGTATGCGGTGAAGCGTGCTTTGTAGATCGAGGCCGTGTGCACAATCGCGTGCGCATTGCGGCACAATCGAAATGGTGCGGGCACATGTCGTGCGGCGGCAAGGGCGACTCGCATCTTCCGGCATCGAACCATGAAAAATCCGTGGACCAAGAAGAACCCGTTCCTCAGCATGTGGCTCTCGGGCGCGAATGCCATCGCGGGATCGGCGCGTTCGCGCGCGAGCGCCACCGCGAAGCGCTCAGCCAATACGGTCGCGCGGCGCAGCCAGAAACAGGTGGTCGATTTCTGGACCGCCGCGCTCACGCCGCCCAAGCCCACACGCCGCAAGAAGCGACGTTGAGCCCGAGTTTCAGGCGCGTTCCAGCGCCGCCATTTCGCGCACCACGACGAGCAGCATCGACAGGCTCGCGGTGCCGCTCGCGCGCAGTTCGGTCAGAAGCCGCGTGTAGCGATCGATCGCGTCCTGATGCTTCACGCGCCGGCTTTCGACAATCACGTCCGCCGCATCGATGCCGCGCGAACTCTTCGAGCGCGGCGGCACGCGCAAGCAAATCCCAGTGCGTCGAGATCGGCAATTGCATCGCACGTTCGCCGATGCCCTGGTAGTCGAGCAGCGTACCGATGCCGAAATACACGCTCGCGACCAGTTCGAGACTGCGCTCCGAGCACGCCCCTGACTTCGGCGCTGTCGAGCACGGCAGTCAAGATTTCGCCGCTCGCGACGCGCGCCGCGCGACTGCTTTCGACGCCCGCATCTTCCAGTTCGCGCCGGCGCGCGTACCATGCATCGAGTTGCGCGGACGGCAACAGTGCGGCGCGCACGATATCGCTCGCATGCGCATCGGTCTCTTCAATCAGACGATGCACGAAGGTACAGCCGGTGCAATTGACGAGCGCATTGGTCAGATGCGTCGCGAGGATTTCGCGCTTGAGCGGATGGCGCTGCATGGTCTCGCTATAGCGCGCCTGCAAGGGCTTCGGAAAGTAATCGGGCAACAGATCGGCGACGAGCGAGTCTTCCGGGACGTCGAAATCGAGCAATTCGTCGTACAGCCATATCTTCCCGTAAGCGAGCAGCACCGCGCGTTCCGGTGAAGTCAGGCCCTGCTTTGCCGCCGCGCGCTCGGCGATGACTTCATCGGAGGGCAGGAACTCGATGCGCCGCTTCAACCGTCCCGCGCGTTCGAGATAGCGCATCATGCGTGCTTCGGCATCGAGCGTTTCGGCTACATGCCGGTTGGCGATCGACAGTGCCTGCGTCTGCGCGTAATTGTCCTTCAGCACGAGCAGGCCGACTTCGTCGGTCATTTCCGCGAGCAGCGTGTTGCGCTGCTTTTCCGTCATCTCGCCATCGTCGACGACGAGGCCCAGCAGAATCTTGATGTTGACCTCGTGATCCGAGCAGTCGACGCCCGCCGAGTTGTCGATCGCGTCGGTATTGATGCGCCCGCCATGCTGGGCGAACTCGATGCGGCCGAGTTGGGTGAAGCCCAGATTGCCGCCCTCGCCGACGACCTTCACGCGCAGTTCCGCGCCATTCACACGCACCGCGTCGTTGGTCTTGTCGCCGACCTGCGCCTGCGTTTCGTCGCTCGATTTGACATAGGTGCCGACGCCGCCGTTATACAGCAGATCCGCATCGGCGATGCAGGATCGCACGGATCAGTTCGTTGGGCGGCAGCATCGGCGACGAGATGTCGAGCGCCGCCTGCACTTGCGGCGACACCGGCACGGTCTTCGCCGTGCGCGGATACACGCCGCCGCCGGCCGAGATCAGCGAGGCGTCATAGTCTGCCCAACTGGAACGCGGCAGCGCGAACAAGCGTTCGCGCTCCTTGAAGCTGGTAGCCGCATCGGGCGACGAATCGAGAAAGATGTGACGATGATCGAACGCCGCGATGAGCCGGATATGGCGCGACAGCAGCATGCCGTTGCCGAACACGTCGCCCGACATGTCGCCGATGCCGACGACCGTGAAATCGGTCGTCTGCGTATCGACGTTCATCTCGCGGAAATGCCGCTTGACCGATTCCCACGCGCCGCGCGCGGTGATGCCCATCTTCTTGTGGTCGTAACCGACCGAGCCGCCCGACGCAAAGGCGTCGTCGAGCCAGAAGCCGTAATCGTGCGCGATGGCGTTCGCATAGTCGGAGAAGGTCGCCGTGCCCTTGTCTGCGGCGACGACGAGGTAAGGATCGTCGGGATCGTGACGCACCACGTCGACGGGCGGCACGATGCCTTCCGGCGCGCGGTTGTCGGTCACGTCGAGCAGGCCGCGCAGGAACATCTGATAGCACGCGACGCCTTCGTCGAGAAACGAAACGCCTCGCGATCCGTCACCGATGGCGGATTCTTCACGACGAAGCCGCCCTTCGATCCCACCGGCACGATGACGACATTCTTCACCATCTGCGCCTTCATCAGCCCGAGCACCTCGGTGCGGAAATCCTCGCGCCGGTCCGACCAGCGCAGCCCGCCGCGCGCGACGCGTCCGCCACGCAGATGCACGCTTTCGACGCGCGGCGCATAAACCCAGATTTCGAACATCGGCTTGGGTTCGGGTAAACTGGGCACTTTCGACGGATCGAGCTTGAACGACAGATAGACAGATACGGACGCGACTGCCCGTTGGGCTCGCGGCCGAAGAAGTTGGTGCGATTGGTCGCGCAGATCACGCCGAGGAATTGTCGCAGAATGCGGTCTTCGTCGAGATTGGGCACCTGGTCGAGCGCCGCTTCGATATCGGCCAGCATGCGCTCGGCCGCGCGTTCGCGATCGTCGAGCGAGCCGCCGCGCGCGGGATCGAAGCGCACCATGAACAGCTCGACGAACTTCTTCGCGATCGCCGGATTGCAGGTCAGCGCGCGTTCGATATAGGCATCGCTGAAAGTCGAGCCGACCTGACGCAGATACTTCGCGTAGGCGCGCATGATGGTCACGTCGCGCGCGCCGAACTGTGCGCGCAGCATCAGGCGATTGAAGTCGTCGTTCTCCGTTTCGCCCGACCATAAGCTCGCGAACGCGTTCTCGAAGAGCGACTTCACGCGATCGATGTCGAATTCGACGTCGTCCTGCAATTCGAGGCCGAAATCGTGGATCCACGCATTCGGCGCGCCGGTCGGCTCGATCAGATATGGCCGCTCTTCGTCGACGCGCACGCCGAGATGCTCGAGCATCGGCAGACTGTGCGACAGCGCGATCGGATCGCCCACGCGATACACCTTGAAGCGGAACGCGCGCTTTTTCGTATCGATGCCCGATTCGATCGGACGATACAGACTCATCGCAATGCCGCCCGTGCCCTGGTGCGTGCTCTCGATCAGTTCGATGTCGCGTACCGCGATGCGCGCGGGATAGTCTTCGCGATAGCCGGCGGGAAACGAATCCGCGTAGCGTTGCAGCAGCCGGTTGCCCGCTTCTTCGCCGTGACTGTCGATGAGCGCATCGGCGCGATCGTCCTGCCAGCGGCGCGATACCTGCACGACGCGCGCTTCGAGTTCGAGCGTATCGACTTCGGGCATCGCGCCCTTGTCCACGCGCACGACGATATGAATGCGAGCGAGCGGCGACTCCGACAGCAAGGGTGTGAACTCGATGCTACGGCCGTTGAACGCTTCCATCAGCACCTTCGAAATGCGTCGGCGCAGGTCGGTGTTGAACTTGTCGCGCAGCACGAACACGAGACATGACACGAAGCGGTCGAAACGATCCCGTCTGACGAAAAGCCGCGTCCGCTGATGCTCCTGCAAACGCAGCACGCCGATCGCGATGTCGAAGAGCACGTCTTCGCCGGCCTGGAAGAGTTCGTCGCGCGGATACTGTTCGAGCACCGTCACCAGCGACTTGTGCAGGTGCCCCTTCTCCAGAAAGCCCGCGCGTCGCACGATGTTCGCGCACTTGCGGCGCATGATCGGAATTTCGGCGGTTGAGACGAAATACGCGGTGGACATGTAGAGCCCGAGAAAACGCCGCTCGCCGATCACCTTGCCGTCGGGCGAGGTGCGCTTCACGCCGACATAGTCGAGATAGCCGGGACGATGCACCGTCGCGCGCGAATTCGCCTTGGTCAGAAAGATCGGCTCGGCGTCCTCGATGATCGCGGCCGCGCTCGGCGGCAAGGGCGTGACGTCGCCGCCGGCAGGCGGGCGATGCGTTTCGCGCAGGATGCCGAGGCCCGAGCCGGCGATGCCGCGCAACGCGGGCGCGCCTTCGTGGTCGATGAGTTCGTAATCGCGGCAGCCGAGGAAGGTGAAGTGATCGTTGATCATCCATTCGAGGAAAGCGCGCGCCTCGATGCCGTCGGGCGTGGTATCGTGCGTCTTCAGTTCGCCGATGGCCGCGCGCGGAGTCGAGCACTTTCGGCCAGTCTTCGACGGCGGCGCGCAGATCGTCAAGGCGATCCGCTTCGCTGCATCGGTCGACTTCGAAATGAATGAACGATTCGAGTTCGGATGCGCCGTCGCCCGCGTTCTCGTGGCCTTGTCCGATGCGCTCGATCTCGCCCGCCTGCGCACCGCCTTTCGCACGCCAGACGCGAAACACCGGATGAATCGCCGAATGCAGCGCGAGCCTGAGCCGGTTCACTTCCATGGTCACGGAATCGACGAGGAACGGCATGTCGTCGTTGACGATCTCGACGATCGTATGATCCGAGTGCCAGCCGTGCTGTTCGAGATTCGGATTGTAGACGCGCAGCACTTCATGCTGGCCGGTGAACTTCTGCGCCGTCTGCCAGTGCGCCATCGCGACGCCGTAGAGATCGGCGATATCGCGGCTCGCGATGTCTTCCGCATCGACCTGATCGTAGTAATGCCGCAGCAAAGGCTCGATCAGTCTGAAGGACGGCTCCGGTAATCTGGCGCGCGCGAAGTCGAGCAAATCGTTGATGATATGCTCGACTTGCGCTTCGTTCTTGACAAGCATGGTGTCCTTCAGCGTCTTTTCGCGTTCGAGTCAAACGATTATGCGATGCGCCGCATCGTCAATGTGCGACTGCACAATCGTCAGCGCATTCGAATAACCATAGACGTCGATGATGACCCTGCCACGACAGCCCTCATAACGAAGCCACGAAGCGATACGGCAAGCGGCGTGACGTGCCGCGCGCAATGGTCTATCGTCCATGCATCGTGCGGCCACAGGAGACGCTCGTGGATACCATGCAGAAAGTCGTCGCGGTGCGGCCCCGAGCGCGAAACCGCGACGCTGCAACACCTGCCGTATTTCGTGGGCTTGTCGGCATCGACAGTCGATGCGCGCGGCCTGTCGATGCATCTCGTCGTCGTGCCGCCCGGCGCGCATGGCGAAGCGCACCTGCACGTCGGCTATGAAACCGGCATCTATGTGCTGGGAGGACGCGTCGAAACGCGCCATGGACTGGGGCTTTGCGAATCGATCGGCAGCGAGGCGGGGATTTTCTCTTCATTCCGCCGGACGTGCCGCATCAGCCGTTCAATCTGAGCACGACGGAACCGGCCCGCGCGATCGTCGCGCGCAACGATGCGAACGAGCAGGAACGCGTCGTGCCCTATGCGCCGGACGGTGCGACGCGCGCGACCGCCTGACGCTCATCGCTCAGTAAGCGAACGCGCCGTTGACGCCGGGAAAATCGATGACGCCCTGCCCGGAAAAACGCGCGCCGCCGAAGGGTCCGCCCACGAGGCGACCGCGCACCGCATACGAAACCTTGCTGACGGTATCGCCGTTCGCGTAGCCGAGCGCCTGACGCGCGACGGACAACGCCGACACCGTCACCGGCACGGTAATCACGCGTTCGCCGAAGCGCGGCACGGTGCCGGTCTGATCGCTGACGCCGCTGGCGAACGCGCGGCCGTTCACGTCGAGATCGAGCGCGACGCCACGGTAGTCGATGGGCGCATCGTTCGGGTTCTGCCCGCGCAGTTTCACAGCGAAGCGCATTTCAAGCCCTTGTCCTTCGAGCGGCTCGATGCCCGCCACGTTCACGCGCATGTCCTCGCGATTGAACCAGGTCGCGCAAGCGCCCAGCGTGGAGCACAAGCACGAATGCGCACAAGAGCAGCACGGTGCGTCTGACGGCGAGATTCGATGGCATCGGCATGTCCTTGGGCGATGGGTCAGCGGACATTCTAAGGGCGATCACGCATGCGGCGCGCGCAAGGCATCGAGCAGTATGCGGCCATGCGCGAAATGGAACCAGACCTGATCGGCGACGCACAACGCGGCTACCCACGCGAGGCCGACGACGATCAGATCGCAATTCCCGCTCGGCCACAGATTGAGCGAGTGGCGCGATGCGATCCACGGCACGCCCAGCGGATTGAGCCAGTCCGCCAGCAGATGCATGATGCCGCCGCAGGCGAACCCGAACGCGCACGCCGCGACCCGGATGCAGTCCCAGCCCCAAACCATGCCACGACACGCCAAGCAGCGCGACCCAGCCGATACTCCAGTGCGTGAGCGTGCGATGCGTGATCCACAGCCTGCGCGCGCGGCTCCACCATGCGACTTCGAGCCAGTCCGGCGCGGTCGCGCCCGCCGCCGCCGCGATGAAGCTCAGGCCGCGCGCCAGCAGGTCGCCGCGCGCCGCACTGACGAGCGCCATCGCGATGACACCCGCTGCGAATCCGGTCGCATGATGAGCCTTGTTCGATGCCATGCCATCCTGCCTTCCCTGCTTGCGAAAAGAAAGCGCACATGTTCGCATGGCATCGCGCGGCGACATCGCGTGGAAATATAAAGTTACGGATATGCGCGTGCGGAAACACGCTTGTGCGTGCGGCGCGCTGCAATCGGCGGCGAGGCCGCGATGCAATGACTAAAATACCGCGTAGATCGTCGCGCATTCCGATGCTGGAGCACGCGACAGGCATCCGAACGTTCAACGATATTGGCCGTCATGCAACACCTGAAATACCTGAGCGCTTATCCCAATGCGCTGCAGAACCAAGTGCGCCGACTAATCGCCCAGCAGCAGTTAAGCGCGTATTTCGACGCGCGCTACCCGAACAAGCACGCCGTGCAATCGGACCGCACGCTCTATGCGTTCGCGCCGTTCGCGCGTGCAGGGCGGCCGGCTGAAAGCAAAGAAAGAAAATACGCATCGCGTCGCTGTTCAAGGATACCGCGCCGGAATTCCTGCGCATGATCGTCGTGCACGAGCTTGCGCATCTGAAAGAAAGCGATCACAACAAGGCGTTCTATCGACTGTGCGAACTGATGCAGCCGGGTTACCACCAGATCGAATTCGACCTGCGCCTTTATCTCACGCACCGCGATCTCATTCGCAGTGCGCCACCGGTGGCGTAACGCTGCATCGCATCATTCAGCGCGACCACGCGAGCGCCGCGCGATAACCCTCCGGCGCATCGAGCGCCGCTACCGCATAAGCGCCTGCCTGCGCCGATAACGCGTAACGACCGCCGTCGCGCGGCAGCACCGAAAAATCTTCCATGCGGATCGCGCCCGCGCCCATGCCCGTGCCGTGCGCCTTCAACACGGCTTCCTTCGCGGTCCAGCAATCGAAGAAAGCCGCATGCCGCGCATGCTCGGGCATCGACGCGACCGCTCGCTTGTCCGCTTCGCCGAACACGGCCGGCGACAACTCGCGCCAGTCGAGCGAAGCGCGCGCTTCCTCGATGTCGATACCGACGCGGCGCCGCATCGACAAGACGATCGCGCCGAACGCGCCCGAATGCGACACACTGAAATCGGGCGTATCGTCGTCGCGATGCCGATGACGAGGCTCGCCGCATCGGCACGCACATGAAAGGCGAGCACGCGGCGCGCATCGTCGCGAATCGCACGGCATCTGCGTGACGCAGATAGCGCTGCGCGCGTGCGAGCTCGTCGGCATTCAGCAGGCCTTGCGCGGCGACATCGAGCGGCGCCGACAGATCTCGATGCGCCAACAGATCGGCGGGCGCATGATCGGGCAACACGAAAGCCGTGGCATCGCGCAAGCCGTCGATCGAAACGTGCGGCGTGCGCATCCACGGTATTTCGGATGCAGCAGCAGGCGCGGCACGCCGTCCGGTTCGACGAACACGACCGCGTTCTGTTCGAACTCGATCAGCAGCACATCCGCCGTTTCGGGCGTCGCGTGCATCGCCAGGAAACTGGCCTCGGCATGACCATGTTCGTCTCGCGGATGAAAGCCCTTGCCGGGCAACGCCGTCAATCCGAGGCGCGCAAGACACTCCGACAGACGATGCTGCCGCGCAGCGTTATCGGCAGGCGCCGACACTTGTCCGACCGGATCGAACGCGGTCACGAACACCGCGCTCGGCCAAGCAGGGCCTGGCTCGCCTCGTCGCGCACGCCAATGCTCATATCGATGACAGGATCGCCATCGACCCGATACGTCGATTCGCGATAGATCGTCAAGGTAGCGGCCGAGAGTACAGGCTTCGGCGCGCCGAGTTGAATCGGCTGACCGTGAGGCGTACGGCGCGCAGCCTCGTCCCATTCGATGCGACGTTGCGCAAGCCCTTCGGCGATCGCGCAACCCTTGTCCGCGACGATGCGTTCCAGCGCGCTCAGCCAGTGCGCATAGTACGTATCGCCGCAATCCGGATCGCCCGCTGCCTGCGCGTCGCGGATCGCTTCGGACAAGGCAGCCGCCCATTCGCTCCAGGTGAATACGCCGCGTTCATGCAGCGCGAACGTCATCGCGAAAGCCTGTGCCTGCCACGGCGCGGAAAATACCGGGCCGTCGTCATCGAAGGGCAGACGCGGCAGCGCCTCGCGCAGTTCCTGCAAGCTTTGCCGATGGTGCGGATTTGTTGTCATGCGCGTTCGACTTCCTCCAGATACGACTCCCAGCAATCGACATAAACCGCCGATGCGGTCGTGTCCGCGCCCCACAGTTCGGCGGCATCGAAGCGCACGGTATAGAGCCACTGTGGATGCTCGCCCTGACCGAGCGCGTTGGTATCGGGAAAAACATGCACGCCACGCGTGGCGACGATGGTCCCGCGCCTGCCCCGGCAGTAGCGCGGCAAACGCGTATGCGTCGGCGGATGCATGACTTTCGCGCGCACCGTATCGCCGGGCATGAAGCGCGCGGGCACGCCGACAGCGCGTTCGCTCGGCGAGCCGCGCAGCAGTGCTGCGCTCACATCGGCGGCCGCAATCGTGCGCACGCCGGGCTTCGGCGCATGGGCTGAGCGGCCGGAAGCGATCTCGTCGACGCTCGCGAGTCCGCGATCGACCAGCAGCTTCTTCAAGCCTTCAAACCAAATCTCGTAGTAGGTGCTGCCGAGATATTGTATTGCGCGGGCGGCAGGCTCTCGCGCGCCGCACGCGACGTATCGATGTTCCACTGCCCCGTCGCGCCCATCGCGAGCGTTACCGCGAGCACCCGGCGTTCCCATTCGGCATGCAACGGCGATGCGCCCGATGCGTCGCAGGCATCCTGCGTCACCGGTCCGAATGCCTGGTGTGCGGCGTTCATGATGTCGTTTCCCTGGCGAGCGTGTTTGGATTCAGCGCGAGTCCGGTGCCGATCATCGAATCGCGCGTGACGAGCGCGGCAAGCGCGTCTTCGTCGAGATGACCGGTGCCCGGCGGACGCATCGGCAACACAAGATAGCGGATCTCGGCGGTCGAATCCCATACGCGCAGCTCGATATCGTCAGGCAGCGCGACGCCGAAGTCTTCGAGCACGCCGCGCGGATCGATCACCACGCGCGAGCGATACGGCGCGGACTTGTACCACACCAGCGGCAGGCCGAGCACCGACCACGGGTAACACGAGCACAGCGTACACACCACCATGTTGTGCACGCGCTCCGTGTTCTCGAGCGCGACCATGTGCTCGCCCTGGCGTCCGGTATAGCCGAGCGACGCAATGGCGGCGGTTGCATCATCGAGCAGCCATGTCCTGAAGGCGGGATCGCTCCACGCCCTGGCGACGACGCGCGCGCCGTTGCGCGGGCCGACGCGATGCTCGTATGTCTCGATGAACACGTCGAGCGCCTGCGGATCGATATAACCCTTCTCCACCAGCAGCGATTCGAGCGCGCGCACGCGCAGGTCCATGTCGGACAGCGCGCCATGCGCGTCCAACGTCGTGATGATGATCGTCGTGGTCGTGGCTCATTGACATGATCCGGTCTGGAACTCACATCGAACGTTACCGGAGTGCATGCGAGCGTGCAAACCTTTGCGAATGGCTGCATGACCGCGTGAAACGATGAAGGGGGAAATCGGCAGAGCGTGCCGTATTGCGCAGAAAGTGCTTGAGAAACAGAAAGAAATAACCGCAGGCAGTAAAAGCGCGGGTTCTCAGGACACGCTGTAACGCCGCTCGCTGCGGCTGAAACTCTGGCGCGAACGCCAGCTTCCGAGCGCAGGACGTACTCGCCGTCTTCGCGCGCTTCCTGTTCGGAGTCGAAGCCTTCGTCGCTGTAGGCCACGACCTTCATGTCACCGCCCGCGGTTCGCTCGACGGTGATGCCCCAATGCCACCCGCCTTCCTGTTCGAAGACGTGCAACGTGGATTCAGACGTGATCGTCAAATCCATTTTTACGGCTCCCTCAAGTCGACGCTTGCAAGCCTGACCGCCTCCTGCTTTAACGCCCTTGATCTACCAGCTTTCCTTTACTGCTGATATCGATCTGTGCGATTTACAGGGATGGTCGCGAAGCATGCCAACGTGCATGCGGGCGACCTGCTTGAGAAGAGCATACGCAATGCGATGCTGCGTTGCAACATTGACTTTCCCGATGCGTGGTGAGAGACACACGCAGGTTTGACCAGCTTCGATGCTGCATCGCATGATGCGCGGTACATCATGCCTAATCGACGACATGGATGACGCTACCGCCTACCGCGCGCAAGGCTATTCGGCGTCGAGGTTGCGGAGCATTGCACGCATTGCGAGCGCATCAGGATCGACGATCGGTGTTTTCATTTTGTCTGTCGATTAAGGAAATTGCTGGAGCGGCTTGCGGCTCTTCTTGCTGATCGATATCGGCGAGCCATGCCGCAATGACCCGGCAGGTCCACGGCGCATCGTCGTGCGGCAAGTCATGACCCGCCCACGGATGCACCGCATGCGCGACGCGCCATCGCGCCGCGATGCGCGCGGAACAGGCGGCATCGACAAGATCGTCGTTCGCGGAAGACAGCAGCAGCGTCGGACAGGACGGCGCCTCGTCATGCGCACGATAGCGCGCCGCCGCCAGCAACTGACGCAACGCATTGCCCGCGCTCGAACCGCGTTCGCGCCGCCACGCCGACCAGCACTCGATATCCTCGTCGTCCGTGTAGCGCCGATGACAAGTCAACCGATGAATCATGCGCTCGCATCGTTCCAGGGCGCGCCATGCACCGGCAATGTGCAGCAGCATCGGCCACGCTTGCACGCGCAGGCGTTCGTGCGCGCGCGCATAGGGACGCATGCTGGTGTTGATCAGCACCAGACGTTCGATCTCGCCGCAATGCATGCGCCCATGCGCACGCAACCATTGCACCGAGCGACATCGCGACGATGCGGCAGGGCGATCTCACGATGCCGAACGTTGCAGCGCGCGATCGCGCGAAAGCCATCATTGCCTGAACGGAAAGCGGCGCGCGCCGCGCGTGTTCTTCGCCGTTGCCGGGCAGATCGATGCAGACGATGCGCTCGTGCGCGGTGACAAGTCCTTGTGCGCGCATCGCGCTTTCGAAGGCATCCCAGTGACGCGTTTCGCGCGTCAGAGTCCACGCAGCAGGATCCAGTCGCTCATGTCGCCGGGGTCGCGCCGGCGGGCTGCCAGTGTTCCCGCGCGCGCCGCATGATCTGATCGCGGAAGTCGCCGCTCGGCAGCCAGCGCCGCAACGAGAACGCGGCGCGTGAGGAAATCGAAGAAGCTCGGATGACGCCGCAGCACGCGCCGCGTGCGATGCGCCTTGATCGGATTGAAGATGCCGAGGCGCGAGAAAAGCTGCATCGGGTTCTTGCGGATCCAGCCGCCATGAACCAAGTTTGAGCGTCATCGGCAAGAAGATGTTGGGGGCGCGGGCGCGGTCGTAGGCGCAGTCCCACAGATCGCCGTGCAGCAGATATTGATGGCTCTGCGGTTCGAACGCGTAGCCATGATGCGGATACGATTCCTCGAACATCGTCTTGAGCAGGAACATTTCCGGCAGATGCGCCATTTCGCGCTCGGTGCGCGCATACGGAAACCAGATGCTATCGTCCCAGCCAAAACCCGAGTGACAGTCGAGCGCGAAGCTAAGCGGCCACAACAGCAACTCGTCCTGCACGACCGACAGCAGCGCCTCGCTTTCCGCTTCGAGCTGCGCGCCGCTCGGTCCGCGATACCACGGCAGCCACGGCCCGATGCGTTGTCCGTCCGCGAGGAACGGCACGCGGCCTTCGGCATTCTGCGGCGCATTGTGCATGAGATCGACGCCGTTCGGATTCGAACGCGTACGCGAGGCCATGCCGCCGGGATTCACGATCGGCATGAAGACGAGGCGGATCGCGCGCAATTGTTCGCGCAGTAATTCGTCCCATTCGAGCCGTCGCAGCAACGCGCGCATGTATTCGAGCACGAGCTGCGTGCCGATGCATTCCAGCCCATGCACGCCGCCGAAGAAGCCCACGGCGGGCACGTTGCGGTCCGTCGAACCCAATGCCGTCAGCACCGGAAAGGTATGGCCGCGCGCGTTGACTTCGCAGATCGTGCGCCGTTCGAACCAGGTGCCGCCCGCGATGAGGATCGCAGCGACGAGGATCGCATTCAGTTCGTCCATCTCGGCAAAACTGTCGCTGGCGACGCGCAAGGTGCTCATAGGGGCGACCCGAGGGGCGTGTTCGTAACGATGTCGGCGAAGCGCGGGCCGATTGCGGAAAAAGCGAGTATAGGGCGCTTTGTCTGACAACTATGTGCAACCTGTGCAACGCGATACGCACGCGCTGCATCGCACGGCTTGCACATTCGCAAGCGCTCGCCTAGAATGCCTTTACCGTTCGATGCGGTGAAAGGTGACCTTATGATTTCGATGACATCGACGACGTTGTTGTTCCGCCTCGTGCTCGGCGCACTGCTCTGCGTGAGCGCCGCGTCGGTCTGGACCCAAGCGGTCCACCCAGACGATTCCGCCGCAGCGAAAACGCGTGCGCAGGTGCGGCAGGAGTTTCTGGAGTGGCGCGCAGCCGGTTACGATCCCGCCGACTGGCTCGATTATCCCGACAACGCGTTACGCACGAGCCGCGCGAACTGAAACGAATGCCGCGACCGCCTGCGCTCAAGCGCGCATGATACGCTTCGCGATGCTCCAGCGATGCACTTCGAACGGACCGTCGTAGATCCGGAACGCGCGCATGTCCGCGAAAATGCGTGCGACTATCGTCTCGTGCGTGACGCCCTGACCGCCCAGCACCTGCACGGACCGGTCGACGACGCGCCATAACGCCTCCGACGACACGACCTTCGCGATGTTCGACTCATGTTTGCTGAGCACGCCCTGATCGAGCACCCACGCGCAATGCCAAATCGCGAGCCGCGTGATGTGCAGGTCCATTTCGTTAGTCGCGAGCATGAAGCCGACACCCTCGTGCTCGCCGCGCGGCTTGTCGAACGCATGGCGCTCGCGCGCATAGGCGCACGCGACATCGTGCGCGCGGTGGGCCGCACCGAGCCAGCACATAAATTGGTGAGCCGCGCGGGCGACAGCCGCACCGCGCATAGCGAAAGCCTTCGCCGGGTTCGCCCAATATGTCGGATGCGGCCACGCGCAAGCCGTCGAAGCGCACGACGCCATGGCCCCCCCGGGAAACACGTATCGAGCGAATCCATCGCGCGTTCGAGCGTGATGCCGGGACTGTTCATATCGGCGAGAAACATGGTCGCGCCGCCGTCTTCGAGCTTCGCCATGACGATCGCGAAGGCCGCGCCGTAGACGCCGCCCGTGATGAACCACTTGCCGCCGCTGATCACATAGCCGGCGCCGTCGCGCACGGCGAGCGTCGCAGCATCGACGGATCCGCGCCCGCACCCAGCGGGGGCTCGTTCGGTCATGCAGAAGCACGAGCGGACCTCGCCCGCCGCCAGCGGGCGCAGCCAGCGCTCCTTCTGCTCGGGCGTCGCGACGGCTTCGAGTAGATGCATGTTGCCTTCGTCGGGCGCGGCGATATTGAGCGCGATGGGGCCGAGCGGAAAATAACCCGCCTCTTCGAACTAACCCGCCTCTTCGAACACGATGGCCTTCGCCGCATGATTGAGGCCGAGGCCGCCGAATTCCGACGACACATGGCTCGACAGCAACTGCGCGCTCGCCCCTTGGCGACGAGTTCCGAGTTCCGCGCGCAGCGATTCGTCGGGTCCGTGCGGCGTGCAGCGGGGATCGCGCTCCATCGGCACGATCTGCTCGGCGATGAATTCGCGCACGCGCGTCTGCAGCGCGCTCAGCGCAGGCGACAACGAAAAGTCCATCGGCAAATCTCCGGTTGCGCATGGGATGCCGCAAGCTTAATCTGCCCGCGCGCGGCACGTCGCGCGCCGCGTCATCTTCGTAGTCGGTGGTATTTGCGCGCGTCGCCCCCACCTTGTGAGCCGGATACTTCGCACGATTAAGCGCCATCTTCTCCGTGAAGGCGCGATGCAGGTCGATGTCGAGCGCATCCGCGAGCATCACCAGATAGGCGAGCACGTCCGCCATTTCATGACGGATCGCGTCGAGCTTCGCGTCGTCGAGTTCGCTCTTGTCGCCTCGTTCGAGCCAGGTGAAAGGTTCGAGCAGTTCGCTCGCTTCGACGCTCAGTGCGGCGGCAAGGCTCTTGGGCGCATGGAAACGACTCCAGTCGCGCTCGCGGACGAATTCGCGCAGGATCTCGCGCATCTGCGTCAGCTCGCTCGAAGATTCCGTGCGAGATTCGTTCGACATGGATCGCCTCGCCTCGATCATGCGGGATAGAGGTCGAGCGAGCGCGCATGCAGCCGCGCGAGCCCGAACAGCGCATCGGTAAACAGCGTCGGCACGCCGGTCATCACGCCGAGTTCGCACACCGATGCCACCAGCGCATCGAGTTCGATGGACTTGCGCGCTTCGGATGGACTTGCGCGCTTCGACGTCCTGCAGCATCGAGGTCTTGATGGGACCGAGCTTGAGCGTGACGGCATGGCGATCGCCGGGCTCCTGATCGATCGGAATGCCGAAGCGCGCGCCGATCTCCTTCGCTTCGAGCATGACCTGCGTGACGAAGCCGCGCACGAGATCGTCCGACAAAATGCGATCCGTGGTTACGCCGGTGATCGCGCTAATCGGGTTCATGGTCATCATGTTGCCCCACAGCTTGAACCAGACATCGCGCTGAATCTGCGGCGACAGCTTCGCATCGAAGCCGCATGGGCGAAGAGCGACACGAGATCTTCGGCACGCTTGCCCGGCTTGCCGTTCGACTCGCCGACGATGAGACCCATGCCTTGACCGTGACGAATGACGCCCAGCGACTGCACCGAACAGCTCGCATGCACGACGCAGCCGACCGTCTGCGCCGCCGGGATCGCCTGCGCGATGGCGCCGTGCGGATCGACGGAAGTGAGCCGCTTGCCCGCGAAGGGTTCGCCTAGGCCGTCGCAGAACCACCAGGGCACGCCGTTCATCGCGGTCAGCACGGTCGTGTGTGCATCCAGGAGCGGCGCGATCTGCGCGGCCACCGCTTCCATCGCGAGCGCCTTCACCGCGACGATGACGAGATCCTGCACGCCGAGGTCCACGGGGTTCGCGCTCGCGGCGACCTTCACGGCATGCGTCGCATCCTTTTCGACGAGTTGCAAACCGTGCGCGTGGAGCGCATCGAGCGTCGCGCCGCGCGCCACCACGCCGACATCGCATCCCGCCTGCGCAAGCTTGACGCCGATCTATCCGCCAATCGCGCCCGCGCCGTAGATACATACTTTCATCGTCCGGTCCCTGTGAGGAAGAATCCGCCGACATTGTAGTGCGACGATGCGGCGCGGCGCGCACAAGCAGTTTTATCTGATGCCGTCCAACGCGTTTTCAAGAACCGGGCACGGAACAAAAAAACGCTTGAAACAAGGCATCGCGGTATTGAAACGATAGCCCGCGCACCCACCTTGGATGCAAGGACGGCAAAGCAATCACGCACGACGCCGTCGTCATCGACTTCCCGCCGCCGGCCCTGCCGTGCGCCTTCGGAGACTAGACATGAGTGACTTTTATTTTGGCGATGTGTTTTCCGGGTTCGACCGTGCGCAACGGCAGATGAACTCGCTGTTCGGCCACTTCCCCTCGAGCATGCGTTCGAGCCGCGCGAACGCGTTCCCACGCATCAACATCGGCAGCACCGACTAGGCCATTCATATCGTCGCGTTCGCGCCGGGCGTCGATACCGCCTCGCTCGACGTGACGGTCGACAAGGGCACGCTCACCATCAGCGGCGAACGCAAGACTGAAGCCCCCGCCGAGGGCGCACGCACCTATGCGAGAGAACGCTTCACGGGCACCTTCCGCCGCGTGATCGAACTGCCCCGCAACGCGGATGCCGACAAGGTCGAAGCGCGTTACGAAAACGGCCTGCTCTCCATCACCGTGGGCAAGCGCGAAGCATCGAAGCCGCGCGCCATCGACATTCAATAATTTTCCATGCGCTCACAGGAGAACATCATGAACGATACGACTCAAGTCACTTCGCACGACGCCGCGCAGGCGCCGGATCAGGTCACCGCACCGGCCGAACAGGCCGTGCGCCGCGTCACGCTGACGCCCGCGGTGGACATCGTGGAAAACAGCCAGGGCATCACACTGTGGGCGGACCTGCCCGGCGTGTCGCGCGAGAAGCTCGACGTCAAGGTGCACGACTCGCGGCTCTTCATCGAAGCCGAAGCGGACGTGCCCGTGCAGGCATCGTTGCGCGTGCATCACAGCGAGATTCGCACGCCGCGCTTCGCTCGCGCGTTCACGGTCAGCGAAGACTTCGACACCACGAAGATCGATGCGAACCTGCAGAATGGCGTGCTGCGTCTGAGCATTCTGCGCCGCGAGGAAGCGCGTCCGCGCCGTATCGAAGTACGCGCGCACTGAAGCCTTCCGCAACACGCGTCGAGGCATCAAGCAAGAGCGGCCGCGAGTTTCTCGCGGCCGCTCTTTTTTGTGTGTGCCATGCGTCGGCACCCGCGCTTCTATATTCTATATAATCCCGCCAGCAGTTCATTTCAAAACAAACTTGGAATCAAGGGGTTCATGTGAAGAGGCTGTTGACGGTGTTGTTGGGTTCGATGCTGACGGTGTCGATCGGAGCACATGCGAAAGACTGGTCCACCATCCGCTTCGGCACGGATGCGAGCTATCCGCCTTTCGAANCGCGCAAGTTCGACGGCGTGCTGTCCACCATGTCGATGACGCCCGCACGCGGAAGCAGATCGCCTTCACGAGCAAGCTCTTCCACGTTCCGACGCGCCTCGTCGCCCGTCGCGACGGCAAGATCCAGCCGACGGCCGAAGCGCTTGCGGGTAAATCGGTCGGCGTCGAACAGGGTTCCATGCAGGAAACGTATGCGAAGGTGCACTGGGCACCAAGGGCGTGACCATCGTCGTGTCCTACGCCGATCAGGATCAGGTCTGCGGACCTGCTCGCCGGACGGCTGGACGCATCGCTGCAAAACGCGGTGCAGACCGAACGCGGCTTCCTTGAAACCGCGCGCGGCAAGCCCTTCGGCTTCGCGGGCGGCAATCTGGAAGATCCGGCGATCTTCGGGCCGGGCACCGCTATCGGCCTGCGCAAGGAAGACACCGACCTGAAAGAGAGCTCGATGGCGCGATCACCGCGATGATCAAGGACGGCACCTACCCTACAAACGCATCGAGCAGAAGTACTTCGGTACTTCGACTTCGACATCTACGGCGAATAAGAGCGCTTTACCGACGCGCCGCCGCCGCACGGGAGCCCGAGTGATAACGCAGCACGTACACGACGCCGCCTCGCGCGGCTACACAGCGGACGCCGACAGCTACGTGCGCGGCCGGCCCGACTATCCGCCCGAACTCGCGGCATGGCTCACCGGCACGCTCGGCCTCGGGTCGGGTGCGAGCGTCGTCGATCTCGGCGCGGGCACGGGCAAGTTCACGCCGCGTCTCGTCGGGCGGTGCGCGCGATCGCCGTCGAACCGGTCGCGTCGATGCGTGCGCGATGGCACCGCGCAATCGATTCGCTAGCGGATGCATCCGTCGATGCGGTCGTCTGCGCGTAGTCCTTCCACTGGTTCGCCGGCTGCGCGGCGCTGGACGAAATGCATCGCGTGCTCAAGCCCGGCAGCCGCCTCGGCCTCGTATGGAATCTGCGCGATGCGCGTGTGCCGTGGGTTGCGAAGCTCGATGCCATCGTCAATGCCTATGAAGGCGACAGCCCGCGCTATTACACCGGCGACTGGCGGCGCGCGTTTCCGCATCCCGGTTTCGGGCCGCTCGCGGAAACGCATTTTTCGCTCGGGCACACCGGCTCGCCGGACAACGTGATCGTCGATCGCATGCGGTCGACGAGCTTCATCGCCGCGCTGCCCGCCGACGAGCGCGAGCGCATCGACGCGCGTGCGCGCGCTCATCAACATGGAACCGGAATTACGCGCCAGGAAGGTCGTTACCGTGCCTTACGAAACCGCCGCCTTCGTGACCATCCGGCAAGCCTCGTAAGCGCGATTGGACCAAGGACACACGCATGGCGACACTGAACGTTCAGACGAAGCTGAAAAAGCTGCAGGCGCGGGCTGAGACCCTCGTCGCGCGGCGTGCGCAGGCGGCGCTCGACCGGATTCGCGAGCCGATGGCACGGCATGGCCTCACCGCCGCCGATCTCGAAGCGCACGCCAAACGCCGCAAGCGGGCCGCCGACCTCGATGTGCCGAATCGCGCGCCCGCCGGCCGTCGCGCGACGATACAAGGCGACTGCCGCGAGCGCCTGCTCGCGCTTCGATCGATTGAGCGAATCGGCATCGCGCAGATAGGCCTCTTGCGCGTCGAGCACATCGAGAAAGCTCGCGGCGCCGCCCTTGTAAAGCTGCGTGGACAGCGTCAGCGACTGATCGGAAGCAGCCAGCGCGTCGAGCAAGGTCTGGCGCAGGGCCAGTTGCGATTCGCACATCCGGCTTTCGTTGCGGTCGATATCCGCGCCGATGCGGCCCACGTCGAAGATCGGGCTCGTCGCGTTGAGCGCGGCGGAGAAGAGATTGTCGGTGAGCGTCGGCAAGCCGAGATACGAGGACGCGAGCAGTCCGTCCGAGAGCCGCAGCGAAAACTTCGGATAGCGTTCCGCGCGCGCGACGCCCACTTCCGTCGCGCGCTGCTCGACCCTCGCATAGGCGGCGAGCACGTCGGGGCGGCGCAGCAAGGCATCGGAAGGCAAGGTCTGCGGCGCGCCGTTCGCAGGCACGGGAATGACCGGCGCGGCGCCCGCATCGGCGAGCGCAAGCGTGTCGAGCAACTCCGGCGTGCGGCCCAGATAGACCGCGATCAGGCTGAGCTGATGCTGAATGGTCGCCTGCGTGCGCGGAATACGCGCCTGCAAGTCGCTCAACTGATTCTGCGCGCGGGCGATATCGAGCTTCGTCGACAGCCCGTATTGCGGCGGCGTTGCGTGAGCCTGAGCGCACGCTCGCGAATGGTCTCGTTGTCGCGGAGGATCTTCAACTCCGACTGAGCCCATCGCAGATCGATATATGCCGAGGCCGTGTTCGCCGCGAGCGCGAGCCGCACCTGATCGGCCGCATGTTCGCGCCCGACCAACTGCGCCTGCGCGGCGAGCAGTTCGAGCCGCCCGCCGCCGAAGGCATAGGGCATAGGGCGTCCAGCCGAGCGTCAGACCGATGCCCACCTGCCGCATATAACCGAGCGGCGGCGGCGTGTTCTGCCGCGTATCGGCGGCGCGCGCGTTCGCATCGAGTTGCGGCAGCAGCGCCGCGCGCTTTTGCGTCGTCAACGCCTGGGCCTGCTTCACGCGCTCGACCGCCTGACGGATGTCGAGATTGCTGTCGAGGACCGATGGGACCAGTCGATGCATCACCGGATCGTTGAACTGGTTCCACCATGTGTTTGCATCGGCGACGGCGTTCGCATTCGGAACGTCGACGCTCCAGTTCGCGGACGCGATGTCATTCACGGTGCCGTGCAGATCGGCGTATGTGGCCGGCTGCACCGCGCAGGCCGCCATCGACAGGCAGGCGGCGATTTCGAGAATGAATTTCTTCATGTTCGTTGCGTCCATCAATGCGCTTCCGACGCTGCCGGCGCGCTGCCGATCGGCCTCGCGAAAAACACCGTCACGATGCCGACCAGAAAGCACAGCGCGAGCACATAGAAACAGTCCGCGAAGGTAAGCACGAGCGCTTCGCGCATCGCCCGCGACCGATGCGAGATGCGCGGAACTGCGCGACAGCATCGCTTCGACCGCGGGACTGCCGAGCGTCACGCTTTCGTTCAGCCGCAGATAGTGCAGATTGAGGCGATCGTTGAGCATCGTCGCGCTGACCGCGATGCCGATCGCGCCGCCGAGATTGCGCATCAGATTGAACAAGCCGCTCGCGGACTTCAGACGCGACGGCGGCAGCGAGCCGAGCGCCATCGTCACGATCGGCGGCACCGCGAATTGCTGGCCGATGCCGCGCAGCGCCTGTGGCAGCAGGAACTCCTGCCATCCCCAGTCGTGAGTGAGCGGCGTGTAGAAGTAGCAGCCGAGGCCTAAGCACACGAGCCCGAACACCAGCAGGATGCGCATGTCGATATGCCGCAACGCGACACCGTAGAACCCGATCGACACCAGTTGGAAACAGCCGACCGACAGCAGCGCGAGCCCCGTATGCAGAGAGTCGAAACCGCGCACGCGCGCGAGAAACACTGGCGTCAGGAACACCGACGTGAAGATGCCGATGCCAATCACGAACGACAGCAGACTGCCGATGCCGAAGTTGCGCACCGCGAGCGCACGCAGATCGACGATCGGCTCTTTGGCAGTTAACGCATGCACGAGGAACAGAAAGCCGCAGATGCCGCAGATCCACGCGCACGTCACGATGATGTCGTCGCCGAACCAGTTCTTGCGCGGCCCTTCCTCGAGCACGTATTCGAGGCAGCCGAGAAAACCGGACATCAGCATGATGCCGAATAGTCGCCTTTTTTGAGGAGCGAGAGATCGGGCGTATCGATATGCGTACTTCGGCACCAGCAGCGCGACGACCAATCCCGGCACCACGTTCAGATAGAAGAGCCAGTGCCACGACCACTGATCGGTGATCCATCCGCCGATCACGGGACTGATGGCCGGCGCAAGCGATGCCAGCACGCCGATCGTCGTCGAGGCGATCAGGCGCTGCTTGCCCGGGAACAGCACGAACGCAGTGGTGAACACGGTCGGGATCATCGCCGCGCCGAGCGCGCCCTGCATGCCGCGAAAGAGGATCATCGAATCGATGTCCCATGCCATGCCGCACAGCATGCTCGTGGCCGTGAAGCCGACCGCCGACGCGACGAACAGCCAGCGCGTCGAGAACACTCTGGATAGCCAGCCCGACATCGGAATCACGAGGATTTCCGCGATCAGATACGAGGTCTGCACCCACGACAACTCGTCCTGGCTCGCGGACAAGCCACCGCCGATACCTTCAGCAACGACGCGACGATCTGAATGTCGAGCGTCGCCATGAAGAAGCCGAGGCACATCAGCGCGAACGCGAAGATGCGCTGTCTGACGGGTTGCGTCGAGGGATCTGAGGGAACGGTATGCGTCATCGCGTGCCTCAGCCTGCATGCTTGTTCAGATGGACCTTGACCGTCGCGGACAGGCCCGGGCACAGCACCGCCTGCGCATCCAGCGGCACGTCGAGGCGAATGCGCACGGGCACGCGCTGTACGATCTTGGTGAAGTTGCCAGTGGCGTTTTCAGCGAGCAATACGCTGAAGGTCGCGCCGGTCGCGGGCGCGAGGCTCTCGACGTGACCGGTGAAGGGAATGCTCGATGCATCGAGTTCGACGTCGGCGGAATCGCCCGCGCGCATCTTTCTGAGCTGATCTTCCTTGAAGTTCGCATCGACCCACAGGCCCGTCGACGGCACGATGGTCAAAAGCGCCGTGCCGACGTTCGCGAGCACGCCGACGCGCGCGGTGCGGTTGCCGACGTAGCCGCCCACCGGCGCACGGATGGTCGTGTATTCGACGTTTAGTTGCGCGACGCGCGGCCTCGGCGGTCGCGACGCGTGCCTGCGCATCGGCGATCTGCGCTTCGATCACCGTAAGCTGACGGCGTGCCGCGAGCAGCGACGCGCCGCTGCGATCGACGGCGGCCTGCGCCTTCGTGTAGTCGGCATCGGCGCGTTCGACGATCTGGTTCGACACCGCCATCGTCCTTGACGAGTTCGCGATAGCGGGAACGATCCTACGCGCTGCGCGTCAGTTCCGCCGCCGACGCCCGCACTTCCGCCTGCTACTGATTGATGACGGCGCTCTGCAGCGCGTCCTTCGCCTGCAGTTCGACGATGGCGGCGCGCGCGCCCGCGACTTCGGCATCGGCCTGCGCGAGGCGCGCGGTAGTCGCGGACATCGAGCCGGATCAGCACCTGCCCCGCCTTCACGCTCTGGTTGTCCTGCACCAGCACGTCGGTCACGAAGCCGTTGACCTTCGGTGCGAGCACGGTGACGTCGCCGCCGACATAGGCATCGTCGGTCGTCTGCACGAAGCGCAGCACCAGCGCCCAATAGCTTGCGGCCGCGATCAGCACGATCGCGACCAGGCCGAGCGCGAGCGCGGCGGCCGATGGCAGATTCGTCGAAGGAGTCGTCATGAACGTTTTATGTGTATATGCACAGTTTGATCCGGAAAAGCACGGCTCGTGGCCGCGCGTCTTGATCCGGTAGCCTAGTTGTGCATATGCACGTGGTCAATGCGCATGGACGACATGACTGAATGACGCTAACGGCAAGAATGCGGCTCAGGCTTGCGAGGCCGGCTCGCGCGCGGGTTTCGTCGGTGGATTCGCCTGCGCAGAAGCGCACCGCGTGTTCGACGAACGCGCGTACTTTCGCGGGCAGCAGCGCGCGGGAACTGTAGGCGAGGCGGATGTCGGTGGTCGCGCCGACGAGTTCGTATGCATCGAGCAGCGTGACGAGCCGCCCGGCTTCGACTTCGCGTTCGATCAACGCGCTCGGCAGCACGCCGATGCTGAAGCCCTGCAACACCATCTCGCGATTGAACACGGCGCTCCGTGGTATGCGCGACGAGCCGCAACAGCCCCGTCGCCTCGCTCGCTCGATTCGACGCGCGCTCTTCCATCGACTGGAGTTCGTCGAGCAGGCGCGAGCAGGCGGCGAAGAAGCGTTCGGCGGTTTCGGTGAGCGAGATCTGCCGCGTGGTGCGATGAAAGAGCCGGCTACCGAGGCGTTGCTCGAGTCCCGCGATGACGCGCGATACCATCGGCGGCGAGAGCCCGAGGATGTCGGCCGCACGCGCGAAGCTGCGGGCTTCGACCACGGTGCAGAAGACGCGAAGATTGGTGAGATAGTCCATGGCTCGACACTCTACAGCGATTGAGACGAACGCGCGGTTTTGCGAGCCGCTCGAGCATTCACGCAACGAAGCTTCGCGCCTACAGTTCGATCATGCCGTGCAGCAATGCAGACGGTCCACCTTAGAGACCTGGAGCACACCATGTCACGCCTGTCCCAACTCGATATCACCGAAACCAGCGGCGTTACCGCCGATCTCTTCAACGCGATCAAGAAGGCCGCCGGTCGCGTGACGAACGCTTATGCGGGCATCGGCACGCACAGCCCCGCCGCGCATACGGTCGTCGGCAAGATGGCCGGGCTGAGCGAAGCGGAAACGCGGCAGATTCGCGCGGGCGAAGCCACCGGTAACGACAAGCGCGATGCGCTCGTGCGCTTCGTGCGCACGCTGGCCGCGTCGTATGGCACGGCGCCCGCAGGCGTGCTGAACGCCGTGCGCGAAACGGGTTATACCAATGCACAAGTGGTCGATGCGCTGTTCGCGATGAGCGTGATTAACTTCACGAACCTGTTCAACCGCGTGAACGATACGACGCTCGACTTTCCGAAGCTCGTGTAGTTCGACCGGATTCGTTCAGCCCTTCCCCAGCCGTTCGAGCACCGCGCTGACGATGTCGACCTGCACGGGGAAGACGATCGTCGAACTCTTGTCGCCAGCGATCGTCGTGAGCGTTTGCAGATAGCGCAACTGCATGGCCTGCGGCGCTTGCGACAGCATCCGCGCCGCCTGCAACAGTTTTTCCAACGCCTGCAGTTCGCCCTCCGCATGGATGATCTTCGCGCGGCGCTCGCGTTCGGCTTCGGCCTGACGCGCGATCGCGCGGATCATCGTTTCGTTGATGTCGACGTCCTTGATCTCGACGTTCGACACCTTGATGCCCCACGCATCGGTTTGCGAAGCGAGCACGCGCTGGATATCCGCATTGAGCCGTTCGCGCTCGGACAGCAGCTCGTCCAGCTCGTGTTTGCCAAGGATCGCGCGCAAGCTGACTAGTCGCGTCGAGAAAACGCGCGACCTGAATCACCACCTTCTCCGGATCGACGACGCGAAAGTACACCACGGCGTTCACCTTCACGGACATATTATCGCACGTGATGACGTCCTGCGGCGGCACATCGAAGACGACGGTGCGCAGGTCCATGCGCACGACCTGCTGGATCGCCGGAAGAATGAGCACGAGTCCCGGCCCCTTCACTTTCCAGAAGCGGCCGAGCGTGAATACGACGCCGCGTTCGTACTCGCGAAAATCCGCACCGCCGACAGCAGCACGAAGAGGATGAGCGCCACGACAACGCCGCTGAATCCGAAGGTCATGCCCATTTGCATATGCCTCTCCTTACGCAGGTCGAATTTCAGTGACGCAGCGCCGCGCGGCCGATCACGCGCTCCATGTGAGCCGTTGCCGAGCGCGGACATGATGCTTTCGCGCACGGCGCAGGCCATCGATCAAGCGTCATCCGAAAAGCATAGTCTCGTGATGAAACCGCTGCCAGGCCGCTACACTGACTCCCATCTGACTTGAACGGAGACCGACATGAAACAGGCACTTCATCATCTGACCGTCGCGACCGGATCGCGCGGCCTGCAGGAAGTCACCCGCCAGATCGACCGCTGAATCGATCATCAGGACATACGCACCGGACTGCTGACGCTCTTTTGCCGGCATACGTCGGCGTCGCTGCTAATTCAGGAAATGCCGACCCCGACGTGCGCGCCGACTTCGAACGCTACTTCGAAACGGTCGCGCCGGAAGTGCCGGACCGCTATATCCACGATGCAGAAGGTCCGGACGACATGCCCACGCATCTGCGTACGGCGCTGACGACCGTCCAGTTGTCGATTCCCGTCGAGGCGGGACGCATGGTGCTCGGCACTTGGCAAGGCATCTATGTGTTCGAACATCGGACGGCGGCATATCAGCGTGAACTGGTCTTGCATCTGATCGGCGAGTGACCTAATATACGCTCAGCGTATATTCTGGAGCGGACGATGGCCGAACAACAACAAACCGTGCTGCGCGACGCGATGCGCTGCCTCAACATGACGCGCGACGCCTTCGCCGCGCGGATCGGCGTCTCGCGGCGCGCTCTGGATACATGGCTGCTGCCGGATGACTCGCCGGAATCGCGCGCGATGCCGGAAATCGCCGAGCGCTATGTCGGCGAGATTCTCGCCGCTTTGCCCGAGGCCGGAGCGGCTACGCAGAGCGTATATTCATCGATCGCCTACGAGGGCCGTCCTCAGCTCATTTCGATCGATCAGTTCTCGCGCGACTCCGCCGAAGCGCTGTTTCGTACCGCCGACGCGATGCAGCCGATCGCGCGGCGCCGCAAGATCACGCGCGTACTCGACGGCGCGGTGCTTGCCAACCTGTTCTTCGAAGCCAGCACGCGCACCCGCGTCAGTTTCGGCTCGGCCTTTTGCCGACTCGGCGGCTCCGTGTGCGATACGACCGGCTTCACGTTTTCGTCGATGGCCAAGGGCGAGTCGATCTACGACACGAGCCGCGTGATCAGCGGCTACGCCGATGCGATCGTCGTGCGCCATCCGGAACAGGGCTCGGTCGCCGAATTCGCGCGGGCGACGAATATCCCGGTCATCAACGCGGGCGACGGTCCGGGCGAGCATCCGAGCCAGGCGCTGCTCGATCTCTACACCATTCAGCGCGAGTTTTCGCGGCTCGGCAAGATCGTCGACGGCGCGCATATCGCGATGGTCGGCGACCTGAAGTACGGCCGCACCGTGCATTCGCTCGCCAAGCTGCTATCCCTGTACAAGAGCCTGAAGTTCACGCTGGTGTCGCCGCGTTCGCTCGAAATGCCCACGCATATCGTCGAGCGCCTGGCGCGCGGCGATCATGTCATCGAGCAGACGGCCGATTTGCGCGTGGGACTAGCGGGCGCCGACGTCGTCTATGCGACGCGCATTCAAAAGGAGCGCTTCGCCGACGAATCGATTGAAGGCTATACGCCCGATTTCCAGATCAATCAGGCGCTCGTCGATGCCGTATGCGGACGCGACACCTTGATCATGCATCCGCTGCCGCGCGACAGCCGCCCCGACGCGAACGATCTCGCGACGGACCTGAACCACGACTCGCGGCTCGCGATCTTCCGGCAGACCGACAACGGCATCGCCGTGCGCATGGCGATCTTCGCGACCCTGCTCGGCGTCGAGCATCAGGTCAAGCATTCGATGCGCAATGCGATGTGGAAGTCGCCGGCATCGATCGGTCCGGACGATGCCGTATTCCACGGCTTCGATTGATGACTTTTTTATATCCCGCCTACCGATCTTAGCGGGGCCTTGATACGCGCTGTCCTATGCTTCTATCAACGATAACGATGAAAGAAACGCGATCATGGACATGTCACTTGCCTGGGCCGCCGGCCGCAATGCGCTGCATCGCGATGGTTTTCAGGGTGCTTGCCATCGTGTGCTGCGCCTTTTCGCCCGCGCCGAGTTTGCAGACGGCGATGCATTGCGCGAGCGGATTCGCGTGCTGTTTCATGCGCCGCTCGGCGTCTATGTCAGTCAGGCGCAGCGCGAAGGCAGCGCGTTGCGACTCGAATTCGACGTGGCGAGCGAAGACATTACATTCACCTTTCGCACGCTCGAACGCGTTTTGCCGGAAGCCCGAGTGGGCAGCGTGGCGTCGCGCGTGTTCACACACCGCGTGATCGCGCGCGACGCGCATTGAACGGTCATGCCGCGTGCTGCATGCGTTGTTCTTCGAGCAGTGCGTTGCGCAGGTGGCGTTGCCAGTCGGCGCCAGAGCCGAAGTAACGCTCGATGACGTCGAGGTCACCGAAGCACGAGATGCGTCCGAGCGGATGCGGATTCGAGTGATGCACGAACGGTCTCAGTTCGGCGAACTCTTCATCGGAAAGGACGCAGGTGTCCGGGTCCAGATCGATCCCGCGTTGAATCGCCGCGTCTTCCTCCGGCGTGTTGTGGTAAAATTGGTGGGTCTTGCTCATAGTTGCGGATTTCCCTTTCATTTGCTCGGCGCACGCTAATGATGCGCAACTTACCTTCCCTTCGCGTGTACACCACACAGAAGATCCGGCTGTTAATGGGCGCGAATCCGACTTCGCATTTTTCCCCATAGTCCTTGCGGTTATCGTCCCGGTATAGGGCAAGTCCACACTCGATCTCATTGACGAGCCCGAGCGAAACCCCATGCCGTGTGCGATTGGCCAGGTCCTTTACTTCATCGAAGACGATTTCTGAACACATGGATTGTGGTGACAAAGAGAATATTGAACAAGACACGAAAGTTCCGAATTCAGCGACTACCCTCCGAACTCCGAACTAATTCGCGCAGTTCACATTCCTCCCTAATCTTCACGGCTTTTCCATCGACCGTTCGGCCACCGCGCAGGTGTGATCCTGCAGCTCTTCCGACGACGCCCAGTTCCCCGTCTGCACATGATCGTTGAGCAGATAGAACCCCGGACGGCCATCCGCCAGCACTGCCCCAGCCAGCAGCAAAGTCTGATCGCCCATCGTCTGATGACGGCCGGCCGCATACGGTGCCAGCAGCTTGAACGGATCGGTATGGTCGAGATCGGCGTCATCGATGCGCACCGCTATAGACGTGGCCGCGCAAACGCACCGGCAGCGGCTTCCATTGCGTACCGATCGACGGTCCGACTTCGTGCAGCGTGCGGATCACGTCCGGCGCAAGGCAATCGATATGGATATGAAGCTGATTCTGCGTACATCCCTTCGCCGAGTTGATCGCGAGCGATACCGCATCGCGCGGCAAGGTGCGATGCAGCCTGTCGTCGACGTAGGTGCGCGCCTGCTACGCTGCGCGCCAGTAGTTAAGCGTATGCGCATCGAGCAGCACGGGACTTTCGATGCCGCCGATGCGCGCGGTCGGAATCAGCAGATACTGCGCGACGCCGACGCGATCCTTGAGCACGGCATAGCCGCCCGCGAGATCGACGTCCGCGCATTTCTGCTTGACGTGCGCGCCCTCGGCCGCCGGCTCGCAGTAATCGTGGACGATCTCCCAAAGCGCATCGGGATTCGCGGCGGCGAGGTGTTGCGCATCGAAAGCGAACGCCGCGATGACTGCGGCAAGGAAGCGGGCAAGGGGCATCGACGAATCCGGTCGCGATAAAAGACGAAGCGTGCCCGATTATGCTTGCAATCGCATGCGATGCCCCGCCACACGCGGGGCTTCGTCACACCGCGCCGATCAGACTGTCTGCGCCCTTGCATCGCCCGCGCGTTCGACCGGATGCAGTTCCTTCAGCCGGTTCGCCACCGCGCCGCCTCGAAGTACGACGCATTGGGCGGACGCTTCAGATACTGACCCGCGCCGCGCGTGAGCGTATGCGTCGCGACGCCCTGCACGGTCATACCTTCGAAGACATTGAAGTCCACGTTCTGATGATGCGTCCGCGCCGAGATCGTGCGCGTCGCTTTCGGATCCCAGACGACGAGGCCGCATCCGCGCCGACCTGCACCGCCCTTTTGCGCGGATACAGATTGAAGATTTGCGCCGCGTTGGTCGACGTCATGCGCACGAATTCGTTCGGTGTGAGCCGTCCCATGTTGACGCCGTGATGCCACAGCACCGACATGCGCTCCTCGACGACGCCGCACCCGTTGGGAATCTTCGTGAAGTCTTCGCGGCCCATTGCTTTCTGCGACGCGCAGAACACGCAATGATCGGTCGCGGTCGTCTGAAGTTGTCCCGCCTACAGTCCGCGCGAGCGCCTCGCGATGTTCGCTGGTGCGAAACGGCGGGCTCATCACATGCGCGGCGGCGCGGGTCCAGTCCTTGTCGCTATACACCGATTCGTCGATGACGAGATGCCCCGGCAGCACTTCGCCGAAGACGCACTAACCTTCGTTGCGCGCACGAGCGATGACATCGACCACATCTTTCGCGGATACGTGCACGATGTAGATCGGCACGCCGAGCACCTGCGCGATACGGATCGCGCGATTGGCGGCTTCTCCTTCCACTTCGGGCGGCCGCGATAGGCGGATACGCTTCTGGTCCTCTGAAGCCCTTGGCGAGCAACTGCTTTTGCAACTGGAAGACGTCGCCGTTCTCTGCATGCACCGTGGGCAACGCCCCGAGTTCTAGCGAGCGCGTGAAGCTGTTCACGAGCACTTCGTCGTCGGCCATGATCGCATTCTTGTAGGCCATGAAGTGCTTGAAGCTCGATACGCCGTGTTCGTGGACCAGCGTGCCCATGTCGCGATGCACGGAGTCGTCCCACCATGTCACGGCCACATGGAAGCCGTAGTCCGATACGGCTTTTTCGGCCCAGCCGCGCCATTCCTTGAAGGCTTCTATCAGCGACTGTTTCGGGTTCGGGATCACGAAGTCGATGATGCTCGTGGTGCCGCCGGACAGGCCTGCGGCTGTGCCCGTGTAGAAGTCGTCGCTCACTTTTGTGCCCATGAAGGGCAGTTCCATATGCGTGTGAGAGTCGATGCCGCC
>JAQFVI010000408.1:0-2970 GCA_029439495.1 Caballeronia sp. BR6202001590007
GAGCGCGGCGTTCTGCTGCGTCACTTCATCTGCGACACGGCACACGAAACCTGATCGATGCCGCTCGACTGTTCCTCGGACGCCGCCGCGATCTCGCCTATGATGTCCGTCACGCGCTGCACCGCGCCGATCACTTCGTTCATCGTGCGGCCAGCTTCGTCGACGAGCGTCGTAGGCGGCGCACCTCGCCCGCGACGACCGCGAAGCCGCGCCCTTCCTCCGCCCGCGCGGACCGCTTCGACGGCAGCGTTGAGCGCGAGGATGTTGGTCTGGAACGCGATGCCCTCGATGATCGTGATGATGTCCGCGATCTTCGACGAGCTGCGGTTGATCTCGCCCATCGTATCGACGACCTGCATCACCACTTGGCTGCCCTTGCCCCGCGATTTCCGATGCATTCGCCGCGAGTACGCTCGCCTGGCGCGCGTTGTCGGCGTTCTGCCGTACCGTGCCGGTCAACTGTTCTATGCTCGATGCGGTCTGCTGCAGCGCCGACGCCTGTTCTTCCGTACGAAAGATCCGTATTGCCCACCGCGATCTGCTTGGTCGCGGACGCGATCGAATTGCTGCCCGAGCGCATCGTGCCGACGGTCGAGACGAGGCTTGCGCGCATGCGTGCAAGGCCTTCGAGCAACTGGCCCATTTCGTCGCGCGAGGTCACGACGACTTCACGCCGAAGATCGCCCGAGGCAATCGCATCGAAGTGGCCGAGCGCGCTTTCGAGCGGACACGCGATCGCGCGGCGCAGCGCGCCCCAGGCGAACGCAGCGGCGGCCAGACCGAAGGCGATCGCCGACAGGCTCAGCGCGCGGAACCACACGAAGCGGCTTTGCGCATCCTGGATACGCGTTTTTCGACGAGTCGGTCATGTGCTGGCGCAGCGCTTCGTTGGCCTGCGCAAACTCGTTGTAGACGACCTGCATTGCCTTGGCTGTCGCGACGACGGCCAAGGCAATGCAGGTCGTTTGCCGAGATCGCCGCAATGCCCTTCTCCACCAGTTGCTGCAGTTCGAGGCGCTTGGCTTGCGAGGTATCGGCGAGACGCTGTTCTTCCGCGTCGTGCGGCAGCGCGAGGAAATCCTTCCAGTAGCCGTCGACGCGCGAACGCATCAGGCGCGTGCGCTCGATGGTCGCGGCGACTTCGTTCGAGCCTTCGAGCAAAGCTGCGCGATCGAACACCAGACGTTCGCGCGCCGCGTACATTTCAGCATTGCTCACGGCGATCGCGCCGGGCATCTGAACCGAGTAGGTATCGAGGAAGGCGTCGTTCGAGCGGCTCATGCCAAATAGTCCCAGCGCGCCGATCGCTACCAGCGGCGCGCCCAGAAATGCCATCGTGATGCCGAGCCGCGCCTTGATCGTCAAATGGTTTTCCTATCCCTGATCCTGATGCCATCTGCGAGCCGATGGGCGGGCCGCGCTCCTTCGCGCGGCGGGGACGAGCGCGGCCGTTTCGCGTCGCCTTGCGCCGTGAGCGGATGCGGACTGTCCGTCGACTGCATGTCCGAGCACTGCCGCTGATTGGTAAACGGCAAGTAAGCTTCGGGCTTTAGGGATTTATTTCATCAGACTAATTGGCGGCGCAATGCACGCTTCGTTTTCACGCGCGAAGCGCACGATCATGCGCAAAAGGCAGGCTCAGTCCGTCAGTCCGCGCCNCGAATCCGCCGATGAAGGTATCGCCGGCGGCGGGCGGNNNACGCTCTGCTCGCCCAGCGTGACGATCACGTTTTTCGTGCCTTTCGCCTTCAGTGCTTCGGCGGCGCGCGCGGCATCGGTAGAGGCGAGTCGATGGCGACGCCGGACAGCGTCGCGGCTTCGAGTTCGTTCGGGATCAGGTAGTCGATGAGGGGAAACCAGTCCGCCGACAGGCGGCTTGCCGCGAGCGTGGGATTCAGGATGGTCGTGCGCTGCAGGCGGCGAGCGCGGCGCGCACCGTCTCGCGCGGCGTTTCGAGCTGGCAGACGATCACGTCCGCGCAGTCGATGCACTCGGCTTCGAGCGCATGTTTGAGCGTCGCGCCGTTGGAATCGGCGCCGATGCAGCCGATCATCGCCACTTGCGCGCCCAGACGCGCAGCTGCGACGGCCTGATTGCCGCCCGGCACCTGCGAAAAAGCGTGTCCGGCCAGTGTTTCGCCCGGCCGCGGCAGGCACGGCGCGCGCGCGACGAGTCCATGTTGAGACTGCCGATCACCGTCACGCGGCCCTGGCGGGTTTCGTTCATGCGCCCTTCCTTTTGTTTTGTTCTGATACGTGGTGTCGACGCCTTCCGGGAGCGTCAGTCCTTCACGGCCTCGGGCAGCGGGTGCGGCGCGCGATGCGCTTCCAGTGCGACCGCGGTCGAGCCGCGCAGGATCAGGCGCGGCGGCGCGTATTGCCGCTCACTTTCCCGACGATGCGATCGACCAGCGTCTGCGCGGCCATCTCGCCGAGCGCGCGCAACGCGCCGATGCCCATCATGTCGTTGCACGCGAAGATCGCGGTCGGCTTCATGCCGTCGAACAGTTGCGAGGCCGCCGCATAGCCGCCCGTCGCCGAAAAGTCGCTCTGCACGATCGCGTCCGGCGCGATTTCCATGCCGCATTCGGCCATCGCGCGGATGAAGCTGTGCAGACGCATCGCGCTGACCACCGTGGCGACCGGCCCGGTGATGCAGCCGATCTTCGAATGCCCCAGTTCCAGCAGATGCCGCGTGGCGAGATAGGCGCCTTTTTCATGGTCGATCTGCACGAGATTGCGCAGGTCAGCCCTTCATGTTCAGCGAGCGCGCGACGGCGGACGGCACATAGTCCAGTTCGCGGATCGCCCGCTCCACCTTCGCCCTGACATCGGCCGACACCGGCCTCGAATTGTCCACTACGTAGGATACCGTCGTAAACGACATCCCGGCAATGGCTGCCACGTCCTTGATCGTCGCCATACATCGTCCTTCGCTAACTTTGGTCTGACTGCTTTTTTATGGATGGTG
>JAQFVI010000408.1:2980-3292 GCA_029439495.1 Caballeronia sp. BR6202001590007
GGCCCGTGCGCTTGCTTGCTGCTTCCCCGTTCGCCCCGTCTTCACCGGACGCTGATGCACGTTTTCCGTGACACCCCATCTCTTTTTACTGCATGCTGCTTTACTGCAACTTAAAACCGCTTCGCCCCGTGCGAAACATTAATTACCGCCAACCAACGTTTGACTGCTTGTGTCTGAATCAGCACGCTTTGGCGTGCTCATTTGCTCAGGCGCGCTTCTTTCTGCTGCGATAGGTGTCCAGCACCACCGCTACGACGATCACCGTCCCGTGATGATGCGCTTGGTCAGCTCGTTCGCGCCGATTTGCGCGAG
>JAQFVI010000408.1:3302-17610 GCA_029439495.1 Caballeronia sp. BR6202001590007
CCGCCGATCACGGCCGCCGCGATGACCTGAAGTTCCAGGCCGTTGCCCGCGTTCGGGTCGGCGGCTTCCAGACGCGAGATCTAGAACAGCGCCGCGAGCTCGGACAGCGCGCCCATCAACGCGAACACGATGACCTTGTAGGGCCGCGGATTTACGCCGGCGAGCCGGACAGCTTCCTCGTTCGTACCGATTCCTACGAGATATCGGCCAAAAATCGTCCGAGTCAAAACCAGATGCGCAATTATCATTACGCTGACCGCTATCAAGAAAGCCAGAGAAATGCCGAAGGCGATCGGATCCGACAGAAAATCGAACGCGTCGCCGATGTACGCAGTCCGCGAATTCGTCATCTGATACGCGACGCCGCGCGCCGCTTCCAGCACGCCCAGCGACACGATGAACGACGGAATCCGCTACGCGACGGTCACGAGACCGGTCATGGTGCCGGTCAGCGCGGCCGCCGCCACGCCGAGCAGCGCGGACCAGCCCCATTTCAGCGCCAGCACCGAGCCCACCGACATCACGACCAGATCGGGAATCTGGTTCGCGATCGTGCTGAACATGTCGTAGGTCAGAAAGTGCGAACTCAGCGCCGAAAACAGCGCGATCATCGCCGCGAGCGCGCCCGCGAGGCCGATGTAGTTCGACAGCCTCAGCCGCGTGCCGACGCCTTTGGACGCCTTCTTCGCCTCTTCCGTCTTGGGCGCTTTCGGCGTTTCGGGCGCCTCGGCCGGCGGAATGGCCTGGTCTTCGCCGCTCATTCGATTCTCCCTGATTTTCTTGGTCGGGCGCCTTCGCGTCGGGCGCGAGCGGCTCGTGCAGCATCGCCTCGCGCCGCGCGTGGCCGGCGAACGCCGCCAGCAGCGCATCCTGCGTCCATGTCGCGCGCTCGAACATGCCTGTCATGCGCCCCGCCGACATCACGCCGATGCGGTCGCAGATCAGCATCAGTTCGCGCAGGTCGCTCGATACGACGACGAGCGCACGTCATTCGCGGGCGAGCGCGCCCATCAGCCCGTAAATGTCGAACTTCGCGCTGACGTCGATGCCGCGCATCGGTTCGTCGAACAACAGCACCAAGCAGTCGCGCGCGAGCCAGCGGCCGATCACCACTTTCTGCTGATTGCCGCCCAACAGTTCCGACACGGCCTGCGTCGGGCCGGACGTGCGGATGCGCATCGCGTCGATCTGGCGCTGCGCGAGCGCGGCTTCGCGTTTCGCATCGACGACGCCGTGGCGCGCGACCGCGCGGACGTTGCCGAGCGACACATTCGCCGCGATCGGCAGGCTCAGCAGCAGATCCTCGCCCTTGCGATCCTCGGTGATGAGCGCGATGCTGTTCGCCACCGCATCGGACGGCGACTACACTGCGACGGGCGCGAGCGCGCCGCCATCGCGGCCGCGTCGCGCGACCTGCACCGTGCCCGCATCCGCGCGATCCGCGCCGTAGATGAGGCGCATCAGTTCGGTGCGACCCGCGCCGATCAGCCCGCTCACGCCGAAAATCTCGCCCGCGCGCACGTCGAACGACACGTCGCGGACCACCTTGCCGCGTGTCATGCCCTCGACCTTCAGCGCGATGCCGCCGATCTTTCGCTCGCCCAGATCGATGCATTCGCCGATCTCGCGGCCGACCATCAGCGTTACGAGCTGCTCGCTCGACAGCGCGTCCATCGCAGCCGCGTGGACGAGGCGGCCGTCGCGCAGCACCGCGACCCGCTCGGCGATGCGCCGCAGTTCCTCGAGCCGGTGCGAGATGTACACGAGCGCGACGCCGCGCGACTTCAGCCGCGCGATCTGTTCGAACAGCAGATCGACTTCGCGCGCGGTGAGCATCGCCGTCGGCTCGTCGAGGATCAGCACGCGGCAGTCGCCGATCAGATTGCGAGCGATTTCCACCTATCTGCTGATGCCTGATGCCGAGGCTGCCGACCAGCGTGTCGGGATCGATCGCGTCAAGCCCGACCTGCGCCATCGCGTGGCGTGCATCGTCGGCGAGACGCCAGCGATCGATCCAGCCGAGCGCCTTGCGCGGCAGACGGTTCAGGAATAGGTTCTCGGCGACCGACAGCGTCGGCAGCAGATTCAGCTCCTGCATCACCATCCGCACGCCGAGCGCTTCCGCTTCGGTGCGGTTCTTCGGCGCGTAGGGGCGGCCGGCGAGCGTCATCGCGCCGGCGCTCGGATCGACGAGGCCGCCGACGATCTTCGACAGCATGCTCTTGCCCGCACCGTTTTCGCTGGTCAAGGCGAGGACTTCGCCCGCGTGCAGGCCGAGCGAGACATCGGCCAGAACGGGCTCCGCATAGGTTTTGCCGATGCCGCGCACCGTCAGCACGGGGGCGTTGGGGACAGCGCGGTCGGTGCTCAGGGTGTCGTTTTCCATCCTCGCTGATGTCGGGTTGGACTCGGTAGGCGTGACGTGACGTGAATCGAAGAGACGTGACGAGCCGAGCCGCGCGCCGTGCAGGATCGCGCTCGTTCATGATTTAACGACAAGCCGGGCGCGAACTTGATGGCGATCCGGCTTGTGCCTTGTCGTGCGATGTGTCGTGCCCGGCTGGCAGGCCGGGCTTATGAGTCGTCGCGCGATCCGCAAACCGCGCGGGTCGCGCTGCGTGCGGCCGTATGCCGCCTGACGTCGCCCGCAGCCTACTTCGCGACGCCGTCCTTAGTGAAGAGATCGACCGGCGTTTCCACGACCGTCGACAACTCGGACTGCTTCTTCTTTTCCTCGAGCGCCTTGAGCGCGACGTCGATGCCGAACACGGCCTGTTTCGCCGCGTACTGGTCGGCGGTGGCGAGCACGCGGCCGTCCTTGAGCATCGGCTTGATCGCGCTGATGTTGTCGAAGTCGACCACCTGCACCTTCTTCGCCTTGGCCGCCGCGCGCACCGCCGATACCGCGCCGATCGCCATGTTGTCATTGTCACAGAGCAGCGCCTTCACGTTCGGATTGGCGTTGAGGATCTGCGAGGGGAGCGCGACGGCGGCCACGATCAGGCGGCGACGCATCGGTTTATGGATCGTGTTCATGCGAATCTCCTCCAGTTCTTTGATTTGAGTTTTGAGTTGTCTGGCGACTGCGCGAGCGTGCGCCATGCGGCAGAGCCGTCCGAATGCGAAGCATGACTACTCGCCGCAAGGTCTTTGCAAGCAGGCGTGCGCGAGACATGCATGCCCTTCGGCGAATACGTCGTTTGCGCACGATTGAACATTTGCTCGCCGTCGATTCTTGTTGCTGATCCTGGCGCTGTCAATCGGGCTTACGTGTAGTCACATCCTGAAGAAAAACCCTTGTTCGACGGGGCCGGCGCGGCGTTCACAGGTCCTGAACGGACTGTCCTTCGACCTTGTCGTCGATGATGTCGCGCGCGTAGTCGATGCCCGCGCGCATCGCATCGATCGGACTTTCGAAGGGTTCCTGATCGGGTACGCCGAACATCACCGAGCGGCCGCTTTCGCCGTGCACGCTTCTCGCGATCGTCACGACGATGTCGAAGTGACGCGGGCCGTCGTCGGGCTCATCGCGCTCCTTCGCGCGCCGCAGGGCCTGCACCTTGATCTCGAAACCCTTGTAGTGATCCGACAGCGGCGTGGACATGGACGGCCTTCTGGATTCGCCGAGACTGCGCTCGGTCGCGTGTTGAAAGGCAGGTGCAAGGCTCGTTCTCGCGAGGCGCGGAACCGAGAACTGAGCATCGAGTGTCTCCCAATTTAACCCTATGCCGCACTCGTTTCAAATTCAGTTTGCCATAATGCGCGCACGAGCCGCGCGGATGCGTTGTCGCGCGGCCCGGTCTTCGAACGTTTCAACCTGTCATCGGCACTCGCTGTCCAACAACAATCGTCGTTCGGTGCGGGTCGCGCGGCTCGTACCTTCGACCCATCAGGGAGCGTTTCATGTTCATTCGATCCACCGCACTCCTCGTCGCGCTCGGCAGCGCGCTGACCTTGTCGCTCGGCGCCAACGTGGCCGTCGTGGCCAACAGCCAGCAAACCAAGATGGCCGATTGCAACAAGCAGGCGACCGGCAAGAAGGGCGACGAACGCAAGGCGTTCATGAGCAGTTGCCTCAGCAACAAGGGCTGAGCTTCGGTCCCTGTCTCGCCGCACGCCGACATCGAGCGGCGTGCAGCATCGCCTCGAGATTCCTCACCGCCCTTTCCTTCTTACCATCGCTGCCTGCCGTTATTGCACTGCACCCAAGCAAGTGATTCGCACTTCCGTCTTTTTCTCATAAGATGGCGCGAAGGTGGCCCCTCACAAATACAAGATACAAGCCATTGTACAAGCCATTGGCCGCCGCCGTTCACGCTGGGCGCTGATGCGCGCGACGTCGCACATGGAAGGCATCGGATGACATGGAGACACAAGAACCGCTGGTTCAGGCGGTGGCTGGTGACGATCACCTTCTGGCTCGTGCCAGTGATGATCGTCGCGATCAACGAGGTGCGCGACGAGATGGCCTACAACACGGTCGATCTCGACAAGTCCCTGTCCACCTGGGACATGACTGATGCGCAATGCCACGGCAGCGCCGATGAAGCCCGCGCTGCCGGCTGTCCCGCCGAGGTGCTGTCCGCCAACGAGAAGAAGCACCAGGATGCGTGCGACGAATACGCGCATCGCAAGGCGACGCTCGCCGATATATTATCTGTGGCACACGTTCGTCGGCTACTGGGTCGTGCCGGCGATGTTCCTGCTCGTCGTCGGCATGCTGATCGGCGGCATCCGCCGCGCGCTTCGGCTTCCGCAGCATGGGGCTGCGGCTGCAGCGGCCCATTCCTCTGCCGAAGTAAAAACGACGCCTCATTCCTGATTACGGGTCAGGTATGGTCGTTGCTACTGGGTACGGTGGCTTTCACACATGCCCGTCTGCCACCTGGCGAAATTTATGCATGCCGGACGAATGCGTACCGGATGAAAACGCCGATTCGCTTCGATGTGAATCGACCGTGCGTTCGTTCGCGTCATCGCCTGTAGCAACGTTGGGTGGATGGACAAAACATGCGTGAAAACCGTGCAGGCGACTGAGTTTGGGGGCCGGTTCGGAGTAAGCTTGCCCGTCGAGGTTGCCGCTCCGAACGACGCGGACCCCGAAGACCCAAGCCCGACAGGGCTTTCAGTCATCGAAACGAAGCCTGCCGCTTCAGGTTGCTGTGCTATAACTGGGCGTGCCTCACTCCCGCTCTATGGGGTTTCCTAATTCCACGATGGAGAACAATGATGCAAAGACGAAACTTCATGCTGAAGTCGACCGCGGTCCTGGCGCTGGGCGGCCTCGCACTGGCCGGCTGTACGACGAATTCCAACACCGGTGCAGCCAACGCAGCGGGCAAGGCTGACGAAGCCCGCTCCATCGACGCCGATGTCGAAGGCACCATCCAGCGCCTGTACGCGTCCGTTCCAGGCTCGCGCGAACTGGTCGTCAAATCGCGCGGCGTGCTGGTGTTCCCGTCGGTCATCCAGGCCGGCTTCATCGTCGGTGCGCAATACGGCAAGGGATCGCTGCGCGTGGGCGGCGGTACGGTCAGCTACTACAGCACGACGTCCGGCTCGTTCGGCCTGCAAGCCGGCGCGCAGTCGAAGGCGCTGATCTTCCTGTTCATGACGCAGGACGCGCTCGACAAATTCCGCAATTCCGACGGCTGGGCCGTGGGCGTCGATGCATCGGTCGCGCTCGTCAAGCTCGGCGCGAACGGCACGGTCGACACCACCACGGCCACCAAGCCGGTCGAGGCCTTCGTGCTGACCAACGCTGGCCTGATGGCCGACGTGTCGCTCGCCGGCACCAAGGTCAACAAGCTCAAGCTGTAAGCGGCCCGTTTACGGCCGCAGAAGCGCCGCCGTGTAACGCGACTTCGAGGGTCGCGTTACACGGCGGTTTTTTATGCGCGTCGATCATGTCGATCGAGCGGCCGCGGCTCAGGTCGTCGCGCGATCGATCAGCTTGAAGCGCGAGCGTTTCTGCGCGCGCACGACCGCCCGATAGGCATCGAGATACTGCCGCGCCATCCGGTGCGACGTGAAGCGCTCCTCGAAACGCCGGCGCACGCCCTCGCGCAGCAGCGTGTGCAGGCGGTTCACAGCGGCGACCGCGCCGATCTCGTCCTCGACGATGAAGCCCGACACGCCCTCGTCGACCACTTCCGGCACCGCACCGCGATTGAACGCGATGATCGGCGTGCCGCACGCCATCGCTTCGATCAGCACGAGGCCGAACGGCTCCGGCCAGTCGATCGGGAACAGCAGCGCATGCGCACCCGACAGGAACTCGGCCTTTTGATCGTCGGTGATTTCGCCGATGTAGTTGACATACGGCAGTTCCAGCAGCGGCGCGATTTCCCGCTCGAAATACTCGTGATCGGCGGCANAAATGCGGCCCAGAAAGGCCAGGTACTTTTGTTCGACCGGTTGAGGCTCGTAGAGCTTTTCCGGCAGCGCGTGATACACCGTGCTCACCCACTTCGCCTGCGGCAGCGGATGGCGCTGCGCGTCGGAGATGGAAATGACCGGCGCGGTGTTGAAGGTATCGAAGACCGGCTGCTGTTCGGGCAGATCGAGCCGCCCGTGCATGGTCGTGACGAACGGCGTGTCCTGGCGCTTGAACAGCGAAAACGAGTAATAGTCCATGTGGAAGTGCAGGACGTCGAAGTCCTCCGCGCGGCGCCGCACCAGCTCCAGCAGCAACATGTGCGGCGTGATGCGATCGCGAATCGCGGGATCGAGCCGCAGCGCGCGCGGCCACACGGCTTCCAGATTGGCCTTGGTTTGCGAATCGCCGGTGGCAAACAGCGTAACCTCGTGGCCCAGCTCGACGAGTACCTCGGTGAGGTAAGACACGACGCGCTCCGTCCCGCCGTAGTACTTCGGCGGCACCGATTCGGTCAAAGGGGCAATCTGGGCAATTCTCATGGTTCTCGTCTCCATGCGGATGTCTGAGTGCGTCGCGTCCCGGCGGACGCTCGACGCGGTCGCATGGGGTGCGTATCGAGTATGACAGCGGCATGTAAGACGGGCCGTGAAGGTTTGCCCTTAGGCGTTTTCCTGCGTGGCGAGCGCGCCGGCAATGCTCGCCCGCGCTCGTCCGGAATCCATGCTCTCGATCGCACGACGCGTTCATTATCGGCGGCGAATTGGCCTTCCGCGCGCCGATCTTGCACTTTCAGCGCCTTGTTACAGACCGGAAACACTCGTTTCTGGCGACGGTTACTTCTTCTTCGCCTGACGGAGTTTCGTACCTCGCAGATCGGTCAGGAAGCGATCGCGCCACGCGCCCAGATCGTATTTGCGCAGCGCGGCCATGTTGGTTTTGTAGCGCTCCTTGCGCTCGGCGAGCGGCATCGCGAGCGCACGGGCCAGTGCGTCGCTGGTGCCGACGATGTCGTGCGGATTGACCATCACCGCTCCGCTCATCTCGCCCGCCGCGCCGGCGAATTGCGACAGGACCAATACGCCCGGATCGTCGGGATTTTGCGCTGCGACGTACTCCTTCGCGACCAGATTCATGCCGTCGCGCAGCGGCGTGACGAGCCCGACCTGCGATTCGCGGAACAGCGACATCAGTTTCCAGCGATCGTAGCGCTGGTTCAGATAGCGGATCGGCGTGTAATCGAGGCCCGAGTAGCGGCCGTTGATGCGCCCCGCTTCGTACTCCAGGTTCTGACGGATCTGCTGGTAGGTCTCGACGTCCGAGCGCGTCGGCGGCGCGATCTGCACTAGCGTGACATTGCCGCGCCATTCCGGCGACTTCTCGAGAAAGTGCTCGAACGCGCGAAAGCGTTCGACGAGCCCCTTTGAGTAGTCGAGGCGATCGACGCTCATGATCAGCTTGCGGCCTTCGAGGCTCTGCTTCAGGTCCATCACGTCCTGACGCGCTTCGCCACGCTCGGCCTGTTCGGCGATTTCATCCGGAAACACGCCGATGTGGTACACGCCGGTCTGCAGGCTGCGCCCGAACGCCTCCACGCGACTGCCCGACACCGTGCCATGCGCGTGCCGCCGGATGTAGTCATGAAACGCGAATTCGTCGCCTTCGGTCTGGAAGCCGACGACGTTGTAACAGCACAGCGAGCGGACGAGTTCCTCGTGCGGCGGAATGTTGAGCAGAATCTGCGGCGACGGAAACGGAATATGCAGGAAGAAGCCGATGCGGTTGGTGACACCCGCGCTGCGCAGCGCTTCGGCAAACGGGATCAGGTGATAGTCGTGCACCCAGATGATGTCATCCGGCTCCAGCAGCTTGATCAGCTTGTGCGCGAGCCACGAGTTGACGCGGCGGTATCCGGCGTATTCGTCGCGGTCGTAGATGGCGAGATCGTTGCGGTAGTGAAAGACCGGCCACAACTCGGCATTCGAGAAGCCGCGGTAGTACTGGTCGTAATCCTTTTTCGGCAATCCGACGGTCGCGAAGGTTACGGCGCCGTCCTGCTCCAGTTTCGGCCCCTGATTGGCGACGGTTTCCGTCACCACGTCGCCGCTCCATCCGAACCATACGCCGCCGGTTTCCTTCAGCGCGCCGAACACGCCGACGGCGAGGCCACCCGCGGATCCCTTGGTTTCGGTGGGCGTGGCGACCCGGTTGGATACGACGACGAGACGGCTCATGGGTTTTCCTTCTCCTGACGATGTGAACTGAAACGAAACGCTAATTCTGCTGGCTCTGCCGATTGTCGGCCATATCGAGTACGCACGCGTTTCACCGATTTGGGACGAAACCCTCGCACAAGTTTACGACATCGTTCTCGCGGGCGATGGCGCAAGCGGACGCGAGCGCGGCGCGTCGCGCTCGCCACGGCCCGTGACGGGATCCGCAGGCGTGTCGACCGTGCGCTGCGGTTCCGAGGACGCGCCCGGCGAGTCCGGTCCGCCCGCGCGCGACGGCGGCGGCGCGAAATCGACGTGGTGATGCTCCGAGCTGAGATCCACCCGCGCGCGCGGCAGATAGTGCGGATATGCCGCCTGCACGAAGTTGAGCAGCCCCTCGCGCACGCGGCAGCGCAAATCCCAGTTGAGCGCGGAATCGAAGGAACTGACCAGCACGCGCAACTGCATCGAACGCTCGGTGGCGTCGGTGACCTGCAGCACCTGCACGCGGCCGTCCCATTCTGGCGCATGCGCCAGAATGCGCTCCAACTCTTCGCGCAGCGGCGCGATCGGCATGCGGTAATCGACGTAAAGAAACACCGTACCAATGATCTGCGAGCTATTGCGCGTCCAGTTCGTGAATGGATTCTCGATGAACCACTGCAACGGCACGATCAGACGCCGCTGGTCCCAGATGCGGATCGACACATAGGTGCCGGTGATTTCCTCGACGCGGCCCCATTCGCCCTGGATGACGACGACGTCGTCGAGGCGAATCGGCTGCGACAGCGCGATCTGCAGGCCCGCGATCAGGTTGCCGAGCACCGGCCGCGCCGCGATACCGGCGACCAGTCCCGCGACGCCCGCCGATGCGAGCAGGCTCGCGCCGATCTGCCGTACGCTCGGAAAGGCCATCAGCGCCGCACCGAAGCCGATGATGACGATCACCACCATCACCGAACGGGCGAGCACGCGCGCCTGCGTATGAATGCGACGGGCGTTCAGATTGTCTTCGGCGTCGAGCGGATGCGCCTGCACGATCGCCTCGCCGACGCCGCCCGCCGAACGCATCGCGAGGAACGTGAGCGACGCAATCAGCGCGACGGTTTCGACATCGCGCAGCACGCCGATGAGCGGCAGCGTATCCGGCGCCTCGAAAATGACGAAGCCGAGCATCAGGAACACGATCAGAAAAAGCGCGGGCTTGTCGACGTAGCGCAGCACGACGCTCATCAACGGATACGGTCGCGCGATGCGCGTCAGAATGCGTGCGCCGACGCGATGGATGCCGATCGCGACCAGGATCGCGATGGCGGCGGCGCCGAGCGCGCCGGGCCAGGTGCCGAGCGGGCGTTCGGCGATATCGAGAAAGTCGAGAAAGCGGTCGAAAGTGGGCATGAGCGTCGCGGGATCGGCCTCGTCAAAGGGGATACGGTGGTCGTCGCATGGCACGAAGAGGTGTTGCTCGCGGGTCGTGCGGCCCGTTTCACACGATGTCATATGCCGGAAGGCGGCAAGTGCAATGCCAGTCCGCGCCTGCCGCCTGCCGCTTACTGCACGAGCACGGTCGTTTCAGTACTCGGCCTTGCAGGGAAAGGCTTTGCCGAGGCCCAGCGAGACCATCGTGGTGGCGTTGAAGCTGGCCTTGTCCGGATTGTTGGCGATGTATTTGCGCACCGCATCGGTGAGTTGTTGCAGCTTCACGTCCGCCGGCAAGCAGAAATACTGGCCGACCTGCGGCCCCGACGTGCCGCCGATGGCCTCGATCGTGTTGTACACGCCGTCCGCCGCGCCTTCGATATAGGCGGCGCACGCGGTGCGGGAGTTCGGGTCGGTTTTGGTGCAGAGCTTGTTCAGATCGCTGCCCGTGAATGCGAACGCACAGGCCGGCGTCGCGAGTACACAGGCGATGATGATGTCCCGCAGCATGATCTTCCTTTTATGTTGAGCGGCGGATTGATATAGACACGCCTGCGAAGCGGGCGCGGCCCGTTTCGCTCCTCGAAACCGTGATTGGTCATTTTGCGTTATTTTGCACCGTTTGCGCCTTGCGCAGCGCTGCCCGGCATCGAATTCAGGCGCGCGCGCAGGCCTTCCGCGACGTCCCTCTCGTTGTACTTCGCGGCAAAATCCGCCGCCGTCATGCCGATCTGATTCTTGATGCGCAGATCGGCGCCTTCGTCGAGCAGCAGCTTGCAGGTCGACAGATGCCCGCCGCGCGCGGCCATCATCAAGGGCGTCGTGCCGTTCGGCGAAGTGGCGTCGATATACGCCGAATGGTCCAGCAGGATCTTCACGATGTCGTCGTGGCCGTTGGTCGCGGCGTAATGCAGCGGCGACCAGCCTTTCTTGTTCACTTCGACATCCTTGGCGATTAGCAGGTTGACGAAGGTGGCGTCGCCGTTGAGCGCGGCGAGCATCATCGCGTTTTCGCCGGCGCGATCGAGTTTTTCGAGGTCGGTCTTGGGATTGTCGACGAGCAACTGGCCGACCTTGTCCGACTTCTCGCGCGCGGCGATCAGCAACAGCGGCGTGCCGGTGTTGTCGACCGTGTTCGGATCGGCGCCCTGCGCGAGCGCCTTTTTCACGGCGTTGACGTCGTCGAACTTGACGGCCTTGATCAGCAAATCAACCGATGCGGCCCAGACCGGCGGCGCGATCACACAGACGGCCAGCAGCGCGGCGGCGAGCAGGCCTCGCGTCGCAAACGATTTCGACACAGACGAGATGGTCTTCATAGTCTTCATAGTGGTCCTACCCTGGTATTGCTTCGAAAGCGGTTGTGTCGCGACGCGCGGCGCTCAGGCCGGCTGCGCGATCCTGAAAAGACGGAAGAAGTTGTCGGTGGTCGCCTTCGCGACGGCTTCGTCGGTCTGCTCGCGCAACTGCGCGATAAACCGTCCGACATAGCTGACGTAAGCAGGTTCATTCGGTTTGCCACGATACGGCACCGGCGCGAGATACGGCGAATCGGTTTCGATCAAGAGACGCTCGATCGGCACGCGGCGCGCGACGTCCTGCACGTCTTCGGCCTTATTGAACGTGACGATGCCCGACAGCGAAATATGGAAGTTCTGCGCGAGCGCCTGCTCGGCGACGTGCCACGGTTCCGTGAAACAGTGCATGACGCCGCCGGGCACGTCCGCGCGCTCTTCCCGCATGATCCGCAGCGTGTCGTCCGACGACGCGCGCGTGTGGATGATGAGCGGCTTGCTGGTCTGGTGTGCCGCGCGGATATGAGTGCGAAAGCGCTCGCGTTGCCATTCCATGTCGTCGATGCTGCAGCCTTCGAAGCGGTAGTAGTCGAGGCCCGTTTCGCCGATCGCGCACACTTTCGGATGCTTCGCGAATTCGACGAGATCCGCGACGCTCGGCTCCTTCACGTTCTCGTGATCCGGATGCACGCCGACCGACGCGAACACGTTTTCGCAGCGCTCGGCGATGTCGAGCACGGACGGCAGCGTTTCGAGATCCACCGACACGCACAGCGCGTGCGTGACCTGAAGCTCGCGCATCTTGTCGAGCACTTCGGGAAGGCGGTCGCCCAGCCCTTCGAAATTGATATGGCAGTGTGAATCGACGAACATCGGAAAACCTCGGATGGTCAGGCGGCGGGAGCGTCGTCGTGGTTCAGGCGCAGGCCGAAAATGACGAGATCGCGCTCAACGCCGTCCAGCACGGCGACGCGCGGCAGCGTGCCCCAGGTCTCGAAGCCGAAGCCGGCGAAGAGTCTCACCGACGGCTCGTTGTGGCCGAACACGAAGCCGAGCACGGTATCGACCTTCAGCGCGGGCGCCTTGTCGAGCGCCTCGCGCAGGAGCGCCTTGCCGAGCCCCTTGCCGCGCGCGTTTTCATGCAGATAGATGCTCACTTCGACCGTGCGCGCGTAGGCGGGACGACCGTAGAAATCGGAAAAGCTCAGCCATGCGACGACCTCGCCCGCTTCCTCGACGACCCACAGCGGACGCCACTGCGGCCCGTGCGCGTGGAACCACGAGAGGTGGCTTTCGACCGTCACCGGATCGAGATCGGCGGTGACGAGGCGCGAGGCGATCGTCGAGTTGTAGATGGCGACGATGGCGGACAGGTCGTCGAGCGTGGCGTCGCGATAGCTGAGCGTCATGGGCGAATGTGCGTGGATGGTCGGATGGTCGCAGCGTCGATGTCACGCCGCAAAAATGCCGCGATAGGCGATGAACAGTTCTTCGAACACGAGGCGCGCGTTGAGCGGATGATTCTCGACCGCGCGCTGGCGCGTCACCGTCCTGATGTAGCCCGCGAGCGCGGCGGGATCGGCCGCCTGGGCGCAGCGCGCGAGTGCCTTGGCCGCACCCGGGAAGTAGCGCGGACGCCCCGCCGTGTGTTGCGCGAGTACGTCGTAGAGCCAGCGCTGCAGCCAGCCGAGGACGACCGGCACCGGCACTTTCTGCAGGTTTTCGCCGCACGCGAAGGCGTCGCAGTTCGGACCGGAGGCGAGCTGCGCGAGCGTGAAGTCGCGCAGCGCGCGATGTTCGTCGCTCGCGAGCGCAAGGGCCGCGAGCGGCGCACCGCCTGCTTCGGCGAGCAAGGCAGCCGCGTCGTCGACGCCTTGCGCGGCGAGCCAGCGTTGCGCGTCGGCGGGATTCGGCACGCTCATCGGCCACTGGCGGCAGCGGCTCACGATGGTCGGCAGCAGTCGATCGATGCGCGCCGACACCATCAGGAACACCACGCCCGCCGGCGGTTCTTCGAGCGTTTTCAGGAGCGCGTTCGCGGCCGCGACGTTGAGCGCTTCGGCCGGATAGACGACCACGACCCGCGCGCCGCCGCGATGCGAGCCGAGCGTGCAGAAATCAAGCAGCGCGCGGACCTGCTCGATCTTGACCTCCTTGCTCGGCTGACGGGTCTTCTTGCCCTCTTCGCCGTCGGCTTTCTCGGCGGGCATATCGGCGGCGCCGTCACCGCCGATCGCGAGGCCCGCGAGAATCTCGGGCAGCACCACGCGGTAATCCGGATGATTGCCCTGCGCGAACCAGCGGCAGGCCGCGCAAGTGCCGCACGGCTCGCCGTTAGGCGCGGGCGTTTCGCACAACAGGCCCTGCGCCAGATGCTGCGCGAACCTGAACTTGCCGATGCCCGCCTCGCCATGCAGCAGCAGCGCATGCGGCCAGTGCGCGCGCAGTTGCTGAAGGCGTTGCCAGTCGTTGGTTTGCCAGGGGTAGATCATCTTTTATGTCGTCGAATCAGAGGTTTGTAACGACTTCTTCGAGTCGTTTGCGAATCTCGTCGATGGATTGCGTCGAGTCCACAATAAAGAAGCGTTCGCGCGCTTCCTCGGCGCGGCGCAGATATTCGGCTCGCGTGCGCTCGAAGAACGCCTGCGATTCGCTTTCGAACTTGTCCGGCGCGCGCGCGGCGGAGCGGCGTTCGCTCGCGGTATCGGTTGGAATGTCGAACAGCATGGTCAAGTCCGGCTGAAAGCCGCCCTGCACCCAGCGTTCCAGCGTTTCGAGCTTGTCGCGCGGCAGACCGCGCCCGCCGCCCTGATAGGCGAAGGTCGCATCGGTGAAACGGTCCGACAGCACCCAGTCGCCGCGTGCGAGCGCCGGCTCGATGACCTGCGCGAGATGCGCGCGGCGCGCGGCGAACATCAGCAGCGCTTCCGTTTCGAGATCCATCGACTGACTGAGCAGCATGTCGCGCAGCGATTCGCCGAGCGCCGTGCCGCCGGGTTCGCGCG
>JAQFVI010000408.1:17620-17847 GCA_029439495.1 Caballeronia sp. BR6202001590007
CACGACATCGCGGCCGGACGCGGCGAGTTTCGCCGCCAGTTGCTGGCGAAACCAGTCGAGATGCGTGGTCTTGCCCGCGCCGTCGATGCCTTCGAACGTGATGAACTTGCCCCGCGCCATTCATTGACCCCGGATGTATTTGTCGACGGCCTTGTTGTGGTCGCCCAGATTGTCGGAAAAGATGCTGCTGCTGTCGCCGCGCGACACGAAATACAGCGCGCTGCTGG
>JAQFVI010000408.1:17885-17988 GCA_029439495.1 Caballeronia sp. BR6202001590007
TCTGCAGGTCTTTTTTCTTCAGCTTGCCGGCGTGGGCGGAACCGAGGCCGTAGATCACGCTCGGGTCGGCCTGCAGCGGCATGCCGATGCGCAGCCGGTTCGC
>JAQFVI010000408.1:17998-23908 GCA_029439495.1 Caballeronia sp. BR6202001590007
CTGCAGCGGCATGCCGATGCGCAGCCGGTTCGCGAATACCGCCGCGACGAGCGGCCGGTCCTGCGCACGGCCGGTTTCCTTTTCGACGATCGACGCCATGATGAGCGCGTCGTAAGGCTTCTTGTAGGGCAAATTCGACGCGCGCGTCGCCCAGGCTTCGCCGAGGCGCTGCTGCATCAGCCGGTAGGCGCGCTTGTAAACGGCGAGATCGCTCGTGCCTTTATCGAAGAGATACGTGTCGGGGAAAAACAGCCCTTCCGCCGATGCCTTGTCGACCTCCACCGCGCCGATGGCCTTGAGCAGATCGACGTCGCTCATGCCGGCGGTGTCGTGCTGGAGCGCGGAATTGCCGTCGAGTTCGGCGCGCATTTTCGTCAGTGTCCAGCCTTCGATGACCGTAGCGACGTACTCGTTGACGTCGCCGCGCGCGATCTTCTGCAGTACCTCGTAGGGCGTGACGCCGCTTTTGAACGCGTAATTGCCCGACTTGAGCTGCGCGGACAGGCCGAGCACGCGCGTCATCAGCACGAAGAGTTCGGGCTCGACCGGCACGCCGCCGCGCGTCAGCTGGCTAGTGACGCTGCGCAGGCTGCTGTGCGGCTTGATGGTGACGTCGAGATCGGGGGTTGCGAGCGACATCGGCCGGTTGGCCCACCAGTACACGCCGCCGGCGACGGCCGCCGCCAGCATCGCGGCAAGCACGAGCGCCACGATGCATTTCTTCAGAAGGGACATGCGAAACACGCTAGGAATAAACTAATATAATAACTTGCTCGCCTTCCTCCCGGTCAGATTGACCAAGGAACGACCGAAGCATTGACCGCACTTCATTCCATGAATTCCCTGACTGCCTCCGACTACGAAGCCGTGAAGACCGCCGGCGCCTACATGCCGTCGTCGCAATTCGGCGTGATCGACATCAAGGGCGACGATGCCGCGTCCTTTCTCCACAACCAGGTGACCAACGACGTCCAGCATCTGGATGCGTCCACCGCGCGTCTCGCGGGTTATTGCTCGCCGAAGGGCCGTCTGCTCGGCTCGTTCCTGATGTGGCGCAGCGCCGATTCGATTCGTCTGCTAATCGCACAGGACGTGCAGGCCGCCGTGCAGAAACGCCTGTCGATGTTCGTGCTGCGCATGAAGGCCAAACTGTCTGATGCGACGCCCGAACTCATCGCCGTCGGTTTCGCAGGCGACGTGCGCGCGGCACTTTCCGGCATGTTCGATGCGCTGCCCGACGGCGTGCACGTCAAGGTCGAAGGTCCGCACGGCGCGCTGATTCGCGTGCCGGATGCGCTGAACCGACCGCGTTTTCTGTGGGTCGGCCCGAAGGCCGACGTCGAGGCGCATGTCGCCCGGCTCGACGGCACGCTGCACCGTGCGTCCGCCGAATTGTGGGACTGGCTCGACATCCGCGCCGGCGAGCCGCGCATCACGCAGGCGACGGTCGAGCAGTTCATGCCGCAAATGGTCAACTTCGACGTGCTCGGCGCGGTGAACTTCAAGAAGGGCTGCTACCCGGGACAGGAAATCGTCGCGCGCAGCCAGTATCGCGGCACGATCAAGCGCCGCACCGCCCTCGCCCATGTCGATGCCGAGGCCGCAGCTGTGGCGCCCGGCGCGGAACTGTTTCATTCCAACGATCCCGGCCAGCCGTGCGGCATGGTCGTCAATGCGGCGCCCGCGGAAAACGGCGGCGTCGATTGTCTCGTCGAGATCAAGCTGGCCGCGCTCGACAACGGATCGGTACATGCCGGTTCCGCCGATGGCCCGGCGCTCGCGTTCGTGCCGTTGCCGTATGCGTTCCCGGCGGATCAGTGAATGTGTCTGATCGTCTTCGACTGGCAACCCGATGCGTCGGATGACCTGCTCACGCTGTCGGCGAATCGCGACGAGTTTTTCAGGCGTGATGCCGAACCGATGCACTGGTGGACCGATGCGCCCCATGTCCTCGCCGGACGCGATCTGACCGGCGGCGGCACCTGGCTCGGTCTGAGCTGCGACGGGCGCTGCGCTGCGCTGACGAACTACCGCGCGCCGAGCGAAATGCGCGCTGATGCGCCGACGCGCGGCGCGCTCGTCAGCGCCTATCTCGCGGGCGAGCGGATCGTGCCGATGGACTATCTGCGCGCCGTCGCGAAGGACGGTCATCGTTACAACGGGTTCAATCTGCTGGCTGGCGATTTCACGCGGCGCGAACTCGCGTGGTACGGCAATCGCGCCGATGCACCGCCCGCGCTGCTCGATGCGGGCGTGCATGGCCTGTCGAACAGCCTTCTGAATACGCCCTGGCCGAAACTCGTCGCGCAGCGCGAGGCGTTACGCGATCTGCTTCGGGTCGGCCGGCAACCTTCGCTCGATACGCTGATCGACACCTTGCGCGATCCGCGTATCGCCGACGACGACCTGCTGTCGGACGGGCATCTCGATCGAACGCGAGCGCGTGCTGTCGGCTGCGTTCATCGAGACGCCCGAGTACGGCACGCGCAGCACAACGGCATTGCGCGTCGCGGTGAACGCGCAGGGCTGGCCCGTGCAGGTGAAGGAGCGCAGCGACGACGACGGCTCGCATCGGATCGTACGGCCGGGGCGCTTCGAGCGTGCGTTCGCGTTCGATATCGAGCGAGCTTCGGCCTGAGTTTCAGCGTGTCATGAGCGGATGCGCCGGCGCTAGATCAGCAGATGCGCCGACCAGCCGAAGATCAGTGCGGCGACGGTATCGACCGCGATCAGCACCGACAGCGGATCGTTCTGCGCGGTGGCAAGAGCGCCGGTGCGCGCGGCGAGCAGATGGCTGACGTTGAACGCGACGAGCGAAACGAAGAGCGCGATGGATGCGGCGATCAGAAACACGCGCAGCGAGGGATAGGTGTTCGGCAACGTGAGTCGGGCGGCGCGTGAAATGGCGCGGATGCTATCATTCGGTTTTGTCGCACGCGCGTGCCGATGTTGACGCCGATCATGAAAACGCAAAATTGTTTCGCATGCGTTGTGCGTGTGTTTTGCATGCGTTGTACATGATGCCGTGTGATCACTTCTCCAGGCTGTCCACCAGCGCCCTCACCGCATCGGCGTGCGCGTTCGCCACGTCCGGCACGAAGCCGCCCATCTTGAAGAACTCGTGGATCACATGCCTTCGTAGCGCATCAGCGTGACCGGCACGCCATCCGTTTCCAGCTTGTGCGCATAGGCGATGTCTTCGTCGAAGAGCGAATCGTGATCCGCCGCGGCGATCCACGCGAGCGCAACGCCTCGATAGTTCGGCACGCCGCCGGCCCGCATCGAGCGGTGCGAAGCGCCAGTCGTCGCGATCGGCGGCGTCGCGCAGATATTGCTCGAAAAACCACTGGATCATCTCGCCGGACAGCAGATAGCCTTCCGCGAACCGTTCATGCGATGCGCTCTTTTGCCAGGCGCTCACGCCGGGATAAATCAGTAACTGAAGCCGAAGCGCGATGCCCGCGTCGCGCGCGAGCGTGCCGCCCGCACTGTCCCCGCCGATGGCGATGCGCGCCGGATCGATGCCGAGCGTCGGAGCTTCGCGCACGAGCCATTGCAGCGTATCGAAGGCATCGTGGACCGCGACCGGAAACTTGTGCTCGGGCGCGAGCCGGTAATCGACTGAGACAACCGCGCATCCCGCATCGCGGGCGAACTTGCGGCACAGCGCATCGTGCGTCTGCGTGCTGCCGACCGTGAAGTCCCCGCCATGAAAAACGACGGCTGCGCCCAGCTCGGCTCGACCGGCTGATAGACGCGCACGCCGATGGTCTTGCCGTCGCGCGTCGGTATGCGTATGTCATCGACGCTGAACATCGGCAGCGGCGCAATATCGAGGATCGGCGCGCTCATCGTGTACGCCGCGCGCGCCTGCTGTGGCGTGAGCGCGTGAAAGGGCTTGCGGTTCGCTCGCTCGACCATGTCGAGGATCTGCGCGATTTTTAGATTGAGCGGCATCGGAAAGGTGGAAAGCGAGAATTTTGCATGATGCATGCCGAACGCGGCGATTCAGTCGTGCTTCGCCGTGCCGCGTCTGAGCGACATCGGATCGGTCGGCTGGTGAAGCTGCTCGATATCGTCGAGCCGCAGCTGCACGGACGCCATGATGGCCGGATGCGTGATGACGTAGAAACGGCCTTCGCGGATCGCATCGAAGGCCAGTTCCGCGACCTCGTTTGCGGACAGCTTGCCGCTCTCCACCGCGTGCGTCAGTTGCCGGGCCGCGAGCTTCTGCGATGCCGTATGCGGCGCATCGTTGGCCAGCGATGCGGGACGCGCACGCTCCGCATCGGCGATACCGGTCGGCACGAACGCGGGGCACAGCAAGGACATGCCGATCGCCGCGCCCGCCAGCCTGAGATCGTGATACAGCGTCTCCGTGATCGCGACGACCGCGTGCTTGGACGCGTTTTATAGATATAGACGCCTATCGCGGGCGCGGCGAGCAAGCCCGCGACCGATGCCGTATTGACGATATGCGCGGGCGCTTTCTGTTCCAGCATGATTAGCGTGAACGCGCGCAGGCCGTTGGCGACGCCCATCACGTTGACGCCGAACACCCACTGCCAGCCGTTCGCGCTGTTCTCCCATACGAAGCCGCCCACGCCGACGCCCGCGTTGTTGAATAACAGATGCACGCCGCCGAACGCATCGAGCGTGGCACGTGCGAACGCATCGACCTGCGCGGCATCGGCGACGTCGGTGCGCACGCCGATCGCTTGCGCACCGGCTGCGCGCACCGTGTCGAGCGTCGCGGACAGCACGTCGGCATCGATATCGGCAGCACGATCTTCATGCCGAGCGACGCGCTCTTCATCGCGAACGCGCGGCCGAAGCCGCTGCCTGCGCCGGTGATGACGGCGACTTTTCCTTCGAAGCAATCCACGCGCGAGCGTCCTTAATCGATGAGTCTGACGAGCTGCTTGCCGAAGTTCTTCCCGCGCAGCAATCCGAGAAACGCCTCGAGCGCATGTTCGAGGCCTTGCGCGATGGTCTCGCGATACTGAAGCTGTTTCTTGGCGACGCGCTCGCCGAGTTCCTTTCAGCGCCTCGGGCCACAACTCCATGTGTTCCGTCACGATGAAACCCTCGATCCTGAGCCGTTGCGTGAGGATGAAACGCACACCCTCGAGCGGCGCAGTCGCGCCGTCGTAACCCGAGATCAGCCCGCACAGCGCGATGCGGCCGAACGGATTCATCAGCCGCAACACGGCATCGAACACGTCGCCGCCGACGTTCTCGAAGTAACCGTCGATACCGTTCGGCGCCGCCTGCTCCAGGTCTTCGCGCAGCCTGCCCACCTTATAGTCGACGCAGACATCGAAGCCGAGCGTCTCGGTCACATAGCGGCATTTCTCCGCGCCGCCCGCGATACCGATCATGCGGCAACCCGCCGCCTTCGCCAGTTGACCGACGACGCTGCCGACCGAGCCACTCGCCGCGCTGACCGCGACGGTTTCGCCCGCCTTCGGCTGGATGATACGCCCGAGGCCATACCAGGCCGTGACGCCCGGCATGCCGACGACGCCCAGATACGCGGACAGCGGAACATGCGTCGCATTGACCTAGAGGCCTTCGCCGCTGGACATGCCGTATTCCTGCCAGCCGAACATGCCGACGACATGGTCCCCGATCTTGTACGATGCATGGCGCGATTCGACGACTTCGCCGACCGTGCCGCCAATCATCACTTCGTCGAGCACCTGCGGCGCGGCATACGATTTCGCATCGCTCATGCGGCCGCGCATGTACGGGTCGAGCGAGAGAGATTGCGCACGCGCAATTGGCCGTCTTTCAGCGGTGCGAGCGGTGTCTCGACGAGTCGGAAGTTGGACGTCGATGCCTCGCGTTCTGGACGCGACACGAGCAGCACCTGACGGTTGATCTGTGCATCTGCTATGGCAACCCCCT
>JAQFVI010000408.1:23915-33949 GCA_029439495.1 Caballeronia sp. BR6202001590007
GCGCATTCTCTGCGGACGATGTCGCGTCCGACCGCGAGACGCTTCATGTACTTGAACGTGCCGAGCGCCTTGGCGACGAAGTACCCTTCGCTATCGCGGATCTCGCCTTCGCAATAGGCCATCGTCGTCGAGCGATGCAGCACGCGGCCATAGCCGCGCAATTCGCCGCGGCCCGGCTGCATGAAGTTCACTTTCATCTCGACATTGACGACACCGATGCCGTCGCCCGCGACACTGCGCGCCGCGATGGCGAGCGCCACATCGAGCATCGTCATGGTGACGCCGCCGTTCGCGATGTTCCAGGTGTTCATGTGCATGTTCTGCAGCGGCAGACGCACTTCCGATTCGCCATCGGCGGCCTTGACGAGTTCGACGCCGAGCGCGTCGATGAATGGGCTTTCCAGCGCGTGAGCCATCACGTCAGACTTCGTAGTCCATGCACTGGCGATCTTCGCGGATCGTGCCGATGAATTCCTTGAGCGCGAGATGCTTCGGGTGATCGAGATAGTCCTGCAGCGCGGCCTTGTCGTTGAAGTCGGAGACAAGGACGACGTCGTACGTGCACTCGTGACCCGGCGTCGCCGTACCGACTTCGAAATGTCCCTGACCCTTGACGATGCTGCGGCAGGTTTCGAGCTTCGTCTTCAGCTTGACGATGTTCTCCGCGCGGCTCGCGCCTTCGGCGTTTTTTTTCAGCTTCCACATGACGATGTAACGTAGCACGATGACTCCCGATGTCGAATGAAGCTGGAAGCGTAACAAAAACGGCCGCATGATGCGTGCGCTCGCAAGGCGCGCGATGCCTCCTCAACCCTCACACGATTTCGAACAGCCCCGCCGCGCCCTGCCCGCCGCCGATGCACATCGTGACCACGACGAACTTCGTGCCGCGGCGCTTGCCTTCGATGAGCGCATGTCCGGTCATGCGCACGCCCGACACGCCGTAAGGATGGCCTACCGCGATCGTGCCGCCGTTCACGTTGAGCTTGTCGTCGTCGATGTCGAGCTTGTCGCGGCAATACAGCACCTGCACGGCGAAGGCTTCGTTCAGTTCCCACAGGTCGACGCGTCGTCGACCGACAGGCCCGCGCGCCTGAGCAATTTGGGCACGGCGAACACGGGCCCGATGCCCATCTCGTCCGGCTCGCAGCCGGCCACCACGAAGCCGCGAAAAATGCCGAGCGGCTGCAGACCTTCCTTTTCTGCGAGCGTCGCGTTCATGATCACGCAAGCGGATGCGCCATCGGAGAACTGACTCGCGTTGCCTGCCGTGACGACGCCGCCCGGCAACGCGGTGCGGATAAGTTCGACGCCTTCGAGCGTCGTGTCGGCGCGGATGCCTTCGTCGTCGGCGAGCGTGACTTCCTTCGTGTAGAGGCGCCCCGTCGCCTTGTCGGCGATGCCCGCAAGCACGGTGATCGGTACGATCTCGTCGTCGAAGCGGCCCGCTACCTGCGCGGCCGCCGCGCGCTGTTGCGAGCGCACGCCATATTCGTCCTGACGCTTCGTCCTGACGCGCCTTCGAAATCTCATAGCACTTCGCGACGTTCTCGGCGGTCTGCAGCATCGGCCAGTAGATTTCGGGCTTGCGACAATCGAGCCAGCCTTCGCGGATCATGTGCAGGTTCAGCGCGCCGCGCTACGATTTGGCGAGCGCCGTGCGCGCCGTCGATACGATCACTGCATCGTCGTTCATGTGGTTTCCTCGAACATATCCCGCGACTGCACGCGTGCGACGCCCGCCGCGCGCATATCGTTCCACGCGCGTTCGAGCGAACCGTCGAGATCGATCGCGCGGCATGCGTCTTCTATGCGTCTTCTATCACGCTGACCTCGAAGCCCGCCGCGCGCGCATCGAGCGCCGTCCACGCGACTCGGTAATCGGTCGCGAGTCCCGCGACATGAATGCGCTTCGCGCCCACGTCGTGCAGATAGCCAGCGAGACCCGTGGACGTCGTGCAGTCCGCTTCGAGGAACGCCGAATAACTGTCGACGTGTTCGTGATGTCCCTTGCGTATCACGAGCCGCGCATGCGGCACATGCAGATCGCGATGCAGCGCCGCGCCCGGCGTGTCCTGCACGCAATGCATCGGCCACATGACCTGCTCGCCGTAGGGCACAGCGTCATCGTTTCGAACGCGCGCCTGTCTGCATGATTCGCCGCGAACGACACATGCGATGCCGGATGCCAGTCCTGCGTCAGCACCACATACGAAAAGCCGCGCGCGAGGCGGTTGATGACGGGCACGACTTGATCGCCCTCGGCGACCGCGAGTGCGCCGCCGGGCATGAAGTCGTATTGCACGTCGACGACGAGAAGTACATCTTCAACGGGTTTCATCATGTTCACGAGTGATCGTTGACGCATTCTTTGAAGCATTCGTCGACGCATTATGGATTGAAGCGGCCGTCCGTCGCCGCGAGTTCGACGATGCGGGCAGCGGGCGTCCACCCATACTTGCGCATCGCGCGTTCGACGTTGTAGAGGCCGATGGTGTCGGCATAGAGCATCGGGCCGCCGCGCCAGAGCGGAAAGCCGTAGCCCGTCAGATAGACCATGTCGATATCGGATGCCTTCGACGCGATGCCTTCCTCGAGGATCTTCGCGCCTTCGTCGATCAGCGACAGCACGAGCCGTTCGACGATTTCCTCATCGCTTATCGCGCGGCGCGCGATGCCCTGCTCTTTCGAGAACGCGACGATCACGTCGTCGACGAGCACGGACGGCTGCGCATCGCGCCGGCCCGGCTGATAGTCGTACCAACCCGCGCCGGTCTTCTGCCCGAAGCGTCCGGTCTCGCACAAGCGGTCCGCGACGCGCGAATACGTGAGTTCAGGCTGTTCCTCATATCGCCGCTTGCGGATCACCCAGCCGATGTCGTTGCCCGCGAGATCGCTCATGCGAAACGGGCCCATCGCGAAGCCGAACTGTTCGATCGCGCGATCGATCTGCGCAGGCAGCGCGCCCTCTTCCAGCATGAAGAGCGCTTGCCGGATGTACTGCTCGATCATCCGGTTGCCGATGAAGCCATCGCAAACGCCCGATACCACGGCCGTCTTTTTGATCTTCCTCGCGACCTGCATGACGGTCGCGAGCGTCTCTTTCGCTGTGTGTTTGCCGCGCACGACTTCGAGCAGCTTCATCACATGGGCGGGACTGAAGAAGTGCATGCCGATGACATCGCCGGGACGCTGCGTGAAGGCGGCGATCGCGTCGAGATCGAGCGTCGAGGTATTGGATGCGAGGATCGCGCCGTCTTTAGCGACTTCGTCGAGCCGCCGGAATACCTGTTCCTTGACGCCCAGATCCTCGAATACGGCTTCGACGATGAGGTCCGCCTGCGCGAGGTCCTCGTAAGCGAGCGTGGGACGTATCGACGCGATGCGTGCTTCGGCTTGTTCCTGCGTGAGCTTGCCCTTCTTCACTTGCGCCTCGTAGTTGCGACGGATCGCGGCCAGTCCCTTGTCCAGTGCTTCCTGCTTCGTTTCGAGCAGCACGACCGGCAGTCCCGCGTTGACGAAGTTCATCGCGATGCCGCCGCCCATGGTGCCCGCGCCGATCACGCCGACCTGCTCGATCGCGCGCGTCGGCGTTTTCGACGGCACATCGGCGATCTTGGCGGCCGCGCGTTCGCCGCAGGAGGCACGGCGCCNCCGCCCATGGTGCCCGCGCCGATCACGCCGACCTGCNGCGCGCGGCTTTCCGGCGTCTGCACCAGCGCGACGAAGCATTCGCGCTCGAAGCGCATGCCGCGCTCGAAGCCTTCCTTCACGCCCTTCTCGATGGCATCGATGCACTTGTGCGGCGCCGGGAAATGCTTCGCGATCGCGGCCACGCTGTTGCGCGCGAACTGGATGAAACCTTCGGCATTCGGATGCTCGATCCCGCGCTCGCGTGCCTTCAGATGCGGCTCGCCTTTGTCTGCGACGTGGCGGGCGAAGTCCACCGCCGCATCGAGCAGATTGCCCTCCGCCATGCGGTCGAACAACGCGGTGTCGGCAAGCTGTTCGGATATGACCGACGTGCCCGTGACGATCATGTTGAGCGCCCTTTCCAGACCGACGACGCGCGGCAGACGTTGCGTGCCGCCCGCGCCCGGCAGCAGGCCGAGCTTCACTTCCGGCAAAGCGATCTGCGCGCCCGACAAAGCCACGCGATAGTGCGCGCCCAGCGCAAGTTCGAGGCCGCCGCCCATCGCGATGGCATGGATCGCGGCGACGACCGGTTTCACACTGCCTTCGACCGCCTTGATGACGGTCAGCAGCGTTGGCTCCTGCGTGGCTTTTGGCGTATTAAATTCGGTGATGTCCGCGCCGCCCGAGAACGCCTTGCCCGCGCCGATCAGCACGATGCCGGTCACGTTCGCATCGCCGTTCGCGCGCTCGATGCCTTCGACGATGCCGAGCCGCGTCGAATGGCTCAGACCGTTGACTGGCGGATTGTTGAGCGTGATGACGGCGATGCCGTCGCGGATCTATAGTCCACTGCCATGAAGCTGCCTCCGTGTCGTGTCGCCGTCGCGACGATTGTCGGCGATGTTCGTTATCGCGGCAGGTTACACATAAAGGAACGATCGTTCAATGAACGTGTGGGAGATGCATTTTGCATGCAGAATGCATCTCCCACACGAATCGGGGCGTTTCGGCATTTCGCATGCGGCACGTTTTGGCATTTTGCATGCTCGATGCGGCATGCCGCATCGAGCATGCAAATATCGTCGCGATTACACGTTCTGTTCGACCGCCGTCGGCAGAACGTGATCGCGATACAGATCGCGCAGCCGCACCTTCTGCAGCTTGCCGGTCGCCGTATGCGGCAGCTCGTCCGCGAACACCACGTCGTCCGGCTTCCACCACTTCGCGACCTTGCCCTCGAAGTGCGCGAGCAGTTCTTCGCGCGTGAGGGTCGCGCCGGGCTTGCGGACCGCGACGATCAAAGGCCGCTCCGTCCACTTCGGATGCGCGCACGCGATGCACGCCGCTTCCGCGACCTGCGGATGCGATACTGTGATGTTCTCCAGCTCGATCGAGCTGATCCATTCGCTGCCGGACTTGATGACGTCCTTGCTGCGGTCGGTGATCTGCATGAAGCCATCGGCATCGATGGTCGCGACATCGCCGGTCGGGAACCAGCCATCGACGAGCGGCGACTCGTCGCGGCGGAAATAGCGATCGATGACGCACGGCCCGCGCACATGCAGATCACCGAACGACTGACCGTCCCACAGTAGCTCGCGGCCGTCGTCGCCGACCACCTTCATATCGACGCCGAACAGCACATGTCCCTGCTTTTCGAGCGATTTGCGCTGTTCTTCGCGCGGACGCTGCTTCTGCCGATGATTGAGCCGGGCGAGCGTGCCGAGCGGCGACATCTCCGCCATGCCCCACGCATGAATGACGTCGACGCCGTATTCCCCTTCGAACGTGCGCAGCATCGCGGGCGAACATGCGGATCCGCCGATCACCGTGCGCCTGAGCGTCGAGAAGCGCACGCCGGCCTGTTTCATGTAGGCGAGTAGCCCGAGCCACACGGTCGGCACGCCTGCCGAGAAGGTGACGCCTTCCGCCTCCATCAACTCGAACAGCGACTTGCCGTCGAGGTCCTTGCCGGGGAAGACCAGCTTCGCGCCGACGAGCGGTGCCGCATGCGGAATGCCCCACGCATTGCATGGAACATCGGCACGACGGGAAGAATGGTGTCGCTCGACGATGCGGCCATCGCATCAGGCAAGGCGGCGGCGTAGGCATGCAGAACCGTCGAGCGGCGAATACAGCGCGCCCTTCGGATTGCCCGTCGTGCCCGAGGTGTAGCGCAGGAACGAGGCCTGCAATTCGTCGAGGCGCGGCCATTCGTAATCGCCGTCGTGCGCCACGATCAGCGTTTCGTAGCTTTGCACCGGCACGCTCAGGTCCGACAGATGCTGGGCAATGCACCATGCATCGCCGAGCGCGATCCACCCTTTCACGTTTGGACATTGCGGCGCGACGATCTCGACGAGCGGCGCGAAGCTCATGTCGAAGAACACGTAGGAATCGTCGGCGTGATCGATGATGAACGCGACCTAATCGGGAAAGAAGCGCGGATTGATCGTGTGGCAGACTGCGCCCATGCCGGCGATACCGTAATAGCATTCCAGATGGCGATAACCGTTCCACGCGAGTGTACCGATCCGTTCTCCCGGCGCGACGCCGAGCGCGATGAGCGCCTGCGCGAGTTGCTTGGCGCGCTTTTCGCAGTCGCGGTACGTGTAACGGTGGATATCCCTTTCGATGCGTCGCGACACGATTTCCGTATCGCCGAAGTGACGCGAGGCATGGGACAGCAGGGACGACGCGAGTAGCGGGACTTCCATCATCTGGCCGAGCAGAAGACCGTGAAGCGACAGCGACGTCATAGGCGAAGTCCTCGGAAGTGACCTGGGAAAGTGACGGCACGAAGCGCCGGACGGCTCTGCAAGCCCGCGGACGCGGATTTACAATATCGTTTAACTTAGAGGCGCTCAATATGTCGTTTTCCCCAAGCAATGCAGTGCGCACGGCACGCGACGACACGCCGTCCATGAACGCGATCGCCGTCGGCAGGCCCGGTTCGTTCGCCGCGCTCGGCAGCGACTTTCTCACCCGTCTTCCCACCACGCCCGTTCCCGATCCTTATGTCGTCGCGGTATCGTGTGAGACCGCGGATTCACTCGGTTTCGATGCGGCACTCGCCGAGGGCGAAACGAGCGCGGATTTCGCCGCTTATTTCGCGGGCAATCCGACGCGCGAGTGGCCGCCCGAAGCGCTGCCCTACGCGGCCGTCTATTCGGGGCATCAGTTCGGCGTATGGGCGGGCCAGCTCGGCGACGGTCGCGCGCTGACACTGGGCGAAGCCGAGCACGCCGGCGCGCGACTCGAAGTGCAGCTCAAGGACGCGGGCCGCACGCCCTATTCGCGCATGGGCGACGGACGCGCCGTGCTGCGTCCGTCGCCCATGCGCGAATTCCTGTGTTCGGAAGCGATGCACCATCTCGGCATCCCGACCACGCGCGCGCTCGCGATCGTCGGCTCGGATCTGCCGATACGGCGCGAGACCATCGAAACGGCTGCGATCGTCACGCGCGTCGCGCCGAGCTTCGTGCGCTTTGGGCACTTCGAGCATTTCTATTCGAACGATCGCATCGGCGACCTGAAGGCGCTGGCCGATCACGTCATCGACCGCTTCTATCCGCAGTGCTGCGAAGCCGACGATCCGTACCTCGCACTGCTCGACGAAGTCATCTCGCGCACCGCCGATCTCATGGCGCAATGGCAAAGCGTCGGTTTCCGTCACGGCGTGGTGAACACCGACAACATGTCGATCCTCGGCCTCACGATCGACTTATGGTCCGTTCGGTTTCATGGATGGCTTCAACGCGCATCACATCTGCAATCACTCGGATACCCAGGGCCGCTACGCATACAGCCGTCAGCCGCAGGTCGACTACTGGAATCTCTTCTGCCTCGCGCAGGCGCTGGTGCCGCTCTTCGGCGGCAATCTGCTCGAGGAAGGCCGCGAGCAGCGCGTCGTCGAGGAAGCGCAGAAGGTGATGGAGCGTTACAAGACCCGCTTCGGCCCCGCGCTCGAGGCGACCATGCGCGCGAAGCTCGGTCTCGCGCTTGCCCGCGAAGGCGACGACAAGCTGGCGAACGGGTTCTTCGAAATCACGCATGCGAATCGCGCGGATTTTACGCTCACGTTTCGGAATCTGGCGAAATTGTCGAAAACGGATGCGAGCGGAGATGCACCCGTGCGCGACCTGTTTCTCGACCGCGCCGCCTTCGATGCCTGGGCGGCGATGTATCGCGAGCGGCTCGCCCACGAAACGCGCGACGCCGCCGCGCGCGCCGAAGCGATGAATCGCGTGAATCCGAAGTACGTGCTGCGCAACCATCTCGCCGAACAGGCGATCAGACAGGCCGCGGAGAAGGACTTCTCGGAGGTCGCGCGGTTGCTCGACGTGCTGCGCCATCCCTATGACGAACAGCCGCACTACGAGGCGTATGCCGCCCTGCCGCCGAACTGGGTGGGCGACCTCGAAGTGAGTTGTTCTTCCTGACAACGCCCTCATCTACGAGGCTTTCCGGCCCGACCAAAGGACAGACAAGACATGAGCAAGGACGACACCACGCAAGACGCGCCCTATCCGCTGCAAAAAGACGACGCGCCCTATCGCCGTGAACTCGACGACATGCAATATCAGGTCACGCGCCACGCGACGACGGAACGGCCGTTCACCGGCAAATATTGGGATCACACCGAACGCGGCATTTACGACTGCGTGTGCTGCGGTACGCCGCTGTTCGAATCGGACACGAAATTCGATGCCGGCTGCGGGTGGCCGAGCTATTTCAGGCCGATCGACAGCAAAGTCATTCAGGAGAAAACCGACCGCTCGTACGGCATGCTGCGCATCGAAGTGCTGTGCAAGAATTGCGGCGCGCATCTCGGGCATGTTTTCGAGGACGGCCCCGCGCCGACGGGCTTGCGGTATTGCATCAACTCGGCTGCGCTACAATTCGAACCCAAGTAAGCGAACCGAATCTGTAGCGATCGGCGCTTCCGTTTTGCCTATCCCGCATTCATCCGCTGGTCTTCTCGTCCGAACGTCCATGAAATTTCTGTTCGATCTGTTTCCGATCATCCTGTTTTTCGTCGCATTCAAGATCTGGGGCATCTACACCGCGACGGGCGTGGCGATCGCGGCGACGCTCGTACAGATCACATGGGTCGCGTTCNCGCTGGTGCTGCACAACGACACGTTCATCAAATGGAAGCCGACCGCGCTCTACTGGCTCTTTGCGGTCGCGCTGATCGTCGCGCAACTCGGCTTTCGCAAGAATCTGATCGAAGCGATGATGGGCAAGCAGATCGTCCTGCCGCATCGCGTATGGGCGCAGTTGAACGTTGCGTGGGCGGTGTTCTTCGCGCTGCTCGGCATCGTCAACTTGTTCGTCGCGTATCACTTCACGACCGATCAGTGGGTCAATTTCAAGCTCTTCGGCGCGACCGGCTGTCTCGTCGTGTTCATCGTCGCGCAGAGTTTCTGGCTCGCGAAGTACATGAAGGAGGACAACCAGTGAGCGCCGATTTCGACTTCATGGCGGCCAGCGCCCAGCAAAAGATCGCGCATCTCGAGAACAAGCTGAATGCGGCGCTCGCGCCGACGTCCGTGCATATCGAGGACGACAGCGCCGCGCATGCCGGCCACGCGGGCGCGGCGTCGGGCAGCCACTATACGGTGACGATCGTCGCGGACGGCTTCGCGGGCAAGGCGCGGGTCGCGCGGCATCGACTAGTGTATGATGCGCTGGCCGAAGAGATGCGTCGCGGCGTCCACGCGTTGGCCATTAAAGCGTACATGCCTCAAGAGTTCGCAGAACTATTCCAGTAGCCGCCGCTTCGATCGCGTTCGCAGCCGGCGCGTCTCCATCAGAACGCTCCAGCCGCTTCCTCGATGCTTCTTTGACTCTAATCTCGCCTGCCAAGGCGTCAGTTTGCTCAGTTAGGAACCTCCGATGACTTTGAAAAAAACCCGTGTCTGGGTGTTGCTGGCTGCCTTCGCGGCGGCTCCCGCGTTTGCGCAGAACATCGCCATCGTGAACGGCACGCCGATTCCGACCGCACGCGCCGATGCACTCGTCAAGCAACTCGTCGCTCAAGGTCAGCAGGATTCGCCGCAGTTGCAGCAGGCCGTGCGTGAGGAACTGATCAACCGCGAAATCCTGATGCAGGAAGCCGTGCGCGAGGGCATCCCGACGCGTCCGGACGTGAAGCAACAGATCGCGGTCGCGCAGCAGACGGTCGTGCTGCGCGCGATGATCGAAGACTTCGTGAAGAACGGCCCGACCGATGCCGAGATCAAAGCGAAGTACAACGAATTCGTCAAGCAAAACGGCGGCGGCAAGGAACTGCATCTGCATCACATCCTCGTCGACAACGAACAGCAGGCGAAGGATCTGATCGCGAAGATCAAGGGCGGCGCGAGCTTCGAAGACCTCGCGAAGCAGTATTC
>JAQFVI010000408.1:33968-43054 GCA_029439495.1 Caballeronia sp. BR6202001590007
CATCCGTCTGGACGACAGCCGCGACGTTGCGCCGCCGCCGTTCGATCAGGTGAAGCAGCAGATCGCGCAGCAGATGCAGCAGGAGAAGCTGCAGGCGTTCGAGGAGAATCTGCGGAAGAAGGCGGTGATTAAGTAAGTCCCGTGTCTCTCGTAGTTCCATCGCGTAGTGCCTGGATGAAGCCGCCCATCATCTCCCTGCGCACCACCGCCCCCGCCATCCCCAGTTTCACCATCTCGCGGTTCTGCACGACGCTGGCGAACGCCGCCCAGTCCTCCGCCAGCGCACGTTTGTCGACCTTGTCGGTATCGCCGAGCTTATAACGCTCGCCTTCGGGATACGGCCGCTCCCACGCCACCGATGCCACGCGCGTTCCGCGAGCGCGAGCAAGCGCTGATACACCATGTACTCGAACTGCCGATCGTTGCGCATCACTTCCGCCCACACCTGACCCTGCATGCCTTCGATGCGCGGCGCCGCGCCCGTGCTCGTCGCTTCGAACCGCTTGCCATCGCGATCGCCCATCAGTTCGGCGTTTTGCGGCAGATTGTCCGGCGCGAGCGAAAAGGTCTTGAACGCGTCGGTCGCATGCGAGCTCCAGTAATAGCCGCGCTCGCGCTGGTCGTACGAGTACGGAAAATCGAAGTACAGATAGTCCGGCAGTGACAGCACCGTCTGATAGCCCGCCGCGCGCAGATCGCGCGCCGTCTGCGCGCCGCCCCAGAACAGCGCGTCCCACATCGTCACGAGCACGTTCGGCGTCGCGAAGTCGCCCGGCCCGCTCGCATGACGGATGCCGTCCTTCCACACCGCCATCGTGCCGATGCCGTCGGCCTTCACGATCCGGCTGACTTGACGCGCGAACATCGACGGCAATGCGTCGACGTCTGCCACCGCGCCGGACGCGATCATGGCCGCACATCGCGGCGAGCGTGCATACGACTTGTCCTGCGCGGCGACATTCACGCGGCCCTTGTGCGGATCGGTGCCGTCGAGCGCCTGAAAACCCGGATTGAACAGGATGTTCTTCGCTTCGTCGCCGCCGAAATGCCAGATCGACAGCGGCGCGCCCGCCTCGCGATGCATCGCCGCGAGTTCGCCGATCACCTTCGATGCGAACGCCTGCGCCCCGCTCATGCACGGGTTAATGAAACTGCGCCGGTCGTAGAACTGCACGGTGGTGACGTTCGACGTATCGACGGGATCGAGCAGCCGGTATTGCATTGCAGCCGCCTCGTCGCCCTGTGCGTGCAGGCACCGGTAGCGCGCTTCCACCGACACGATCATCGCGCGCGCATGGCCCGGCATGTCGATCTCCGGCACGATCTCGACGAAGCGCGCCGCCGCACAGCGCACCAGCGCGACATAATCCGCGCGGCTCAGATAGCCGCCGCCCGAGCGATCGTCCGGGCCCGATCCGAGTTGCGGCACGAGACAGGTCGTTTCGGTCAGGTCATGACAGCGCCGCACGCCGACCGACGTCAGTTCCGGCAAGCCCGGAATCTCGATGCGCCAGCCCTCGTCGTCGGACAGATGCAGATGCAGGCGATTGAGCTTGTATGCGCTCATCTGATCGACGAAACGCCGGAGGGTCGCGGGCTGGCGAAAGTTGCGCGCCACATCGACATGCATGCCGCGATGCGCATAACGCGGCACATCCTCGACGGTCATCGCCGGAATCATACCGCCCCTGCCGGGGCGAACGACAGCAGCATCTCGACCGCGTAGTAGAGGCCCGCGGCATCGAAGGCTTCGACTCGTGCGCCGTCCGTTGCGATCGTCAGCCGATAGCCGCCCGGTTTCGCGATATCGGCGGGCAACGCGTCGCCGGCGATCTGCCCGCTCACGCGCGCCGATGCGCCTTCGCTCATGCCGAGCATCGCCGCGCGCGATCGCAGCGCGTCCGATTGCCCCGCCGTCAATCCCGAAAGCGACAGGTCGAAACCGCCGACGCGCAACGCGCCCTCGCCCGCCGTCTGCCGCAACACGGCCGGCAGCGCACGCGCGGCAACGTCCTGCGCCGACGGCATCGACGCTTCGGCCTGCGCGCGCGCCACCTGCACCGGCGTCGCGGCACGATAGGCGGCATCGTCGGCGCTCGGCGGGATCGAATCGACGTAGCGCGTCTCGTCGTCGGTGTCGGTGTCGGTGTGACGCAGGATCGTGGGCGCCGTCCGCGACGACATACGCGCGCGGCAACACGTCGCTGTATCGCTGATACCAGTTTCGCCGACAAACGGCACTTCGATACGCTCGCCCGCCGCGAGCGTGAACGCGCCGAGACGCGGCGTGATCGCATACAGATCGCTCGTGACGTGACGCTACGCGAAGGCCGGATGATCGACCATCAGGATGCGGCGGATGCTATGGATGCTATGCACGTAGAGCGTCCAGCCGCCCGCCATCAGCCGACCGCTGCCGGTGTTCTCGAGGATCAGCCGGCCGCGCGAACAGCTTGCGCCGTCGGCGCCGAGGCCCGTGCACGGCATGCCGGACGCGGCGGCATTGTTGGTATCGATGACGACGCGCAGTTTCAGGTCGTTGCCGAGCGCGGCGACGCGTGCCGTCGGCGACAGGTTGATACCCGCGGATTCGGCGCCGCTTCCGCTGCACGCGGCGAGCGCGCACGCGATCAATACGCAGGCGGCAAGCGCTCCGATGCGCTTTCCGACCGTCAGGGATTCTAAGTAACTCGATGTGCTTCGCTTCATGTCTCCTCCGGATATGGCATCGTTTCGCCGCAGCCGACGACTATACCGTCAACGCGCGACGCAAGATTTTTGGGATGCATGCGCGAAGCAAAGGTTCAATGCAGAGCGCGACGACGAAGACGAAGGTTCGCAGCGGCGCCGCAAAACAAACACCCCGAAGGATTGAGCTTCGGGGTGTCCGGTTCGACGCGAGCCGCGCGATCAGCCGAGGAAGCGCCGCGCGTTCTGGAACACGCGCAGCCACGGGCTGCCGTCGGTGGTCCAGTCCTCGGGCCTCCAGCTCATCTGCACGTTGCGGTGCACGCGCTCCATGTGCGGCATCAGCACGGTGAAGCGGCCATCGGTAGTCGTAACCGACGTGATGCCCTGCGGCGAGCCGTTCGGATTGAACGGATACTGCTCCGTCGCGTTGCCGCGATGATCGACGTAACGCATCGTGACGAGCGCTTTCGCGGCATCGCCCTGTTGCGAGAAGTCGGCGAAGCCTTCGCCGTGCGCGACCGAGACCGGAATGCGCGAGCCTTCCATGCCCGTGAAGAAGATCGACGGCGAGCTTTGCACTTCGACCAGCGAGAAGCGCGCCTCGAATTGCTCGGACTTGTTGCGCGTGAACTTAGGCCAGTTCTCCGCGCCGGGGATCATCGACGCGAGGCTCGACATCATCTGGCAGCCGTTGCAGATGCCGAGCGCGAAGGTGTCCGGACGCGCGAAGAACGCCGCGAACATGTCGGCCAGTTGCGTGTTGAAGCGGATGGTCTTGGCCCAGCCCTCGCCCGCGCCGAGCACGTCGCCGTAAGAGAAACCGCCGCAGGCGACCGCGCTCGCGAAGTCCGCGAGCGTCGCGCGGCCAGCGAGCAGGTCGCTCATGTGGACGTCGTGCGCGTCGAAGCCCGCGCGATCGAACGCATAGGCCGTCTCGAGGTGCGAATTCACGCCCTGCTCGCGCAGGATCGCGACGCGCGGACGCTTGCCCGTCGCGACGAACGGCGCGGCCACGTCTTCGCTCGGATCGAACGTGAGTACCGGCGAGATGCCGGGATCGGACGCATCGAGCAGCGTGTCGTATTCGGCGTCCGCGCAGGCGGGATTGTCGCGCAGACGCGCGATGCGCCAGCTCACTTCGCCCCACGCGCGCTGCAGATCGACGTGCGGCGCATCGTAGATCTTCTTCGCGTCGCGATAGACTTCGACGGTGTCGGTCTTGTTCGGCTTGCCGATCACATGCGAGCACGCCGACAGACCGAGTTCGCGCAGCGTGCCGAGCACCGCGTCGCGATCGGCGGCGCGCACCTGCACGACCGCGCCGAGTTCCTCGGAGAACAGCGCGCGGATGGTGCGGTCCTCGCGGCGCCCGCTCGTCTGCTTCGCCCAGTCTTTCGCGTCGCCATAGTCGGATTCATGATCGGGATCGAGCGTCAGCATGTCGACGTTCAGCGACACGCCCGCGTGGCCCGCGAACGCCATTTCGCAAACCGTCGCCCACAGGCCGCCGTCCGAGCGGTCGTGATACGCGAGCAGCTTGCCTTCGGCGTTGAGCTTCTGGATGGCCGCAAAAAAGCGCTTCAGGTCCTCGGGATCGTCCACGTCCGGCACGGCGTCGCCGACCTGCTGCGTCACCTGCGCGAGGATGCTGCCGCCCATACGGTTGCGGCCGCGGCCGAGATCGATCGCGATCAGCACCGTGTCGGTGTCGCGCACGAGTTGCGGCGTCAGATAGCGGCGCACGTCCTCGACCGGCGCGAACGCCGAGATGATCAGCGACACCGGCGACACGACTTCCTTCGCCGTGCCGCGCGCGTCCTGCCATTTGGTGCGCATCGACAGCGAATCCTTGCCGACCGGAATGCTGATGCCGAGCGCCGGGCACAGTTCCATGCCGATCGCCTTCACCGTGTCGTAGAGCGCGGCGTCTTCGCCGGCGCTGCCGCAGGCGGCCATCCAGTTGGCGGACAGCTTGAGCTTCGACAGCGATTCGATCGGCGCGGACGCGATGTTCGTCACCGCTTCGCCGACCGCCATGCGGCCCGACGCGGGCGCGTCGATGACAGCGAGCGGCGTGCGCTCGGACATCGTCATCGCTTCGCCGCGATAGCCCGCGTAGTCCATCGTCGTGACGGCGCAATCGGCGACCGGCACCTGCCAGGGACCGACGAACTGGTCGCGCGCGGTCGTGCCGCCGACGGAGCGGTCGCCGATGGTGATCAGAAACGACTTGCTCGCGACCGTCGGATGCTTAAGCACCTCGACCGTGATTTCCGACAGCGGCAAGCCCGTCACGTCGACCGGCGCGAACGCGGCGCTTTCGCGCTTCACGTCGCGATGCATCTTCGGCGGCTTGCCGAACAGCACGTCCATCGGCATGTCGACGGGTTCCTGGCCCTCGTTCGCGTCGTCGACGAGCTTGAGCTGGCGTTCTGCCGTCGCGACGCCGACGACCGCCACCGGGCAGCGCTCGCGTTCGCACATCGCCTGGAACGCGGGCAGCGACTCGAGCGCGATGGCGAGCACATAGCGCTCCTGCGCTTCGTTCGACCAGATTTCGCGCGGCGACAGGCCGCTTTCCTCGAGCTGCACCTTGCGCAGTTCGAACACCGCGCCCTTGCCCGCGCCGTCGACGAGTTCCGGGAACGCGTTCGAGATGCCGCCCGCGCCGACGTCGTGGATCGAGAGAATCGGGTTGTGCTCGCCGAGCTGCCAGCACGCGTTGATGACTTCCTGCGCGCGGCGCTGGATTTCCGGATTGCCGCGCTGGACCGAGTCGAAGTCGAATTCGGCGGTGTTCACGCCGGTGGCCATCGACGAGGCCGCGCCGCCGCCCATGCCGATGCGCATGCCCGGCCCGCCGATCTGGATCAGCAGCGTGCCCGCCGGCAGATCGTGCTTGTGCATGTGCTGGTCCGAGATATTGCCGATGCCGCCCGCGATCATGATCGGCTTGTGATAGCCGCGCACGCGGCCCGCGACGTTCTGCTCGAAGGTGCGGAAGTAGCCGCCGAGATTGGGCCGGCCGAACTCGTTGTTGACCGCGGCCGCGCCGATCGGACCGTCGATCATGATCTGCAGCGGCGATGCGATGCGGTCGGGGCGACCATACGGCTCGTGCGTTTCGGACGGATTGCGGGTGGCCGGCGTGACGGCAGAATCGCGGGCGTTTTCCCACTTCTCGCGCGCGTCGGGCAGGTCGAGGTTCGACACCGTGAAGCCCGCGAGACCAGCCTTCGGACGCGCACCGCGTCCTGTCGCGCCTTCGTCGCGAATCTCGCCGCCCAAACCGGTCGCCGCGCCCGCGAACGGCGAAATGGCCGTCGGGTGATTGTGCGTCTCGACCTTCATCAGCGTGTGCGTCAGCTCGACGTGACGGCCGTACTGCTCGTCCTTGCCGCGCGGGAACCAGCGCTCCGCGATGCCGCCCTGCATGATCGCAGAATTGTCCGAGTACGCGACGACGGTGCCCTCGTGGTTCAGCTTCTCGGTATTGCGAATCATGTTGAAGAGCGAGATGTCCTGCTTCTCGCCGTCGATGGTCCATTCGCCGTTGAAAATCTTGTGGCGGCAGTGTTCGCTGTTGGCCTGCGCGAACATCATCAGTTCGACGTCGGTCGGATTGCGCTTCAGGCCGTCGAAGGCGGCGACGAGATAGTCGATTTCGTCGTCCGCGAGCGCGAGGCCCAGCTCCAGATTGGCCGCTTCGAGCGCCTGGCGTCCCGCGCCCAGGATGTCCACCGTCTGCAGCGGACGCGCGGGCAGTTCGTCGAAGAGATGCATGGCCGCGTCGCGCGAAGCCGCGACGCTCTCGGTCATGCGGTCGTGCAGCGCGGCACCGACCTGCGCGCGGGCTTCGTCGGATAGCGCCTTCTTGCCGCCGAGCAGGCCGCTTTTCATGATCACCGAGAACTCCACGCCGCGCTCGATACGCCGCACTGTCGCAAGGCCGCAGTGATGCGCGATGTCGGTCGCCTTGCTCGCCCACGGCGACACCGTGCCGAAGCGCGGCACCACCATGAAAGTCTCGATGTGGCCGCGATCCTTCGATGCCTCAAACGGCGTGCCGTAGTGCATCAGCGCGTCGATGCGGCGGCGGTCGTCATCTGTCAGCGGCTCGGCCGAGTTGACGAAGTGCAGAAACTGTCCGCGCACCCCGACGATGTTCGGATCGATGCGCTGAAGCATGTCGAGCAGGCGAGTTTGACGGAAATCGGAGAGGGCCGAAGCGTCGGGGAAACACGAGAAGTGGGCCATTGTGACGGTACGTCGATGACGTCTGTGTGCCGCGACGGCCACGCCCGGCGCGCCGGGCGTGCGAAGCGGCGTGAAGCAAAAGGAAGGTCGCGATTATAACCCGGATGCGTCTCAAAATCGGCCCGGCCGGGCGTTGCACATCCTGAAATTGGCCGCTTGCCGGCGGCGTCGCGCGTGCCGCCGGCGCACGATTTTCGCAGCGGGCGGTTTTGGCGCTATCATGGCGCGCTTTCTTCGGGTGCGGCATCGGCACCGCATCCGCCGTTTCATCGGCAAAAGACGCGCAGCGCGGCTTCGCGCGCCTGGCCCGCCACGCCACGCCGCGCACGCTCGCGCTTCCGGGCACAACACATCATGGATGTCATCGTCATCGGCGGGGGAATTGCCGGCATCGCCACCGCCTATCAACTGCATGCGGCCGAACACCGCGTCTGCGTCGTCGAACGGCACGCGACCGTCGCGCAAGGCCGCCACCTACGGCGAAGGCGGCCCGCTTCTGCCCTCGCCGCTCGACGTCTGATTCGGCCCGACCTTCATGGCGACGACGCGCGCGAAGCAATCCGGCATGATCGTCAAGCCGGGCTTCGATTCCGCCGCGCGCGATTTCCTCAAGCAACTCGACACGCTGCGCGATCCCGATGCGTTCTCCGCGCGCTACACGCAATTGCATCCGCTGGTCGCGCTGTCGCAACGCGCGGTCGGCGACATCGACGAACATCTGCAACTCGAATACGAACAGCGGCGCGGCATGCTGCATCTGTTTCGCCACGCCCGCGAACTCGACGATGCCGCGCCCGCGCTCGACCTGCTCAAGCGTTTCGCGGTGCCGCATCGCGTGTTGTCGCCCGAAGAATGCGTGGCCGCCGAACCGTCCGTGCTCGACGATCTGCCGTTCGCGGGCGGCGTGCTGCTGCCCGACGCGCTGACGGCCAACTGTCCGCTCTTCATCAAGCAACTCAAGCAGATGCTCAAAGACGCCGGCGTGCAGTTCCGCATGAACCGCACGGTGTCGGGCCTGCGCCTCGACGGCTCGCGTGCGGTGGTAGAACTGGCCGGACCGCACGAAGGCAAACGTCGCGCGGAGGTCGAAACGCTATCCGCCGATGCGATCGTCGTTGCGGCGGGCGCGGATACGCCCTCGCTCATCGCGAGCGTCAAGACGACGCCTTCGCTGTATCCGCTGCGCATCCATACTCTCACCGCGCCGGTCGCTTACGAAGAGCGCGCACCGCATTTGACCGTGGTCGATTCGGTCAAGCGCATCACGATGACGCGCGTGAACCAGCGCCTGCGGATCGCCGGCGCGGGTGTGTTCCTGGGCGTCGCGAAGGCCGACAAGCCGCTCGACGCCGCTCTCTCGCGCCGTGCGCTCGATCTGCTCGGACAAGGCACGCACGACTGGATTCCCGGTGCGGCGCGCGTCTCGGCGGCCCGCGCCTGGGACGCCGTGCGGCTGTTCTCCGTTGACGGCCTGCCGGTCGTTGGGGCGACGCGGCACCCGCGGCTTTTCGTCAATGCGGCGCACGGTCCGGTCGGATGGGCCTCGCCTGCGGCTCTGCGGCTCTGCTAAAGTGGTCGCGGATCTTGTCTCCGGCGTGACGCCAGACGTGCCCGCGAGCACGCTGTCGGCGCTGAGCATCGACCGCTTCTGAGGAGCGCGTTTCGCGCCTGCGGTTCACGGCGTGGCACGATTACTGCGAACGGCGACGGTCCTTCACATCGTTCGCCATAAACGCCTCTTCGAGCCGCCATGTTTGCCTACTTCACTCCCGTCGATCGACCGCTCGCGCTCCTGACGCTCGCGGAACTGCGCGCGCTCGAAACGCGCACCGCCGTGTCGCTGCCCACGCATACGCTGATGGGCCGCGCGGGCGACGCCGCCGCGCGCTTCCTGCTCGACGCATTCGAGCGCGATCCGTCTGGCCGCGCGCAGCCTGTATGGATCGCGGCCGGTCCCGGCAACAACGGCGGCGACGCGCTCGTGATGGCGGAGCGATTGCATCGCGCGGGCGTCGCCGTGCGCGTCTGGATGCCCTTCGAGGTCAAGCCCGACGACGCGCGCTGGGCACTCGATCTGGCGCGCGCGGCGAACGTGCCGATCGACGCCGAAGCGCCCGCCTCGTTCGATGAGTTCGACG
>JAQFVI010000409.1:0-27282 GCA_029439495.1 Caballeronia sp. BR6202001590007
GCGGCGCTTATCGGCGGGCTCATTGCCTTCATCGGGAAAGCCGGATAAATCGATATCGGCATGCTTGGCGCGCAGATTGCCTCTTGCCTCTTCCGCGAGCTTTTCATAGCGCTTGCGAAACACCGTCAACTCCTTTTCGTCGAGTTCCTCGAGATCGAGCAGCGCGTTATGGGCGCGGTCGATCGCGCGAATCAGTTCGTCGAGCTTGATCAGTATCGCGGCGGTATCGCGGTTCTGCGTGTTCTGGATGAGAAAGACCATCAGGAACGTGACGATGGTCGTCGACGTGTTGATGACGAGCTGCCACGTATCGCTGAAGTGAAAGAGCGGCCCCGAGACGGCCCACGCGACGACGAGCATCACCGCGATCACGAAAGTCGATGCGCGTCCCGCGATCTGCGCGAGCGCGTTGGAGAATCTCAGGAACCAGGACCGTTTCATCGCGCACCTCCGGGTGTCGGCAATCGTTTGGCTAGAATGGCCCGCATGATTGCAAACGCCATTCCCATCGATTTTCATGCCCCGTCCGAGATCGTCGCGCAGCGGCTCATCGGTGCGATCGTTACCGTCGACGGCGTCGGCGNCTTCTCCGGACCGACACCGCACAATGCCGCAATGTTCGGGCCGCCCGCTCACGTCTACGTGTATCGCTCTTACGGCATCCACTGGTGCATGAATTTCGTGTGCCGCGAAGAAGACCACGGCGCCGGAGTGCTGATCCGCGCGATCGAGCCGCTGACCGGCATCGACATCATGCGCGAGCGGCGCGGACTGGAACCGTTGAAGCTGCTGTGTTCGGGGCCGGGCCGCGTCGCGCAGGCGCTCGGCATCACGCACAGGAACAACGGCATGTCGCTGCTCGAGGCGCCCTTTCGGATCGAGCCGCCCGATGCGGCGGTCAAGATCGTCAGCGGTCCGCGCATCGGCATCAGCAAGGCGATGGACGTGCCGTGGCGCTTCGGGCTCGCCGGTTCGAAGTTCGTCAGCAAACCCTTTCTAAAGGCTTAATCGGCGAAACGCAGCTTCCTGACTTCGTCGTCCGAGGGCTGCACGCTCGCGCCGTCGATATAGAGCGGTACGAGGTCATCACGCCCTTGCCGTCCTTGAGCGCGGTCGTGCCGACCATATGTGCCCATGGTCGACCGGTTGTCCTGCCTGCGATAGACGATCGGTCCGAACGGCGTATCCATCCGCAAGCCCTTGAATGCAGCGGCGAGCTTGTCGGCATCTCTGCTGCGCGCCTTCTTGAGGCTGTTGGCGAGCGACATCATCGCCGTATAGCCGACCACCGAACCGAGCCGCGAATAGTCGTGATACTTCACCTGATAGGCGGCGACGAACTGCTCGTTCGCGAGCGTATCGATCGAGTACCACGGATAATCCGTGACGATCCATCCCGACGGTGCTTCTGCACCGAGCGGATCGAGATAGTCCGGCTCGCCCGTCAGCAAGGACACGACCTTGCGATCCTTGAACAGGCCGCGCGTATTGCCCTCGCGCACGAACTTGCCGAGGTCGGCGCTGAACAGCACGTTGAAGATGGCATCGGGCTTCGCATCGGCGAGCGCCTGCGTGACCGCGCCCGCATCGACATTGCCGAGCGGCGTCGCCTGCTCCGCGACGAACTCGACGTCCGGCTGCGCGGCCTTCAACAAGCGCTTGAAGGTGGCAACCGCCGATTGCCCGTACTCGTAGTTCGGATACACGAGCGCCCAGCGCTTCTTGCCGNGTACGTGTACTTGTTGCCGTCCTGCCAGACGATCTTGTCCGTCAGCGGTTCGGCCGCGAGAAAGAAGATGCGGCGCTGCTTCGCATAATCCGCGAGTGCGAGACCCATGTTCGACCAATAACCGCCGAACAGCAGCTTCACCTGCTCGCGCGCGACGAGTTCCTGCGCGACGCGCACGGTATCGCCGAGATTGCCGTTGTCGTCGCGCGAGACGACCTCGATCTTGTTGCCGTCGATGCCGTCCGCCGCGTTGATCTGATCGAGCACGAGATTCCAGCCGTTTTTATACGGCATCAGAAACGCGGGCTGCGCCTTGTAGCTGTTGATCTCGCCGATCCGGATAGTGTCGGCGTGCGCGGCGAAAGCCATGCTCGCGGCGATGGCGGTCAGGCTCAGGCGCACGCGCGTGCCTGCACGGTGAGTCATGAAGCATTCTCCTTTGTCGATGAATTCATACGCCGAGATATGCACGCCACGCGACTTCGTCGCCGACGAAATCGCGCATGGTGCCGGCATGACGGATCTGGCCTTTCTCAAGTACGTAGACGCGGTCGCTGACGCGCTGCGCGAAATGCAGGTTCTGCTCGGACAACAGGATTGCGACGCCCGCGCGCTTCAGTTCGAGAATCATATCGGCCATTTGCGCGACGATGACGGGCGCGACGCCCTCCGACGGCTCGTCGAGCAGCACGACGCGCGGATCGCCCATCAGTGTGCGCGCGACGGTCAGCATCTGCTGCTCGCCGCCGCTCATGCGGCCCGCGCGCCGCTCGCGCATCTCGCCGAGATTGGGGAACACGCGAAAGAGCCTGTCGGGGGTCCACACCGGCGCATCGTCGCGCGGCGGCTAGCGGCCGGTATCGAGATTCTCCATCACGGTGAGATCGCCGAAGATGCGGTGGTCTTCCGGCACGTAGCCGAGCCCCATACGCGCGATGCGATGCGTGGGCATCCTCGCGATGTCTTCGTCCATGAAGCGCACGACACCCGAACGGTTCGCGACGAGACCCATGATCGCCTTCATCGTCGTAGACTTGCCCGCACCGTTGCGTCCCATCAGCGCGACCACCTCGCCGCGCCCCACTTCGAGGCCGACGTCGAAGAGAATGCGCGCGCGGCCGTACCATGCGTCGAGCCCCTGCACCTACAACCACGCGCCGCTCATGCACGGTCTCCTTCGAGCGATGCCTGCGTGCCGAGATAGACCTCGCGCACGCGCGCATCGTCGCGGATGGCCTGCGCATCGCCGCGCGCGATCAGCCGTCCGCGCGCGAGCACGATCAGTTCGTCCGCGTATTCGAACACCACGTCCATGCTGTGCTCGGTAAACAGCACGCCGATGCCGCGCTCCTTCGCGAGACGCGCGGTCAGCGCCATCAGTTCGTTGCGCTCCTGCGGGGCCATGCCGGCGGTCGGTTCGTCCATCAGCAGCTTCGGATCGTTCGCCAGCGCGATCGCGAGTTCGACGCGCTTGACGTCGCCATAGGCCAGCACCGCGCAACTGCGCTGCGCATGCGATGCCATGCCGACGAGATCGAGCAACGCGAGCGCGTCCGCTTCGCGCCACGCGCTCACACGCCGGAAGGCATCGAACATGCGTTTCTCGTGCGACAGCAAGACCATCTGCACGTTTTCGAGCACGGTCATCGAGTTGAAGGTCGCCGCGACCCGAAACGTGCGGCCGATGCCCAGACGCCAGATGTCGCGCGGACGCTTGCCCGCGATCTCGTGTCCGTCGAAACGGATCGAGCCCGACGACGGCTTCAGTTGCCCGTTGATCATGTTGAAGCACGTCGACTTGCCCGCGCCGTTCGGTCCGATCAGCGCGAGCAGGCGACCCGCATTGAGTGCTCAGCGCATCGATACGCAGCAGCGTCATGACGCCTCCGCGAAGCGCTGGCGCACGAAGTCCACTGCCCCGCGGAAACGCGACGACCAGCACGAGGATCGCCGCACCGAGCAGCGCCTGCCAGTAATCGGTCTGACGCGCGACCGTATCCTGCAGCCAGGTGAACACCGATGCGCCGACGATCGGCCCGGCGGGCGTCTAGATGCCGTCGAGCAGCACCATGACGAGTCCGTCGACGGAGCGCGACACGCTGATGACCTCCGGCGAGACATTGCCCTTCGAGAACGCGTATAGCGAACCCGCGAGTCCGCATGCGAGTGGATGCCACGACGAACGCGGCCCACTGCACGCGCGCGACGTTCACGCCGATGGCTTCCGCGCGCAAGGGCGAATCGCGGCCCGCGCGCATCGCGAGTCCGAGCAGCGCGAACAGCATGCGCCGCAACAACGCGATGCCGACGACGGTCAGGACGAGCGTGAGATAATAGAACGTGACCGGCGACGAGAGCCACGCCGCCGACCAGATGCCGAGCAGGCCGTTGCTGCCGCCCGTCACCGCATCCCACTGATACACGACCGACCAGACGATCTGCGCGAAGGCGAGCGTCAGCATCGCGAGATAGACGCCCGACAGCAGCACGCTGAACCAGCCGAACACGAGCGCGCCAATGCCCGCGACCAGCGGACCAAGCGCGAGCGCGGCTTCCATCAGCATCGAAAAGAACTTGAGGCACAGCGCCGCGCCGTAGGCGCCGAGACCGAAGTACGCCGCATGTCCGAAGGAATGCATGCCGCCCGGTCCCATGACGAAGTGCAGGCTCGCCGCAAACAGCACGGCGATCATAATCTCGACCATCAGCACGGGCAGATACGGAAACGCATCTGCGCCGAGCGGCAGCAGCGCGAGCGCCAGCACGACGACGCCGGCTGCGTTATTTCGTGCGGCGCGTCGCGGACCGCAGCGGCGCATTGGCGGCGCGGCCGAGGGCGCGATCGCCTGCGGCCGTCCGAACAATCCCCACGGACGCAGCACGAGCACGACGGCCATCACGACGAACTCGGCGACCAGCGTGAACTTCGATAACGAGAAGTCCATGCCGAACATCGACACATGCCCGATGCTGATGCACAGCGCCTTGATTTCCGCGATCAGCAGCGCCGCGACGAAGGCGCCGGGAATCGAGCCCATGCCGCCGACCACCACGACGACGAACGCATTGCCGATGGTATCGAGATCTAGCGACAGATTGGCCGACATGCGCGGCACCTGCAGTGCGCCGCCCAACCCCGCGAGAAACGCGCCGACGAAGAACACGCCGGTGAAGAGCCACGCCTGATCGACGCCGAGCGCGCCGAGCATCACGCGATCCGCGCTCGCGGCGCGCACGAGCGTGTCCCAGCGCGTGCGCGTGAGGGCATACCACAGCGCGGCGAGCACCAGCGGACCGATCGCGATCAGCGCGAGATCGTAGCTCGGCAACGTGTGATCGAGCAGTTGGACGGAGCTGGCGAGCAGCGGCACACGCGGGCCGAATTTGTCTTCGGGGCCCCACAGATAGAGCGCGGCATCGCGAAAGATCAGCACCAGCGCGAAGGTGGCAAGCAGATGGAACAATTCGGGCACGCGATAGATACGTCGCAACACACCGAGTTCGATGCAAGCGCCGAGCACGCCGATCGCTACGGCCAACGCGAGCACCGATGCCCAGAAGCCCGCGACGCTCGCACCGAAACGGCTCGTCAGACTACAGGCGACATATACGCCCAGCATATAAAGCGAGCCATGCGCGAAATTGACGATGCGCGTGACGCCGAAAATGAGCGACAGCCCGGAAGCGACGAGAAAGAGCGCGCAAGCATCGGCGAGGCCGTTGACGAGTTGAACGAGGAGATTGGCGAGCATGGGAAGCGTCGTGCGATCGAGCCGCTATTATCGACGATAAGCGTGACGTGCCCGCCCGCCGCTCAAAAAGACTCTGGAAAACACGTCTTGACGGCCAAGACGCCTCGTCTATCCTCCTGTAAGGGACACTGCCAGGGACACTGCCAGGGACACTGCCAGGGACACTGCCAGGGACACTGCCAGGGACACTGCCGGCATCCGCCGGCGCCCTCAGCATCACTTGCGCCGCAGCGTGCGGCGTCATCACGTCGTGACCGCGCGCGCGTTCATCGCCGTGCATTGCGTCGGCGCGGCGTCGCTGCTGCCGTAGCGCCTCTTCCTGCTTCTCACAGCGTCTTTCGCCACCGTGCGCGTGCGTCTTCAGCCTGCGTGTCCGCGATGTCTCGCGGACGCGGCGGGCGCTTGTGCCCTCGCAAAACAGAGAGAACCAAGATGGAACGCATCGACGAATTCCTGCGCAAGCATCACATCACCGAAATCGAAGCGATCATTCCCGACATGGCGGGCACCGCGCGCGGCAAGATCATTCCGCGCAGCAAGTTCGAGTCAGGAGAATCGATGCGGCTGCCGCAGGCCGTGATGATTCAAACCGTCACGGACGATTACCCCGATCACGGCACCTTTACTGGCATCACCGATCCGAACATGGTGTGCGTGCCCGATGCATCGACGATCCGCCTCATTCCGTGGGCTACGGATCCGACCGCGCAAGTCATTCACGACTGCGTGCATTTCGACGGCACGCCGGTCGCGATCTCGCCGCGGCGCGTGTTGCGGCAGGTGCTGCAAAAGTACGCGGACCAGGGCTGGCGTCCGGTCGTCGCGCCCGAACTCGAGTTCTTTCTCGTCGATGTGAACCGCGATCCGGACCTGCCGCTGCAACCGCCCGTCGGCCGGATCGGACGCGCGGAAACCGGACGTCAGGCCTATTCGATCGATGCGGTCAACGAGTTCGATCCGCTTTTCGAAGACATCTACGAATACTACGAGCTGCAGGAACTCGAAGTCGATACGCTGATTCACGAAGTAGGCGCGGCGCAAATGGAGATCAACTTCCTGCACGGCAACGCGCTCAATCTCGCGGACCGCGTGTTCCTCTTTAAGCACACGGTGCGCGAGGCCGCGCTGCGCCACAAAATGTACGCGATCTTCATGGCCAAGCCGATGGAAAACGAACCCGGCTCCGCGATGCATGTGCATCAGAGCGTCGTCGACGAGGACACCGGCCGCAGCAACCTGTTCTCCGATCGCAACGGCGAAGCGACCGGCCTCTTCTAAAGCTATATCGCGAGCCTGCAAAAGTATACTCCCGCGCTAATGCCGATCTTCGCGCCGTACATCAATTCGTATCGGCGGCTGTCGCGCTTCATGGCCGCGCCGATCAACGTGCAATGGAGTTACGACAACCGCACGGTCGGCCTTCGCGTGCCGCATCCGTCGCTGGCGGCGCGGCGCATCGAGAACTGCATTCCGGGCGTCGACTGCAATCCGTATCTCGCCATCGCCGCGACGCTCGCAGCGGGCTATCTTGGCATGACGCAGCATCTCGAAGCCACCGCGCCGCTCGACAGCGACGGCTATCGCCTGCCCTTCCAGTTGCCGCGCAATCTCGACGAAGGCCTGTCGCTGATGGGCGCCTGCGAGCCGATCGCCGCGATGCTCGGCGAGCCGTTCGTGCGCGCTTATTTCGCTTTGAAGGAAACCGAATACGAAGCGTTCTTCCGCGTGATCAGTTCGTGGAAACGCAAGCATCTGCTGCTGCATGTCTGATTCATCGGAGACGACATCATGAACGACCGAATCGACGATACCGCGCATTACCGCACGCTCGATGCCGCGCATCACATTCATCCTTTCTCCGACATGGGCGCGCTCAATCGCGCGGGCAGCCACGTGATCGTCAGGGCCGACGGCGTTTATCTGTGGGACTCGGAAGGCCGGCGCATCGTCGACGGCATGGCGGGCCTGTGGTGCGTGAACGTCGGCTACGGGCGGCGCGAACTCGCGGAGGCCACCTTCGCGCAGATGAACATGCTGCCCTACTACAACACCTTCTTCAAGACGACACATCCGCCGGTGATCGAACTGTCCGCGCTGCTTGCAGAGCTGACGTCGTTCGAACGCTTTCTGTACTGCAACAGCGGCTCGGAAGCGAACGATACGGCACTGCGTGTCGTGCATCGCTACTGGGCGCTGCAGGGCAAGCGCGACAAGCGCTATGTGATCGCGCGCAAGAACGCGTATCACGGTTCGACGATCGCGGGCACGACGCTCGGCGGCATGGACTACATGCACGAGCAGATGCCGTCGCCGGTGGAGATGCCGTCGCCGGTGGCGCATGTCGCACATATCGATCAGCCGTACTGGTACGGCGAAGGCGGCGCGGCGAGCGTGGAAGACTTCGGCATCGAACGCGCGCGGCAACTGGAAGCGAAGATCCTCGAGCTCGGCGCGGACCATGTCGCCGCGTTCATCGACGAGCCGTTTCAGGGCGCGGGCGGCATGATCTTTCCGCCGCCGGGCTACTGGCGCGAGATCGAAGCGCTGTTTCGCGCCGATGCGTGGGCGCGCGGGCGTGGTAGGCGCGGATTCGGTCGCGGAAAGGGCGGCGGTCTCTTCGTAGGCGTCGAGCGTGGTCATGTGGTCTGCCTTCGCGTGTCGATGGTTTGTCCCTCGAAGCGCATACGGCGTGCCAGTCCGCGACCGTGCAGGGAATACGCGTTGCTATCGTCAGATGCAGAGCACCAAACTTCTTTCAACCCTTTGAGGAGCCGGCCATGAACGAACCGAAAGAACAGCATCCGCATTCGGAACGCGACGACGAAGACATCGACCGCTCGGTTGAAGACACCTTTCCCGCCAGCGATCCGCCGTCGACGGGCGGCGTCACGCGCATCGAAACCGACGACGACAAGCCGCTTGCGGAAAATCGATAAAAGAACGCCGCGCTGTACGGCGCGGCGTTCATACCGACTGCATGAAGTTGAAGTGCGCTCATGCAATGGCTTGTTACGTGACTGAAGGAAACACGTCACGTAGCAAACCATCTTTGGTCACTTGCGTTCGAGTTCGAACAGCCGCGACGGCCGCAGATGATTCATCGCATAGTGCTTGCGACCACGAAGATTGTGTCCGTGCGCATCTCGGCCTTCATATTGCAGCTTCGCTTCGACTTCGCGCACGGCCGGCGCGACCATGCCATGGTCGATCATTCGGTAGCCGTGTTCCAGCATCAGGAGCACGCCGTTGCGTCCAGGACGGCTGTCGAAGCCGCCCAGGCCGTCGTCCGGCGTCGGCACGTAGTTGACGGGCGTCGCATTCGACGTGATGACGGCATCCGGATCGTTCGCCATCATCTCGTCGTGACGCTTCGCCTGAATGTTCTTGCCGTCGGCATCGACTGTGTCGTCGAGCGATTCGTCGTTCGCGACATCCGCGCCGCGCGGACGCCATTCGCGCTCGCCGTCCGGGCCGATCGTCGTATCCATCGAGTCCGACACGCTCTGCTTCGCATGCGCGCCCGCGTGAGCCTCGCCGCCCGCCGCGGCCTTGGTGGCATCGCTCATCCTGATGTGGGCCGTTTCGGCGCCGGGCGTCTTGACCGGACTGGTGGCGGCCTGGCTCGTCTGCTTGTCCTTCGGATCGTTTGCTTCCGCGTTGTTCATGGCTGACTCCGGTTGATGATTGACCGGCAAGCGCTTGCGCAAGACTCGTTCCGGCTTTTTGGCGACGGAGCCGCGAGCCTTGCCGGATGCACGCGTCCACGGCACATCGATATTTAGGGCTTTTTTTCGGCCCCAAGCGGATTTCATACAAGTATTATTTGGAACCTGTCGACGGTCAGGCGCACGATGCAGCACGCGCGACGCAAGCAATTAGGAGGGCGCGTCGGGGACCGCCGTCGAACGAGCGCAACGCGATACGAACGAGCAGGGCACTTCGACACAGGTGACTCATGCAACATGCAGCCTTTTCACATCGAGGCTACCTTCTGAACTGCGCGCCCGCCCGCGCCGTCGATGGCAGTTATCAGCCGTATGTGGTGATCTCGCGCACGAGCGACGGCGAACTCGTCGCCAATCGCTTCTTTCCGTCGGACCTGCGTTTTCGCACCGAAGGCGACGCCATCGCGCATGCGCGCGACTGGGCCGTGCGCTGGATCGACGCGAGCAATGTGACGCTCTGAAGGCCATGACATCGTTCATGCATCGCCGACGAAAGCGGCCGAACGGCCGGGCGGCGGCAGGTTCGCGCAAAACCGGTTAATCTTGGGCTTTTCCGCCGCCATGCGATGGCGGCCGTCTCCCTCGCTTCATGATCGACATGCATAACACGCCACCGCTCGCGCTCTCGCAGGACACAGACACGCTCGGGCCGCACGAATGGGGTCTTTTGCGCATCGTCGCCGACCTGCGGCAGTCGCGCGAGGAACTGCACCGCACGCGTCATCCGCTCGGCATTCGCGAACTACCTTCGCGCGAAGCCATCGTACGCATCGTCAACGACCTGCGTTCCGCGCTCTTTCCGACGTATTACGGCGCGCCCGATCTGACCGACGAAAGCGTCGATTACTACGTCGGCCAGACGCTCGAAAGCAATCTGCGTCTGCTGCACGAACAGATTCGTCGCGCGCTGCGCTTTCTGCCCGAATTGCGCGAGACGAGCGATGCGGACCTGAGCGCGAAGGCCTTCGCCATCGCGCGCGAGTTCGGTACGCAGTTGCCGCAGATTCGCGCGCTGCTCGTGTCGGACATACAAGCCGCATTCAGCGGCGATCCCGCGGCGCAGCACATCACCGAAATCCTGCTGTGCTATCCGGGCGTCTGGGCGATGACGCATCATCGTCTCGCGCATGCGCTGCATCATCTCGGCGTGCCGCTGCTCGCGCGCTTCATCAACGAGATCGCGCATTCGCTCACGGGCATCGACATCCATCCGGGCGCGACCATCGGGCCAAGTTTTTTCATCGATCACGGCACGGGCGTCGTGATCGGCGAGACGGCCGTGATCGGCCAGCATGTGCGCGTCTATCAGGCGGTCACGCTCGGCGCGAAGAGTTTTCCGTCGACCAGCGACGGCACGCTCGTCAAAGGCAATGCGCGGCATCCGATCGTCGAGGACGACGTCGTGATCTATGCGGGCGCGACCATTCTCGGCCGCGTGACCATCGGACGAGGCTCGTTGATCGGCGGGAACGTGTGGCTCACGCATAGCGTGCCGCCGGGAAGCAATGTCTCGCAAGGCAAGGTCCGCGAAGGATGCGGACCGGATGCAGGCAACGCCTACGGCGCTTGAGAGCACATAGGGCCGGCATACAAAAAGGGCCTTCGGTTCGATCGAAGACTTTTTTCTTTCTTGCCTTTTACGTATTCGATACGCTGAACGCGTTTGAATTGCCGACGATGGCCAGGAATTCGCGACGCGTCAACGGATCGTTGCGGAACGAGCCGAGCATGCGCGACGTCACCATCGACACGCCCGCCTTATGCACGCCGCGCGTGGACATGCACTGATGCGCCGCTTCGAGAATGACGCCCACGCCGAGCGGTTGCAGCACGTCGTCGAGCGTATCGGCGATCTGCGCGGTCATCTTCTCCTGAATCTGCAAACGCTTGGCGAAAGCATCGACGAGGCGCGCGAGCTTCGAGATGCCGACGACGCGCTTGTTCGGCAGATACGCGACGTGGGCGCGTCCAATGATCGGCACTATATGGTGCTCGCAGTAACTCTCGAAGCGAATGTCCTTGAGCACGATCATCTCGTCGTAGCCCTGAACCTCCGAGAACGTGCGCGACAGGATCTCGTGCGGGCTTTGCTCGTAACCCTGAAAAAATTCTTCATAGGCACGCACGACGCGCGACGGTGTGTCGAGCAGGCCTTCGCGGTTGGGATCGTCGCCCGCCCAGCGAAGCAGGACACGCACGGCGGCTTCGGCTTCTTCGCGCGACGGACGATCGGCTGATGCAGCGGGCATGTCCGAAACTGAAGTGTGGGATTTGCGCGGGGCGCTCATTGATGGCTCCTTTCGAAACGTCGGTACGGATAGCATCCCGCATTGTTCCACGTTTTCAAAACGGCTCCCCGCGATGCCCGCAAGACCATCCCAGGCGTCAGGTTTTTCCGCTGCCGTCGATGCCCGAACCCGAGCGCCATACTTCCTTGCCGCGCTCGGTCAGCTCGCCGCAACTGTGGTCCTTGTCGGGCTCGGTGCCCGGTTTCGCCATATCGCCACCCGCTTGTTCCTGCGCGAACGGCTTCTCGCGCTTCTCCTGCGCAATGCGATCTTCCTGCGAACGTCCAGCGTAGTTGCTAGTCATCTCGCGTCTCCTTTCGATCGATACGATGTGAGGCGCGCAAGCAACATACCCGTCGGCGGATTCAGGGATTGAGCGGCCCGCCCAGCACCAGCCACGACACGCCGAACCTGTCCTGAATCATGCCGAAACGTTTCGCGAAGAAGGTGGGCGTCATCGGCATCTGCACTTGCCCGCCGTTCGACAGCGCCGCGAAATGCTTCTCGGCCTGCTGTTCATCGTCGACCGTCAGCGACAGCGAGACGCCCGCGAAATTGGGCTTGCCGCTGCACATGCCATCCGATGCCATCAGCATCGAATCGCCGACGGTGAACGCGCAGTGCATGATATTTTCTTCCGATCCCGGTGGCATGCCGCAACCCTCGGCCGCATCGCCCTTGCCGGCGCCGGGGTTTTCCTTGAAGCGCATCGTCATGATGACTTGCGCGCCGAGATGTTCGCGATAGAAAGCGAGCGCTTCTTCGCAGCGGCCTTCGAAAAACAGGTACGGTTGGATCTGCATGTCTGCTCCTTGGGTGGTGGCGTGTGACGCCGGCTGGACAGGGACGATGCATCGTGACAGCCGGTTACGACGTTCGATGCGATGTGTACGATGCTGCGCCGTCGCGACAAGACGACGCCACGGCATCGTACAAAGCAATGTCCGTCTTGTGTACAGCGTCCACCAAAAGTAGCAGAGAAAGCGGCCACGCAGGCCCGATTCCTTCGCGCGTTACTTCTTCGCGCCCTGCGCGATCGGCTCGACCACGCTGATCAGCAACAGCAGGCACAGCAACGACGTGCCGAGCATGTACATGAACACGCTAGTCCAGCTATAGCTGTCGAGCAGCAGGCCGACCGCGAGCGGGGCGCAGGCGCCGCCGATCTGCCCGACCGAATTGACGATGCCGAACGCGGTCGGGTACGTGCCCTTCGTCGCAAGGCCCATCGGATAGGCGGAGTAGCCCGCGAAGCCGATGCCGAGCATCAGGCAGGCCGGCCATCATCAGCGCGGCGCCGAGATAGACGACGCCGTTGGGCGCATCGATGAGCGCGAACATCATGATCATCGTGCCGAGTGCGCCGAGCATCATCATCGGCTTGCGGCGGCCGCCGAGCAGACGGTCCGAGATCACGCCGCCGAGCATGTTGCCCGCCACCGCGCCGATGAACGGCGCCGACGCGAGAAAGCCCATCTTCACCGAAGCGAAGCCCTTCACGGTGACCAGATACGTGGGAATCCACGAAATGAAGATGTTGCTGATGCCGATCATGCAGCCGTAGCCGAGCGCGACGCCGAAGATGTTCCAGGATCTGAAGACCTGTCCGACGGTTTCGAGCTGCGGGACATGCTTTGTGCGATTGATCGCGTCGAGGCGCGGCATCGGCGTCATCTGCGCGCGCCGCGCGGGCACGGGCCGAACTTATAATGACCGGCTCTTTCGCTAACGTCGATTCCGCATGTTCGATCTCGGACAAGTGCGTTGCTTCGTCGCCGCCGCGACGGAGCTGAACTTCAGGCGCGCGGCTGCGTTGCTCAACATGACGCAGCCGCCGCTTTCGCGGCAGATTCATCTGCTCGAGGACAGTCTCGGCGTGAAGCTGTTCGAGCGCATCGGCCGCACGGTCAAGCTGACGACCAAAGGTCGCGTGTTCTTCGCCGATGCCTCGCGTCTGCTGAGTCTCGCGGAGCAGGCGGAAAGCACCGTGCGCCGCGCGAACAAGGGCAAGACCGGCCGCGTGCGGCTCGGCTTCACCGGCGCGGCAGGCTACGAGCTGATTCCCGAATTGCTGATGGCGACCAAGCACGCGCTGCCGGATATCGACGTCGTGCTGCTCGAACTCGTATCGGTCGCACAGATCGAGGCGTTCGCCGCGAACGCCTCGATCTCGGTTTTCTGCGGCCCTTGCCCTCGCGTCAGCAACTGGAGTTTCTGCTCGTCGACAGGGAGCCGCTGATCGTCGCGCTGCCGGCGGGATACGAGCTATGCGCGTTCGAGCGTATCGAACTCGCGCAACTCGACGCGCAGCCCTTCATCATGCATTCGCCCACGCACGGCAAGTACTTCTACGAGCGCATCATGGGCATGCTCACGACGGCGGGCGTGCAGCCGCATTTCACGCAATACATCGATCAGACGCCGACCATTCTGTCGCTCGTGCGCGCGGAGCTTGGCGTGAGCATCCTGCCGTCTTCGGCGCAGCGTTTCCATTACGACAACGTCGAGTTCAGGCATATCGCGGGCCACGCCGTGCAGGCGGAAATGAGCATGGCGTGGCACACTGATCAGGACAATCCTGCCGTTATCGCGTTTCGCGTGATGGCGGCGGACTGGTTCGCGAGCAAGTCCAAACCGGCTACATGAAATGCAGCGCGCGGGCGGTTGCATCGATCGCAGCCTTCGCCTTCGACACGATCTCGTCAATCTGCGCATGCGTGACGACGAGCGGCGGCGACAGCAGCATCCGGTCGTGACTCGCGCGCATGACGAGACCACTTTCGAAGCAGAAGTCGCGGCATAGCGTGCCGACTTCGTCGCCGTCTGCGAAGCGCGTGCGCGTCTCAGGTTCGCGCGCGAGCTGGATGCCCGCGACGAGTCCCGAGCCCGCGATCTCTCCCGACGATGCGATGCGCGCCGAGCACCTCGCGCAATCGCCCCTGAAAATAAGGGCCCAAATCGCTTTTCACGCGTTCGACGATGCCTTCGTCGCGCAACAGCTTCAGGTTGGCGAGCGCGACGGCCGCCGTGACCGGATGCCCCGAATACGTGAAGCCGTGATTGAACTCGCCGCCTTCGACGATCACCTCGGCGACGCGTCCGGACAAGCCCACCGCGCCCATCGGCACATAGCCGCTCGTGAGGCCTTTGGCCATCGTGACGACATCGGGCTCGAAACCGAAGTGCCGATGCGCGAACCATTCGCCAGTGCGACCGAAGCCGCCGATCACTTCGTCGGCGATCAGCAGCACGTCGTAGCGGCGGCAGATGCGTTCCCTTCCGCCATCGCCTGTCTGGGTGCGGCCTACGCGCTGTCGTGGGTCGAACTCGCCTTCTCGCTGATCGCGGGTTTTTCCCGGCGATGCGGCGAGTCATCCGCTTGCGGCGTCGATCGTCGCGCGCGTGCTCGTCGGCGCGCTGTACTTGTGCGTGGCCGCGCGGCTGCAATGGGCGCGCTGGCTGGCCATCGTGCTCGGCTCGTGCAGCGTGATGTTCATCGCGCCGACGCTCGGCGTGCAGTGGCATCTTTCCCGCCGCTGCGCTCGTCAGCGGCGCGGCGCTCGTGTGCAAGTTCGCGACATCGCTGTATCTGCTTTCGCCGATGCCCAGACGCCGCATCCGCACCGCAGTCTGACGCATTCGAAACTCGCGGTTTGCGATCCCTGAAGCGCGCGCGGCTTTTTCCGCGCGCGGGCGGGCGCACAATGCGTCCACTTTCCACTCAAGGACCACGCAAGCACGCCATGAAAATCGCTGTCATCGGTGCAACGAGCACGGTCGGCCAGGCCGTCGCCAAAGAACTGAAAGCCCGCCATGAAGTCTTCGAGATCGGTGCGACGCGCGGCGCGCATCGCGTCGATTTGCTCGACATGAGCAGCATCCAACGGCTCTTCGACAGCACCGGCCGCGTCGATTCCATCGTGGCGACGGCGGGTCATGTGCATTTCGGTCCGCTCGTCGAGATGACGGCGGCCCAGTTCAGAAAGGGACTCGACGACAAGCTGATGGAACAGGTCAATCTCGTCCTTTACGCGCACCTGAACGACGGCGGATCGTTCACGCTGACGAGCGGCATCGTCGGCGAAGCGCCGATCGCGCAGGGAGCGAGCGCGGCGGCTGTCAACGGCGCGATCGAAGATTTCGTGCGCGGCGCGGTGATCGAGTTGCCGCGCGGACTGCGCATCAACGTCGTCAGCCCGACCATGCTCGAAGAAGCGCGCAGAAGCGCGCGAGAGCTTCGGCCCTTACTTCCGCGGCTTCGAAGCGGCAAACGGCGCGCGCGTCGCGCTGGCGTGCAGCCGCAGCGTCGAGGGGGCGGAGACGGGGCGCGTCTACAAGGTGCACGGATGCCTGCGCGCGTCGGCTTCATGGCAAGCGCATCGGACGCCGCCCTACCTCTCAACCGCTGGCCACGCCCTGCGTATTGACATACAACGAATAGAGTCCGTGGCTCGCCGCCATGAAGAGCTGATTGCGATGCCGTCCGCCGAAACACACGTTCGCGCATCGCTCGGGCAGATCGATATGGCCGATCGCTTCGCCTTCGGGCGTAAAGACGCGCACGCCGTCGAGTACGGCATCGCCCATGCCCCAGCCGCACCAAAGATTGCCGTGGATATCGACGCGAAAGCCGTCCGGCGTGCCCGGGCCCGCGNAGATCGTGCGCGGCGACGAGCGCGATTCCACCACGTAGAGCACGCTTTCGTCCGGCGAGAATGCGAGCCCGTTGGGCCGACGAAATCGTCGATCATCACGGCGATCTCGCCGCTCTGACCGTCGACGCGATATACACAGGCTTGAGTTGCGGCTCGGCCTGCTCGCCTTCATAGAAACCGTTGATGCCGAAGGTCGGATCGGTGAACCAGATCGAACCGTCGGATTTGACGACGACATCGTTCGGCGAATTGAGCAGCTTGCCATCGTAACGATCCGCAATCACGGTGATCGAGCCGTCGTACTCGGTGCGCGTCACGCGCCGCGTCAGATGCTCGCATGTCACGAGCCGCCCTTGCCGGTCGCGCGTATTGCCGTTGGCGAAGTTCGACGGCTTGCGAAACTCGCCGACCTGTCCGCTCGCCTCGTCCCAGCGCAGGATATGATCGTTCGGGATGTCGCTCCACAGCAGATAACGACCGTCGCCGAACCACACCGGACCTTCCGACCAGCGCGCGCCCCGATACAGACACTCGACCGACGCCGAGGCGAAACGCAGCGCATTGAAGCGCAGATCGAGCACGCGCACGGCGGGATCGGGATAGCGACGGTTGGGTTCGGTCATGCGTGAGGTCTCCGTGGATGAAGTCATTCGGCGGGCATCGCGTCGAGCAGGCGGGCCGATTCGCGCATGCCCCGGAAAATGCGCTCGGCCACGCGCGCGGGAAAGCCGTCGGGAAGCATGACGTTCACAGTATCGATGACGGCCAGCGTGCGCTCGATTATCCGCTCGACGAGCGGTTCGGCGCTCGGGCCGTAGCCGCAGCGCACGGCCATCGCATTGAAGTGACGGCGCTTGATCTCGCGGAACGCGTAATGCCGGCTCTTGCCGGTGCCGGAAATCGCCATCGCGAGCTTGGCCTTGTGCCAGGACCATTGATTCGCGCCGTCGCTTTCCACCGGCCAGATCGACATGACGTCGTAGAGCGGTGTCAGATGGTAGCGCCCCTCCGGCGGCAAGGCGTTGACCTGACAAAAATCTTCCTGCGGCAGGCAGATGATCCACTCGCCCGCGGCGTCGAACCGCCGGTCGAAACGCTCGACCACCAGCACGCGCCGCGCGCCTAACGTGGCGATGCGCTATTCGCCACCGGCAACCGGCAGGCCAAACGCCTTGAGAATTGTCATGCACAACCATTCGTTCTCGACCGAGGTCGTGAGGTCCGCGCGGCGGTTGCCGACGAGCCCGAGCGGCAACTTGAGGATATGCGTGGTCGGCGTCGCGCCGTGCGGCCTCAGCCAGCGCCCTTCGTGGAACAGCAGCGCGGTCTTCTCCTGCACAGCAGCGCGGTCTTCTCCTGCGCGCCCGCCAGCGAAATGCGAAAGTCGTCGGCGTCGTCGATGCCGAATGGATCGCCGCCCACCGCCTGATCCAGAAGACGTTCGATATCGGCTTCGTCGAGCGGCGTGCCATCGATGCGCTTCACGTCGACCGGTGCTTCGTCCTCGCCGAGCAGTTGCACCGCGCCGACGCAGTTGCGCCCGATCGCGCGCAGCAGGTCGAACGCGTCGAAACTGTCGGTGGAAAATCGCTGCGCGATGCGTCGCCGGATGGCTTAGCTGTCGGGCAGCAGATTGTCGAAGTAGTTGAGCACCACGTCGCCGCGCAACGGTTCGTCGCCGTAGGAAAGCGGCGCAAGGACAGCGACAGCGGGCGGCGCGCATCCGAGCGCAGCCACGCGGGATCGTAGACGAGTTCGGCGGCGCCGCGCGTCGGCAGATGCCAGGTGGCGACGCGCTCGCCGTTGGCCCACACGGATAGCGCGCGCATGCGATTGCAGCCCGGCATTACCACTCGGCCTCTTTGGAACGCGCTTCATGCAGATCGATGCGGTCCTGCAGGATCAGTACGAGTCCGTATGCGCCGAGCATCGCAAACAACTAGTCGATGGTCAGCGCGCCCGTGCTGCGTTCGAGCGTCGAAATGCGGCCTTTGGCTCAGGCCGAGCCGCGCGGCCGCCTGCGCCTGCGTCAGGCCCGCACGCCAACGGCCCGCCGCCAGCACGTTGCCCATCTGGCTCGGGGTGAGGATCAGGTGTTCCATCGGAATATCTCTGTCGCGAATAAATGCAGTTTATTTGCGTCGGAGATATTCGTCAAACTTGGCGCCGAAAATCTATCACGCAAATAATCGTCGTTTATTCACGTGACAGATATCGGCATGCGCCGATCTCAGTTCGGTCCGAGTTCGCCGTCCCGCAGACGCCACAAGCTGAGCGGATTGTCGTCGGCGAGCGCTTCGGGCAGGAGCGTCGGCGGCAAATTCTGATAGCAGACCGGGCGCAGGAAACGCTCGATCGCCAGCGCACCGACCTACGTCGAGCGGCTGTCCGACGTCGCCGGGTACGGCCCGCCGTGGACCATCGCGTACGAAACTTCGACGCCGGTCGGAAAGCCGTTCGCGAGAATGCGCCCGGCCTTGCGTTCGAGCACCGGCAGCAGACGGCGCACGAGTTCGACGTCGCCGCTTTCCATCAGCAGCGTCGCGGTCAGTTGACCTTCGAGCCAGCGTGCGACCGCGATCATTTCATCCGCGTCGATGCACACGACAATCACCGACGCTGGGCCGAAAATCTCGTCGGCGAGCCGGGGCGACGCCAGAAACTGCTCCGCGCTCACGCGATACAACGCCGGCAGCACGCCGCTCGCCACCGTTTCCTTGCGGCCCCGCGATACGCTCGGCGCCGCTGCCGTCGCGCGCCTCGATCCGCTCGCATACGCCTTCGCGATGCCCTCCGTCAGCATCGTCTGCGCGCCCTTTTGTTCGAGCGCCGCGGCGGCGTGTTCGATGAAATCGTCGGTATCGCCGTTGTCGAGCGCGATCACGAGGCCCGGATTCGTGCAGAACTGGCCGACGCCGAGCGTCACCGAATCGATGAGGCCCGCCGCGAGCGTGTCGCCCTTCGCTTCGAGCGCCGCCGGCAGCGCGAAGACCGGATTGACGCTGCTCATCTCCGCGAAGACCTGAATCGGCTCCGGGCGCTTCGCCGCGATATCAACCAGCGCGAGTCCGCCGCGCCGCGAGCCGGTGAAGCCGACCGCTCTGATCGCCGGATGCGCGACGAGCGCCTCGCCGATCGCATTGCCTTCGCCGACGACGAGCGAAAACACGCCTTCGTGCAGACCGCTGTCGGCGACGGCCTTGCGGATCGCGTGCCCGACGAGTTCGGAAGTGCCCAGATGCGCCGGATGCGACTTCACGACGACCGGACAGCCCGCCGCGAAGGCCAACGCCGTATCGCCGCCCGCGACCGAGAACGCGAGCGGAAAATTGCTCGCGCCGAACACGGCGACCGGCCCGACCGGAATCTTCTGCAAACGCAGATCCGAACGCGGCGGCGGCTTGCGATCCGGCTGCGCGGAATCGAGCGTGGCGGCAAGCCAGCGCCCTTCGCGCACCAGCGACACGAACAGCCGCAACTGCCCGACCGTGCGTACGCGCTCGCCTTTGAGCCGCGCTTTCGGCATGCGCGCGCGACTTCCTTCGCGCCGCCGCCGCCGAAGACGGGTTCAAGTTCTTCGTTGCGCGCGGGATCGAATGCGCGGAGCGTCGCATCGGCGCCCCGCACGGCCGATGCGCCAATCAGCATTTCTCCGGTGATGTCCATGTCGGCTCCTTCTTCGTTACGGATCGGCCAGCGCTCGCGCCGGCCCGATGCGGACGGTAGTAGCGGCGCGTGCTAGCAAACGGTGTGACGTTCGGCTGACGCGCGCCGGCGAGTGAGGAAAAATCCGCTGACGCAGGACGCGTGCCGGATCGGCGGACGCCGGGTGTCCACATGCCGCGCTCAGGCGAATGACCTGCACGCGATGCCGCCGTTCCGGCTTCGCGCCCGCCGTGCCGACCTTGCGAAACACGATGTGCGAGATGTGCCGCACCAGCAGCGCGGCCACGAGCGCGGCGACGGCGGTCAGCATCGTGCCGATATGGACGGATTGCACGAGCGCATCGCGCGCGGCATCGAAGAGCGCGGACGCATCGAGTCCGGCGCCGAGATCGCCGAGCAGCGTGTCGCGCTGCACGTCGTCGACGAGAATGCGCGGGTCCGAAAAGCGCGGCAGCCATTGCGCCGACACCGACGCGCCGAGCACGCTCATGGTCCGTTCGACGACGTTCGCATAAGTTCGCATAATGATGTGCGACGATCGTCCCGACGATGCTGGTGCCGAGCATGCCGCCGACCATCCGCGTCGATTGCAGCAGCGCCGTCGTGATGCCGAAGCGTTCGCGCCCCGCGATCTCCTGCCCGAAAATATTCATGTTGTTCAGGATGAAGCCGAGGCCGATGCCGGTCGCGCCCATCGACAGCGCGACCCAGGCGTGTGGCGTCGTCACGCGCACGAACGACAGCGACGCCGACGAGAGCAGCAGCGAGAAGCCGATCGACAGGATCAACGTCGGCTTTTTCAAATGGATCACGATGCGCGTGTTGATGAAACTGCCGAGCGCGATGCACGCGGCGATCGGCGTCGCGAGCAGCCCGGCGGCCTGCGGCGACAGACCGAAGCCGCCCTGCAGCATCAGCGGCGCGAAGAAGATCAGCGAGAACATCACGAAGCCCGCAAGAAACGACAGCGTGAATAGCATGACGAGCTGCGGATCGCGGAAGATGTCGAGCGGAATGATCGGATGCGTGACGCGTCGTTCGCAGATCAGCAGCGCCGCCGCGACCACGACCGCGCCGCCGAGGATCAGACCGCGCCGCCGAGGATCAGATTGTTGGTCGTCAGCCCGTCCTGCGGCACCGCCTCGATCAGCGCCTGGAAGCCGCCGAGCACGAGCGCGACGAGTGCCGCGCCGAGCCAGTCGATCTTCACGCCGCCTTCGCGCGGCCGATGCAGGTTCGGCAGATGCGACCAGATGAAATACAGCGCCGCCGCGCCGACCGGCAGGTTGACGAGGAAGGTCGAACGCCAGCCCCAGTGCTGGCTGGCTCATCCAGCCGCCGAGCGACGGACCCGCGGCCGTGCCGATGCCGTGAGCCGCCGCCAGCACGACCTGCCAGCGCACCCGCGCGCGGATCGGGGAACAAATCGGGAATCGCGACGAACGCGGTGCCAACCATCATGCCGCCGCCGACGCCTTGCAGCCCGCGCGCGAGCGCCAGGAACAGCATGTTCGGCGCAAGACCGCACAACACCGACGCCACCGTGAACGTGATGACCACCGCGATGACGAACGGCTTGCGGCCGAAGTAATCGCCGAGGCGGCCGAACACCGGCACCGTCACCACCGAGGTCAGTAGATAGGCGCTGGCGATCCACGCGTAGAACTCGAAACCATGCAGCTCCGCGACGATCGACGGCAATGCCGTGCTGACGACCGTCTGATCGAGCGCCACGAGCACGTTGACGAGACCGATGCCGAGCATCGCGAAGAGCACGGTCCGAAACGCAAGGACGGGCGGAAGCTGCGTGGCGTGTTGCTCGGATGCTTGCCCGGGTTGCGGCTCGGTCGTGGTCGACATGCGGCTGGCTGGAATTGTGCTGATGAAAAGAAGAAATCAGACCCGGCGGATTTTTAAGCGGGCGCGGATGTCAGACGACTCATTGTACGTGCTGCAGTGCGTCGAATCGACTCATCCAAAAAATCGCGCGGCGCGCGCACCACATGGCACCGTTATGCTGGACGGCAGCACTTCAGGCTTGATTCACGCTGTTTCGACCATGGGAAAGCCTCAAGAGTAAGCCCTGAAAACACATGTTCAAACGCATCCTCGTCGCGATCGACGGCAGCCGCACCTCGCAGCGCGCACTCGACGCCGCCATCGAACTCGCCGTCACGCACGGCGCGATCGTACAGCCGTACTAGATCGTGCAGCCGTACTACGTCGTCGAGCGGGCCGATGTTCCTCGACGTGCCCGGCTACGATCCGTCCACGCTGCACTCGAGCCTGAAGGAACAGGGCGCGTCGCTCGCGCGCGAGGCGGCCGACAAGATGGCGGCGCGCGGCGTGAGCGGCGAAGTCGTGAGCGGCGAAGTCGTGACCGTCGAAGCCACCGCCGCCGATGACGTCGCCACGCTGGTCATCGGCGCCGCGAACGCCTTCAACGCCGATTTGCTCGTGATGGACACGCACGGGCGCAAGGGCTTTCAGCGCCTGATTCTCGGCAGCATCGCCGAGCAGTGTCTGCGGCGGGCGACCTTGCCCGTGCTGCTGATTCCGTCGGCCGCGGGCGGCGACGCCGAAGCGAACGCAGCCGGCGACACGCTGTAACTGTAACGCGGCACGTTCGCGCGACTGGGGGTCGCGGCATTTTTCCACGGGGTGCGCGGGGTGCGACATGGGATAATCGCCTTGTCATTTATCAAGGAACGAGCGTCATGTCCGACCTATCGCGCGTGCGGCGAACTCCGCACATTGTCCCAGTTGCGCGATGCGCCATCTGTGCGTGCCCGAAGGCCTGTGCGCCAACGATGTCGCCCGGCTCAAACGCGTCATTTCGATCACGCGCACGGTCAAGCGCGGCGATGCGCTGTTCCGGACCGGCGACGCCTTCGATTCCCTCTACGCGGCGCGCTCCGGCTCAATCAAGACGGTCGTCACAAGACGGTCGTCACGCACGATGCGGGCCGCGAGCAGGTCACCAGCCTGCTGCTCGTGGGCAATACGCTCGGTCTCGACGGCATCGGCGACAGCAAGCACACATGCGACGCCGTCGCGCTCGAAGACAGTTCCGTGTGCGTCGTGCCGTACACGCTCTTCGAGCGCGCCTGCCGCGAATCAGACGCGCTACAAAAGCGTCTACACCGGATGATGAGCCAGGCAATAAATCGCGAAGCGAACCACGTCGTGCGGCTTGGCATGCTGCGCGCCGACGAGCGCGTCGCGCGTCTCTTGCTCGACTTGTCCGCGCGGCTCGCGCGGCGCGGCTATGCGGCCGCCGAATTCACGTTGCGCATGACGCGCGACGACATCGGCAGCTATCTCCGCATGACGCTCGAAACCGTCAGCCGCACGCTGTCTCGCTGGCATCTAGCCACATCCGGCGGACGGCGTGCAATCGGCCGTCCGCCGCGATTGTTGCGTGAAGCGGAATAAACGCGCGGCATCATTCGCTTGGCATGCAGTTTGCTCGGCTTTAGTCTCTTTGATTGGCCTGCCGCGGAGACCAAGCGACATGAATCATCGCGAGCCTTCCCTGCGTCACCCGCTGCTCGAACGCCTCGCCGAGGCGCGCCGCGTGACCGACGAACTGTTCGACATCGTCAAGCCTGAGCATCTGTACGACAGGCCGATTGCGGAGCGTCACCGCATCGTGTTCTACATCGGCCATCTCGAAGCATTCGACCGCAATCTCTTCGACGGGCGCCTGTTCGATCGGCCAAGCCCCAATCCCGCCTACGACCAGTTGTTCGCCTTCGGCATCGATCCCGTCGACGACGGCCTGCCGACCGACGTGCCGTCCGACTGGCCGGCGCTCACCGAAGTGCAGGAGTACAAAGAGCGCCTGCGCGCGGATATCGACGCCAAATTCGATCCGATCAGGCTCGCCGCCGAGCCGGTTTCCGCCGACGAATCGCCTGCCCAGTTGCTCGAAGTCGCGATCGAACATCGACTGATGCATGCGGAAACGCTCGCGTACATGCTGCATCAATTGCCGATCGATAGAAAAATTGCGCCATCGGATGCACGGTCCGAGCGCGTGTCCGATCGCCCGTTGTCGCATGAAAGCGTGGCGATTCCGGCAGGCGACGCGACCCTCGGTCTCGTGCGCGACAGCGGCCTGTTCGGCTGGGACAACGAGTTCGGCGAAGTCCGCGAGCATGTGCCTGCGTTCGCGATCGACCGCTACATGGTGACGAACGGCGATTACCTGCGCTTCGTCGAGGCCGGCGGATACGGCCGGCGCGAACTCTGGGCCGACGCCGACTGGGAATGGAAGGAAGCCGAAGGCATCGCGCATCCGGCGTTCTGGGTGCCGTCGCCGGATCGTCCGCACGGCTGGGCGCTGCGAACAATGTTCGACGAGTTCGATCTGCCGCTCGACTGGCCGGCCTACGCCAGCTATGCCGAAGCGAACGCGTACGCGCGCTGGGCCGGCAAGAAGCTGCCGACCGAAGCGCAATGGCAGCGCGCGGCGTCCGGCGCGCCGCACGTCGCGGAAGGCAACTTCGATTTTCGCCGCTGGGATCCGTCGCCGGTTCAGGCGCATCCGGAAAACCGCAGCGCGTTCGGCGTCGAAGGACAGTTCGGCAACGGCTGGGAATGGACGTCGACGACCTTCGGCCCGCTCGAAGGCTTCGAAGCATTTCCGTTCTACCTCGGCTATTCGGCCAACTTCTTCGACGACAAGCACTTCGTCATCAAGGGCGGATCGCCGCGCACAGCGGCGTGCATGCTGCGGTCGAGTTTCCGCAACTGGTTTCAGGAGCATTACCAGTACGTGTACGCGGGATTTCGCTGCGTCGAAGCCTGACGCATGTTCCGGCGCAGGCAGTGCCGCTCATGGCCTCGCGTTGAGCTTGCGCCACAGCGTGGTCTTGCTGATGCCGAGCGCCCGGCACGCGGCGTCGCGGTCGCCGCCGAACACTTCGAGCATTGCGCGGACGCGTTCTGTCTCCGCCGAACGGCTCGATTGCCGCAGGCTCGTCGCGGCATCGCGTTCGGGCACGGCTTCGAACAGCTCGAGCGCGATGGTTTCGAAGTCTCGCAATCGCAGGCCGATGCCTGCTCGCCCTGCATCGGCAAGTCCGCGATTTCCACCGCGATTTCCACCGCGACGCGCTCGATCACGTTCTGCAATTCGCGCACGTTGCCCGGCCATCGATAGGCACGCAGCGCCGTCGCGAGCGGCACGATGTCGCCGGAGCGCGCGCGCAACGGCGGCAGCATTTCGCCGATTTCATCGAGAAACAGCGTGCCCCGATGCGCCGCTTCGATCAGGCCGCCTTGCCGCCCTTGCGCGCGTCGGTGAAAACGCCTTCCTCATAGCCGAACAGTTCGCTTTCGAGCAAGTTCGCTTTCGAGCAGCGCCTCGGGAAATGCGCCGCAATTCATCGCGACGAACGGAAAGTCCTTGCGGCGACTCAGCCGATGCATGCTCTGCGCGGTCATTTCCTTGCCCGTGCCGCTTTCGCCGAGGATCAGCACCGTCGCATCCAATTTCGAATACTTGCGGATCAGACCGCGTACGCGCTCCATCGGCTCGGACGCGCCGATCACGTCTTCCAGCCGATAACGCGCCACGAACTCCTGAGCGCCCTGCCGCGCGCGCAAGGTGCGGTCGAGTTGTTCGACCGCGCGCGATTCCTGGAACGTAAAGAGCGTGCCGTTGGCCGCGCCGTCCGCCACCAGCGGCCCGCGATGTGGATCGCGTAGCTGATGATGCCGCGCACGTTGCCGAACGCATCGCCGTCGGCGGCCGGTAGCACGCCGTCGAGCCCGGGCGCGACGTCGAGCAGCGGACGGCCGACAATACGCGACGAATTGCCGAGACCGAGCGCGACCGCGAGACGCCGGTTGATCGCCTCGATGCGGCCTTGCGCATCTACCGCGACGACGCCGTCGCGAAGATGCTGGAGCAGATTGTCGAGCCGATGCCGGCGCGCGATTTCGCTGCGCATCGCCTGCGTGACTTCCAGCGCCGTCTCAAAGGCCGCCGCGACCGACGTGCGCGAGGCCACGCGCGCCTTCGCAAGCGCATGCATGACGTCGAATCCGGTCGGCCCGATGATGACCACCGGCACCGACACCCGCGACTTCAAATAGGCCCCGTTGGAGCCGCCCGCCACGATTGCATCGGGCTGCTCGGCGGACGATTCGATCGCCGCGACGGCGTCCTCGTAGCCGAGCGACACGACGTCGAGATCGGCGCGCTCGGCGTAGGTGCCGGCGATGTCGATGAAAAGTTCGCGCAGGCGGCTGATGCCGACTGCCCAGATGCGCGGTCGAGCGACGGTGTTGGTTTTCATCTTCGATGCATGGGGGGGATGTGAGACGTTAGGATAGCGCGCCCGCTTCAGTTTCGAAATGGTAATTTCATTTTAGAAAAATTCAGAGCGTTGCGCTCCGCGAACTGTTTCCCCGCCAAATCAAAGACTTGACTGCACACCGCCGCCTGGCAGAGATTTTGCAGCGCTCTTCCGCACGCCCTACGTGAACACACATCAGTCCGGATACACCGCGGGCGCGCGCTTCCGCGATGCCGTCGCCAACGAATTTCCCCTGCAAGTCGTCGGCGCGATCACCGCTTATGCCGCGAAGATGGCCGAAGCCGTCGGCTTCAAGGCGCTTTATCTGTCGGGCGGCGGCGTCGCCGCGAATTCGTTCGGCATGCCCGACCTCGGCATCAGCACGATGGAAGACGTGCTGATCGACGCGCGCCGCATCACCGATGCGTCGTCGCTGCCGCTGATGGTCGACATCGACACGGGCTGGAGCGGCGCGTTCAACATCGCCCGCACGATCCGCTCGTTCATCAAGGCGGGCGTGGCGGCGGTGCATATCGAGGATCAGGTGGGCCAGAAGCGCTGCGGGCATCGTCCGGGCAAGGAAGTCGTGTCCGCCTGCGAGATGGTCGATCGCGTCAAGGCGGCCGTCGATGCGCGCACGGACGAATCGTTCGTCATTGTGGTGGCGCGCACGAATACGGCCGCCGCCGAGGGCATCGATGTGGCAATCGAGCGCGCCGTCGCCTATGTCGACGCAGGCGCGGACATGATCTTCCCCGAAGCCATGAAGACGCTCGAAGATTACCGGCGCTTCAAGGCCGCGGTGCGCGTGCCGATTCTCGCCAATCTGACCGAGTTCGGTTCGACGCCCTTGTTCACCGTCGACGAACTGAAGGATGCAAATGTCGACATCGCGTTGTATTGTTGCGGCGCGTATCGCGCGATGAACGCCGCGGCGCTCAACTTCTACGAAACGGTCAGGCGCGACGGCACGCAAAAAGCCGCCGTCAATACCATGCAGACGTGCGCCGACCTGTACAAGTATCTCGGCTACCACGCCACGCCTACGAAGACAAGCTCGACGAGCTGTTTTCGGCCCGCAAATAATCTGAAAGGAGACGACCATGAGCGAAGCAGACACGAGCAACCGCCGCAGGCGGTTTCAAGCCGAAGAAATCCG
>JAQFVI010000409.1:27310-27471 GCA_029439495.1 Caballeronia sp. BR6202001590007
ACGCGGCCGAACTGAAGGCCTACAAAACGCGGCGCAACGTGATCGCGGCCTCACGCGCAAGCCGTGGGTCAAGTCCTCGTTCGCGCCGGGATCGAAGGCGGTCGAGTTGTATCTCGAGGAAGCCGGCCTGCTCGGCGAACTCGAAAGGCTCGGCTTCGGCA
>JAQFVI010000409.1:27481-31744 GCA_029439495.1 Caballeronia sp. BR6202001590007
GCTTTATCGACCGCCGTGCTGTCCGGCAACTGCAACTTCGACGGCCGCATCCATCCGTATGCGAAGCAGGCGTTTCTGGCGTCGCCGCCGCTCGTCGTCGCCTATGTGATCGCGGACACCATCCACTTCGACATCGAGCAGGATTCGCTCGGTATGGACGCGAACGGTCAGCCCGTCTATCGGCCCGACGACGCCGAGATCGACGCCATCGTCACGCAAAGCGTGAAGCCCCGAACACTTCCGCCGCGCCTACGAGCCGATGTTCGCCGTCACCGAAGCGCGCGACGAAGCCATAAGCCCGCCCTACGACTGGCGCGGTCAGAGCACCTACATTCGCCGTCCGCCGTATTGGGAAGGCGCGCTGGGAAGGCGCGCTCGCGGGCATGCGCGCGCTGGCCGTGCTCGGCGACAACATCACGACCGATCACCTGTCGCCGTCGAACGCGATCCTCGCGGACAGCGCGGCCGGCGAATATCTGGCGAAGATGGCCTGCCGGAAGAGGACTTCAATTCCTACGCGACGCATCGCGGCTATCATCTGACCGCGCAACGCGCGACCTTCGCGAATCCGACGCTCGTCAACGAAATGGCCGTGGTCGACGGCAAGGTGAAGAAAGGCTCGCTCGCGCGCATCGAACCGGAAGGCAAGGTCACGCGCATTTGGGAAGCCATCGAAACCTACATGGACCGCAAGCAGCCGCTCATCATCGTGGCGGGCGCGGACTACGGGCAAGGCTAGTCGCGCGACTGGGCCGCAAAGGGCGTGCGTCTCGCCGGCGTCGAGGCGATCGTCGCGGAAGGCTTCGAGCGCATCCATCGAACGAACCTCATCAGCATGGGCGTGTTGCCGCTCGAATTCAAGGCGGGCGTGAATCGCCTGACGCTCGGCATCGACGGCACCGAAACCTTCGACGTGACCGGCGAACGCAAGCCGCGAGCGGACCTGACGCTGGTCATCCGGCGCAAAAACGGCGAGCGCGTCGAGGTGCCGGTCACCGGCCGTCTCGACACGGCGGAGGAAGTGTCGATCTACGAAGCGGGCGGCGTGCTGCAGCGCTTCGCACAGGACTTTCTGGAATCGTCGAAGACCGCCGCGTAAGACTGCGACCTTCGCGGATGCGGCGCCGCGCGCCGCATCCTTTCTCTTTCGATACAGGACTCACGCATGGCATACGCACCTCAGATCAGGATTGCCGCGACCTATATGCGCGGCGGCACCAGCAAGGGCGTCTTCTTCTGACTCGAAGATCTGCCCGAAGCGGCGCGCGTGCCGAGCGCCGCGCGCGACGCACTGTTCCTGCGCGTGATCGGCAGCCCCGACCCTTACGGCAAGCAGATCGACGGCATGGGCGGCGCGACGTCGAGCACCAGTAAGACGGTGATCGTTTCGCGCAGCACGCGTCCCGGTCACGACGTCGATTACCTGTTCGGGCAGGTGTCGATCGACAAGCCGTTCGTCGACTGGCGCGGCAACTGCGGCAATCTGTCGGCGGCCGTGGGACCGTTCGCGATCGCGAGCGGCCCCGTCGATCCCGAACGCGTGCCGGACGACGGCGTCGCCGTCGTGCGCATCTGGCAGGCGAACATCGGCAAGACCATCGTCGCGCATGTGCCGATGACCCGCGGCGCGGTGCAGGAAACCGGCGACTTCGAGCTGGACGGCGTGACCTTTCCCGCCGCCGAAGTGCAGCTCGAATTCCTCGATCCGGCCGCCGAGGAAGAAGACGCGGGCGGCGCGATGTTCCCGACCGGCCAGCTCGTCGACGATCTGGAAATGCCCGGCATCGGCACGCTGAAGGCGACCATGATCAACGCCGGCATTCCGACCATCTTCGTGAACGCCGATGCGATCGGCTACACCGGCACCGAACTTCAGGACGCGATCAACGGCGACGACGCGGCGCTGCGGCGTTTCGAGACCATTCGCGCGTATGGCGCGCTGCGTATGGGGCTGATCGCGAGCCTCGACGACATCGCGAAGCGCCAGCACACGCCGAAGATCGCCTTCGTCGCCCCGCCGGCCGCCTATGTCGCGTCGAGCGGCAAGCATATCGGCGCGGAAGACGTCGACGTGCTGGTGCGCGCGATGTCGATGGGCAAGCTGCATCACGCGATGATGGGCACCGCCACCGTCGCGATCGGCACGGCCGCGGCAATTCCGGGCACGCTCGATCTCGCGGCGGGCGGCGGCAAACGCCAGGTGGTGCGCTTCGGGCATCCGTCGGGCACCTTGCGCGTGGATGCCGAAGCCGTCGAAGCGAACGGGCAATGGCAGGTCACGAAGGCGATCATGAGCCGCAGCGCGCGCGTGCTGATGGAAGGGAACATCCGCGTGCTGCAGCCGGAGGTCGGCGGCACGGAGTGACCGAAGCGCAACGAGAACTGTCGAAGGAGACTGCCATGCCAGCACCGTCTTCGAGCGGTCGCCCGATCGCGGTAAGGGACTCGCGCGCGACATGCGGGTTCGCTGGGCGCTGGAGGAAGTTGGCCAGCCCTACGAGGTTCAGCTCGTTTCGTTCGAGGCGATGAAGCAGCCGGCGCATCGCGCGCTGCATCCGTTCGGGCAGATTCCGACTTATGAAGACGGCGCGCTCGTGCTGTTCGAATCGGCAGCGATCGTGCTGCATATCGCCGAGCATCACGACGGCCTCTTGCCCGCCGACGCGCATGCCTGCCCGCGCGATCGCGTGGATGTTCACGGCACTGAACACGGTCGAACCGCCGATCCTCGAACTTCAGACGCTCAAGTTCGCGGAGCGCGACAAGCCTTGGTACGACGAGCGCTTGCCGCTGGTCGAGGATCGCATCCGCGCCCGCCTGCGCGAACTGTCCGAGCGCCTAGGCGACGCCGAATGGCTCGACGGCGCCTTCAGCGCGGGCGATCTGACGATGGCGCACGTCTCATGCGGCTCAGGGCATCGGGCCTGCTCGACGAAACGCCGAATCTCGCCGCCTATGTCGCGCGCAGCGAAGCGCGGCTGGCATACCGGCGCGCGTTCGATACGCAACTCGCGCTGTTCAAAAGCCAGTCTCCGGGCGGCTGAGTAAAGAGCCCATACCGACGGGCGCCGCCTACCGCCTCAGCGCCCCGCGCCTTGCCGAGCGTCATGCCCCAGTCGCGCATCGCGGTGTGCAGGTCCGCCGCCGCCGCGTCGGACAGCGGCCACGCGGACGGCGCGCGGGTCGCGCCGCAATCCTCGCCGATCAGACGCAGCGCGGCCTTCACGACCGTGACGTTGGCACCGTTGTTCTCCTGCGCCCGCAGGCGCTCGAAGGCCAGAATCTCGCCGATCAGCTTCATCGCGAGCGGATAGTCCGCGCGTTCGAGCGCGTCGTGGATCGCCACCGAGCGCTGCGGCAGCATGTTGATGAGACCTGAAGTGAAACCGCGCGCGCCGACCGCGTAGAACGGCGCCGCCCAGACTTCCGCGAGACCGCCGATCCACGCGAGATCGAGACCGGCCGTGCGGCGGATCGCTTCGGCGAGGACCATCGGCGTCGGCGACGCCCATTTGACGCCGATCACCTGCGGAATGCGGCAAAGCGCCTCGATGGCATCGAGACCAATGGCGTCGTTGCGCAGATAGAGCACGAGCGGCAAGCCCTCGCTCGCCTCGGCGATCCGGCTGACATAGGCGATCACGCCGCGCGGTGCGACGAAGGGATCGGGCGGCTGATGCACCATCAGCGCATCGACGCCCGCTGCGCGCAATGCCTTCGCGAGCGCGCAGGCTTCGTGCGGCAACAGGCCATAGAACTCGCCGGTATTGTCGTTGGCGACGAGCGTATGCACGCCGGCCGACACCGCGCGATCGATGATAGGCTTGAGCGACGCGGTCCTCGGCATCGAAGGGCGAGACGAGAATGCCGGAAATGCCGTTGAGCGCCTGCCTCAGCGCGGGACGATCGAATGAACTCACGAGACGTGCTCCGTCGAAATAAAACGCCGATCTTTGAGCAGGCGAAGCCGAAAGTCCAATCCAATCACGCGATGCGTTCATCCAACTTTTGAATCGTGTTTCAGCTCTCTCAGCCTCGATGTTTCGTCGCCGTCGTCTCCAAACTGCACTTCGGCCGCACAGCCGCGCTGTTGCACATGACACAGCCTCCGCTCACGCGGCAGATCCAGTTGCTCGAACACGAACTCGAGGTGCAGTTGTTCGAACGATCCGGCGGCGGCGTGCGATGCATGCCGACATCGGCAATGTCACACTCGGGTTCGTGCTGCCGGTGCATATTTCAGCCGAAGGTGACTGGCTGTTT